>CAADGB010000080.1 GCA_900696455.1 uncultured delta proteobacterium
AGAGATGCAGCTCGCCGTTCGTTTCCCGCCATCTCCGACCGCGGTCGGTGACGAGCTCAGGCCGACCGGAGAGATGCAGCTCGCCGTTCGTTTCCCGCCATCTCCGACCGCGGTCGGTGACGAGCTCAGGCCGACCGGAGAGATGCAGCTCGCCGTTCGTTTCCCGCCATCTCCGACCGCGGTCGGTGAAGAGCTCAGGCCGACCGGAGTGCGCCGCTCGGGCGGCTCAGGCCGACCGGAGAGCGGCGCGGGCTCGCCGGGTGCGGGGCTCGCCGTACGGTTCCCGCGAGCTCCGACCGCGGTCGGTGGAGCGTTCCCGCGGGGCGGACTACCAGGAGAAGGCGATGGTCGAGGTCACCAGCAGCGAGGTGTCGCGCACGGGTGCCCGTGGCATGGTCGGCCCGGCCACGCACTCGGCGCCGCGGCAGACCACGGTGCTGCCGGGCTCGACCCGGTCGGACGCGGTGAGCTGCCAGCCGAGCTGCCAGCCGACGCGCGCCGGGAAGCCGCGCGGCTGCTCGAGCCGGTGATCGAGGTTGAGGCCGAAGCCGAAGACGGCGACCGAGCGCCCGCCGTCGACCGGGATCACGCGCGCTGCCAGCCCGTCCTCGGGCCGCAGCCAGCGGTGGAGCTGGCGGGCGACGCCGGCCTCGCCGTAGATCGCCAGCATCGAGTTGGGCCCGAGGGAGCGCGAGCCGAGCCGGACGAGATCGGCGCGGGCGTTGGCCGACAGCCGGTGCAGGTAGCCGTGGACCCGCGCCGACGGCCCAGGCTCCGACAGCTCGGCGAAGATGTAGCCGGCCTCGAGCGTGAACCGTCCCAGGCGCGGCCCGACCGAGATGGCGCCGCCGAGCGCGGTGTAGGTCCGGTCGTCATGGATCACCCAGCCCACCGCGCTGCCCGCCCGCACGTTGGGGCCGACGGTCTCGTGGGGCTGGTACGGGTCCTCGACCCAGCGCGCCGACGGCGCGCGTGCCGCGTCCGCCACGGCGCTCGCCGGCAGTGTGAATCCCAGGCACACGAGGCCAAGGCTCAGGCCTCTCCGCAGACGTGGGATCGCGGTCATGGACGGCCTCCTCGTCGAAGCAGCCCGGCGGTTTTGCAGCGACCGTGCCACCTGGCCGCCGGCGCGCCCCGCGCGCGATCGTGGCGCCGCGCCCGCGGCCCGCGGGATCAGCCGGCGAGGGCGGCGCGCATGACCGCGAGCGGGGCGGGCTGGCCGGTCCACAGCGCGAAGGCGCGCGCGGCCTGGTGGAGGAGCATGCCGCCGCCGTCGACCGTGACGTGGCCGGCGGCGGCGGCGCGGGCCAGGAGCTCGGTCGGGCGGTGGTAGACGAGCGTGGCCACGGCGGCGGCGGCGGGCAGGCGCTCGAGCGGCACCTGCTCGGCGAGGGCGAGGTCGGTCGCCGGCGCCAGGCCGGCGCTGGTGGCGTCGACGAGCAGCGCGGCGTCGACGAGGGCGTCGGCGAGCGCGGCCCACGGCCGCGCCGCGCACCAGGAGACGGCGTCGGGGCGGCGGGCCACGACGATCACCTCGGCGCCGGCGTCGCCGAGCCCCATCGCCACCGCCCGCGCCGCGCCGCCACCGCCGAGCACGACCGCCCGCCGGCCGGCGGCGACCGCCCCCCCGGCCTCGGCCAGGGCGTCGACGAAGCCGCCGGCGTCGGTGTTGTGGCCGACGATCTCGCCGCCGGTGAAGGCCACGCAGTTGACCGCCCCGGCGCGCGCGGCCAGCGCGTCGACCCGCGTGCACGCCGCCAGCGCCGCCTCCTTGTGCGGGACCGTGACGCTGGCGCCGAGCGCGCCGGTGGCGGCCAGCGCGCGGAGCACCGTCGCCAGCTCGGCGGGCGGCACCGGCAGGGCGACGTAGACGGCGTCGACACCGGCGGCGGCGAACGCCGCGTTGTGGAGCGCCGGGCTGCGCGAGTGCGCCACCGGCCAGCCCAGCACCGCCGCCAGCCGGGTCGTGCCCGAGATCGGCGGCGTCACTTCCACACCCCCAGCGTCAGCCAGCGGCGGACCAGGCGCAGGTCGTCGGTGGTGAGGAGGCGCGCCAGCCGCGCCGCCACCAGGTAGACCGCCATGAAGCCGATCGACATGACCAGGAGCCGCATGCCCGCGCCCAGCGCGACGTGGGGCCGCACCAGCCACAGCGCGCCGCCCAGCGCCGCGGTGAGGGCGAGCGCGCGCAGGTAGAACCGCCACGGCAGGGCGTCGCGGGCGGTGCCGCCCATGGCCCGCCCGATGCGGTCGAGGGTGAGCAGCCACGCCGGCACGTTGGCGATGACGGTGGCGATCGCCGCGCCGTAGGCGCCGAACGCGAGCGTGCACGGCACGGTCAGGATCAGGTTGCTGCCCAGGATGAGCAGGCTGGTCTTGACCAGGACCGGCGTCTGGTTGGTCGCCTGCAGCATCGAGCCGTAGGCGGCGACCCGGTGCAGGAGCACGATCGTGAAGATCTGGAACGGCACGGTCGCGCCGTGGGCGTGCTTCTCGCTGGCCAGGAGCAGCACGACCTCGGGCGCGGTGACGATGAGCAGGATCGCCAGCGGCAGGACGACCGCGATCGTCTTCTCGACGTTGTGGTACCAGAGCGCGCGCAGCTCGCCGACGTCGCCCTGGGCGAACAGGCGCACGTAGCGCACCTGCATCACCGCGCCGATGGCGTACGGGATCATCGTGACCAGCGGGATCTCGAGCGCGGCCGCGGTGTAGTGGGTGAAGACCTCGCCGCCCAGCATCAGCTTGACCGTGTACTTGTCGATCTGCGGGTTGATCTTGCCGACGGTGGCGGCCATGCCGGCGGGGATCGCCCACAGCATGATGGTCTTGAGCGAGACCTTGTCGAACCAGCGCTCGCCGGGCGGCAGCGGGTACAGCCGCCACAGGATGATGACGTGGGCGGCCAGGCGGGTGAGGCCGAGCACCGCCATCACCGGCGGGATGATCGTGATCGAGAGCGGGGTCACGAGCGGCAGGAGCACGGCGCCGGTGCGCAGCACGGCGAAACCGAAGAACAGGGCCGAGGCGGTGCCGGCGTAGCCGTGGGCGATGAGCTGGTTGACCGCGGGCTGGGTCGGCAGCTCGACCAGGATGACCGCGGCCAGCCACGGGATCGCCGCCACCAGGTCGACGTTGTCGTCGGACATGGCGATCGCGGCGACCGCGGCGATCGCGATCACCGGGAACGACGCGCCCAGCAGGAGCGCCGAGACCTGGCGCACGATCGCCGCCGCCCGCTCCGGCGTCTTGCCGATGAAGTAGAAGACGGCGTCGGGCAGGCCCAGCGAGCCGAGCGCGATCGCGCTCTCGTAGACCAGCAACACCGCCGCCACGTACTGGAACTCGAGCTCGGTGTAGCGGTGCAGCGCGATCACGTACGTGATCAGGAACAGCATCCCGGCCAGGCTGCGGGCGGCGACGTAGATCGCCGCGTCCTTGGCGTCCTTCTTGCGCTGCGCCGCCCGGTCGGACATCGGTCACCGCGTGCGGTGGAGCACGACCACGTGCTCGCGCTTGGGCCGATCGCCGAAGGCGTGGCGCTCGGGGCCGAGCTTGGGCCGCTCCTGCCACGCCCAGGCCAGGACCTCGACCCGATCGTCGAGGACGGCGCGCAGGTCCTCGTCGGCGAAGCAGGCCTTGCCGGCGAGCGAGTCGCCGACCACCAGCGCCGCCAGCCGGCCGGGCTCGAGCGCGCCGACCAGCGCGCCGACGGCGTCGCCGAGCGCGGCCCGCCAGCGGGTGGTGGCGGCCGCGCTGTTGGCGAGGAAGTGGCGGCGCGGCCCCAGCTCGCCCTCGTCGAAGGCGCGGTGGCGGAGGCCGAGGAAGTCGAAGCGCAGGCGGTGCTGCTCGGCGTAGTCGTAGGTGCCGGCGTAGGGCGGCGAGGTGACGACGCCGACGGCCGGCGGCAGGTCCAGGCTGGCCAGGGCGCGGGCGTCGGCCTCGACGACGCGCGGCATCGGCGCCCGCACCCGCGCCAGGTCGTCGAGGCCGGCGACGATCATCTCGACCCGGTCGCCGAACAGGCGGGCGGCGGCGCCGCGCGCGACCTTGCGCTCGACCCAGCTCGGATCGGTGTCGCTGCGCCGGTGCGAGACCTTGTACAGGATCCCCGACAGCGCCATGGTCAGGACCAGCGCGACCTCGGCGTCGTCGGCGGCGACCTCGTCGATCGCGGCGGCGATGGCCTCGAGCTCGCGGCGGACGTGGGGCGAGAACCACTTGCCGATGCGGCGCTGGCGGGCGTTGGGATCGAACCCGGGCGGCGCCCGCAGCGGCGGCGCCGTGGCGCCGGCCCGCCGCGCCTCGCGGCCGGCGTGCATGACCTCGCCGGCGATGCGCCGCCCCAGCTCGCGCGCCAGCTTGCGGCGCGGCACCGGCGCGGTCCAGGTCTTGACCCGGGCCAGGCGCACGGCGAGCGGGTTGAGGTCGACCCCGAGCGCCAGGTAGCCGGCGGCGCGGGCCTCGACCAGCACCGTGCCCGAGCCGCAGAACGGATCGAGCAGGGGCGCGCCCTGGGGCGCGGTGTGCATGACGAGCTCGACCAGGCGGGCCGCGGTCGCCGGGTGCAGGCGCGCCGGGTAGGGGTGCACCGGGTGGGTCAGGCTCTCGGCGGGGACGTCGTCGCGGCCGGCGGCGAGCAGCGCGTCCTCGAGCGCCGGCCCGAGCTGGCGGTCGCCACCCCAGCCGCTGGGCCCCGGCGTCGACGGCATCGACAGCGCGCGGCGCTGGCCGCGGGGCCCGGTCGCGCGCGGCCCCGAGCGCGGGCCGTCGGCGCGCGGCCCCGAGCGCGGCCGCTCGGGGGCGCGCTCGCCGCGGGACGGACGGGGACGGCGCGGCGCGGGCGGCATGATCGAGCGCACGCTACCACGCCGCCGCCGGCCTGGCGCCGACCCTCCCCGCCTGTCCCACCGGCCACCCGGCGCCCCGCCGGTGTAGGTGACGGTGCCCCTGGCAGGAACTGGCGACCTTCGACCGGGCGGCCGACACTCACCAGGTGGGGGACGGCTCCGGCCACGCGGTCGCGGCCCGTTCCCGACCGTGCGCGGCGGGCAGCGGTCGGCACGACGCTTGAATTCGCGGAGGGACATGCCTCGACTCGCCTGCAAGACCATCCCGCTCCTCCTCGCCGGCGCCGCCGCCTGCGGCAGCTCCGGCTGGTTCCCCGACGACGTCGACCCGGGCGCGACCCTGGCGAGCGCCGGCGACGCCGCCGCGGCCAAGGTGTGCGACGCCTTCGAGGACTACCTCCTCGATCAGTACCGCGGCTCGCTGTTCGTCGAGGTCGCCTGCACCGCGCTCGGCATCGAGCAGAGCGAGACCGCGGCGGCCTGCGGCGACTTCGTCGACGACTGCATCAACGACCCGCCGGCCGAGGTCCAGACCCTGGTGGCGACGATCGTCGCCGGCGTCGGCTGCGAGGCGATCGAGTACGCGTCGTCGGGCTGCGGCAAGACCCTGTCCGACCTGCGGGCGTGCCTCGACGCCGCCTCGCGCGAGGTGACCGAGCTTCGCTACACGATCACGTGCGGGCTCGCCGGCCAGCCCCTGCCGCCCGGCGCGCTGACGATCGATCAGCCGCCGGAGTGCACCTCGCTCGAGCTCGCCTGCCCGCTGCCGGTCTAGCCGCGGTCCAGCGCCGCGTGGCCGCGCGGCGGTCGCGGCGGCGCGGCGGCCCCGGCGCTAGGCGCGACCGGGGCCGACCTGCTAGAGATCGCCCCGATGCCCATGCCACTCGAGATCATCGGCCTCGGCCAGGCCGAGGTGCGGTTCGTCTGGGACGAAGGCGACGAGGACGTGTGGCCGGCGCGCACGCTGCGCCAGCGCTGCACCTGCGCCTACTGCCAGTCGGAGACCACCGGCGAGCGCCTGCTCGATCCGGCCAGCGTCCCCGAGGACATCACGGTCACCGCCATGAACCTCGTCGGCAACTACGGGGTGTCGATCGCGTTCTCCGATCAGCACGGCACCGGCATCTACCGCTTCCGCGAGCTCCACGCCTCGCACCCGCGGCGCGCTGGTGGCGGGGCGCCGGCCCCGGGAGGCGCGCGGTGAGCGCCGACCTCGCCACCCTCGAGCGCGTGCTGGGCGCCCGCAAGAGCGTGCGCGCCTTCCTGCCCACGCCGGTGCCGCGCGAGCGCCTGGCGCGCGTGTTCGCCGCCGCCCAGCGCGCGCCGTCGTGGTGCAACACCCAGCCGTGGCGCGTCGTGGTCACCGAGCCGCCGCGCACCGACGTCGTGCGCGACGCCCTGGTCGCCGCCGCCCGCGGCGGCCTGCCGTCGCCCGACGTGCCGTTCCCGATGGACTACCCCGAGCCGTACCTGGCGCACCGCCGGGCCTGCGGCTTCGCGCTCTACGGCGCGATGGGCATCGCCCGCGACGACAAGTCGCGCCGCTACGACGCCTGGCTGCGCAACTACCAGATCTTCGACGCGCCCCACCTGGCGGTGGTCGGCGTCGACCGCCGGCTGGGCCCCTACGCGCTCATCGACGTCGGGGTGTGGCTGGGCCAGCTCCTCGCCGCCTTCACCGCCGACGGCCTGGCCGCGTGCTCGATGGCCTCGATCGCGGCCTACCCCAAGGTGCTGCGCGAGCAGCTCGGGTTCGCGCCCGAGGTCGACCTCCTGTTCGGGATCGCGATCGGCCTCGAGGACGAGGCGTCGCCGATCAACCAGTTCCGCACCGCGCGCGATCCGGTCGAGGCCAACGTCACGTTCCTGGCCTGATTCCTTCACACGCTCCGAGGCCATCCCCCGCTCGGACCGGAGCCACCGGGGTGGTATCCTCCCGCGGCCATGGTGCGCCTCCTCCTCGCCCTGTCGCTGGTCGCCGTCGTCGTCCTCCCCGTCGCCGTCCCCGGCACCGCCGCCGCCCAGCCCGACGCGCTGCAGCGCGCGCAGCAGCTCTTCGACGACGCCCAGCGCGCCATCGCCGGCGGTGACTTCGACGGCGCCGCCGACAAGTTCAAGGCCGCCTACGAGGCCCGCGCCATGCCCGACCTGCTCTTCAACGTCGGCACCGCCTACTACATGAAGGGCAAGAAGCACGGCGACCCCGACGCCTACGGCCTCGCGGTCAAGTACTACCGCGACTACCTGGTGGCGGTGCCCAAGGCCTCCGACAAGGCGCAGGTCGAGAAGGCGATCGCCGTCATCGAGAAGGAGATCGCGCGCCTGCGCGCGGCGGCGACGCCGGAGGCCGCCGGCGCGCCGTCGGCCGAGGTCCAGCAGCTCGAGCAGAAGACCCGCTCGCTGGTCGTGATCGAGACCGAGCCCCAGGGCGCCAACATCTACCTCGACGACAAGAAGCACGGCGTCTTCGCCCAGACCCCGTGGTCGGGCTCCCTCGACGGCACCCACAAGGTCATCATCGAGAAGCGCGGCCACAAGTCGAAGGAGTCGACGGTGGCCCCCGACCCCAACCGCCTGGTCGTGCTGCAGGTGGTGCTGTCCGAGGAGGACTACCTGGGCTGGCTCGAGATCCGCAGCAACGTGCCGGGCGCCAGCATCTTCCTCGACGACAAGGCGACGGGCGCCATCGGCCAGACGCCGTTCTCCGGCAACCTCAAGCCGGGCAAGCACAAGGTGTGGGTCACCGCCGACGGCTACGACGAGACCACCCACGACATCGAGATCATCGCCGGCGAGACCCACGAGATCGTCGCCACGCTCCAGGGCTCGCCGGTCGGCTACCTCGACGTCCGCGGCGCCGGCCTCGATCACGCCCGCGTCCACGTCGACCGCGAGCTGGTGTGCGAGCGCGTGCCCTGCCGCAAGCCGGTGCGCGAGGGCCAGCGCACGATCTCGATCTCGCGCAGCGGCTACAAGACCTACCGCACCCGCGTCGACCTCCAGGCCCGCACCGAGCTGTCGATCCGCCCCAACCTCAAGCGCAAGCCGTCCCGGACCGACGCCGTGGTCGCCTACATCTTCGCCGCGGCCATCGCCGGCGGCGCCACCTACGCGTACCTCTACGCCAGCGATCTGCAGGCCGGCGACGCCAACTTCGACCGCAAGGACCACATCACGTACGGCGCCTACGGCGGCTGGGGCCTGGCCGGCGTCATCGGTCTGTCGGCGGTCTACTACACGTTCCGCGACAAGGGCCCGCCCTCGACCGGCCAGATCGAGGTCCGCGCCGTCGCCCTCGAGCCGGTGGTCGGCAGCGACCACGCCGGGGTCCGCCTCGGCGGCCGGTTCTGAGCGCCGCTCGGGACGCGGGCGGGGCGAAGGTGGCGCCGCCCGGCCTGGCAGGTTGCGGCATGGACCACGCCGGAGGTGGCGCCAGGTGGCGCGGCGGCGCGCGCCGGGATATCCTCCCCCGCTGAGGGTCCTGGCATGAAACTACGCATACTGCCTGTCTTTTCGTTGGGGGTCGCGCTGGTCGTGGCCATCGCGGCCGCCGGCACCGCCCACGCCCAGAGCGCCGAGTGGAAGGCGGCCCAGGCCGCGTTCGACCAGGGTCAGGGCGCCTACCTGGCCGGCAACTACGACCTCGCCGCCGAGGGCTTCAAGAAGGCCTACGAGTCGCGGCGCATGCCGCAGTTCCTCTACAACGTCGGCGCCGCCTACCACATGAAGGGCAAGAAGGCGTCGGACGTCGAGGCCTACAAGCTCGCCGTCGACTACTACAAGCGCTACGTCAGCGAGGATCCCAAGGCCGACGACAGCGAGCGCGTGAAGAAGACGATCGGCGTGCTCGAGGCCGAGATCCAGCGCCTGGCCGCCGCCACCCCGGCGCCCGGCACCGACAAGCCGCCGGAGACCCCGTCGGAGCAGGTGCAGGCGCTGGGCGAGGTCAAGGTCCGCGGCCTGGTCGTCATCGAGAGCGAGCCGCAGGGCGCCAACATCTACATCAACGGCAAGGACAAGGGGCCGATGGCCCAGACCCCGTGGTCGGGCTCGATGGAGGGCGAGTTCCAGTACCTGGTCGAGAAGCGCGGCTACAAGAGCAAGGAGGGCCGGACCTCGGCCGATCCGTCGCGGCTCATGGTGCTGCAGATCGTCCTGTCCGAGGAGGACTACCTGGGCTGGCTCGAGATCAAGTCGAACGTGCCGGGGGCCGAGATCTTCCTCGACGACAAGAACGTGGGCGCCATCGGCAAGACCCCGTTCTCGGGCAACTTCAAGCCCGGCAAGCACACGGTGTGGATCTCGGCCGACGGCTACGAGGAGAGCCAGCACGAGATCGAGGTCATCGCCGGCGAGACCCACGAGATCAGCGCGACCCTCAAGGGCTCGCCGGTCGGCTACCTCAACGTGCGCGGCCTCGGCATCGAGGCCAGCGAGATCCTCGTCGACGGCGAGGTGGTGTGCCCGCGTGGCCCGTGCCGCAAGCCGGTGCGCGAGGGGCGCCGCCGCATCACCGTGCGTCGCCCCGGCTACAAGCCCTACTCCACGACGATCGAGGTCCAGGCCAAGACCGAGATCTCGGTCAAGGCCAACCTGGTCAAGAAGCCGGGCCGCGGCGACGCCGTGGTCGCGTACATCTTCTCGGCCGGCTTCCTCGGCGGCGGCATCTACCTCGGCCTCGAGGCCAACAAGCTGCGCGACGAGCTGCGCACCGCGATCGACGCCGGCAACCCGCCCATCGATCAGGACGACCCCCGCTTCACCCGCGGCAAGTACTTCGCGATCGGCGCCAACGCCGCGTACGGCCTGGCCGGCGTGATCGGCCTGGCCGCCGTCTACTACACCTTCCGCGACAAGGGCGCGCCGTCGACCGCCACCCTCGACGTGCGGGCGCTGGCGCTGACCCCGACCATCGGGCCCGAGTACGCCGGCCTGAACCTGGAGCTGTCATGGTGACCCGGATCTTCGCTCGCACGCTCCTGACCGCGGCCGCCGCGCTGCCGCTCGCCGCCTGCAACTGGGCGGTCTTCGACGAGCTCGCCGACGACGCCTGGGTCGACCGGGTGACCAAGCCCGAGGCCACCGACTCGCGCCAGTACGGCGTGGCCCTGGTGGCGTCACCGACCCGCGGCGCCGGCACCCACGCCTTCGTGCTGGGCCGGTCGCGGGCCAGCCTGTCGACGCTCGGCTACGACGACGCCGGCGAGCGCCTCGCGATCAACGCCATCGATCCGCGGGCCACCCTGGCCTTCGCCGGCTTCCCCGAGCGGCCGGCGCTGGCCGGCGATCCCGACAGCGAGCACGTCGCGTTCTCGGTGGTGATGGGCGAGAACGTCGACCCGTCGCGGATCGCGGTCTACAACGGCCGCACCCTCGACATCGTCAAGTCGGTGGTGCTCACCGCGCAGACCGAGGTCGACGGCACCGACCGCCACAACATCTACGCCGAGGGCCTGACCTTCGCCACCCTGCCCGGCTTCGGCATGGACACGATCAAGGAGCTGGTGATCGCGCGCGGTCCCCAGCTCGTGGTCATGCAGGACTACTCGGAGGCCGACAGCGGCACCACGTTCGCGCTCAAGGGCTGCCGCGCCGTCGACAACCGCATGGACTGGTCGTACGCGGTGGCGGTGGCCAACGTCATCGACGACACCATCCACCCCGGGCCCGAGATCCTGATCTCGGTGGGCGAGGAGCGGCGCGACGGCGTGGCCGAGATCGTCGTGCTGTCGCCGGCCGAGATCACCCAGCCCTACGAGACCGCCGGGAGCTGCGAGCAGAACGCGGCCGCGCTGCTCCGCATCACCTCGGCCGAGGCCGCGACCGACCTCGGCGCGCGCATCGTCGCCGCCCGGTTCCCCGACGTGGTCGACCCCGACCCGCTGGCGGCGCTGGACGACCTGGTGTACTCGGCGCCCAGCCTCAACAAGGTGTTCGTGCGCTTCGGCGGCGGCGGCGCGGCCGAGATCAGCCCCAGCGACAGCGGCAGCGATTTCGGCGACGCGCTCCTGGTCGCTGACCTGCTCGACGACGACGGCGTGCCCGAGCTGATCGTCGGCGCGCCGCGCAGCGACCCGCGCGGCGTGTCCAACGGCGGCGCGGTCTACGTCTACCGCTTCCGCGCCACGCCCAGCCCCGGCTTCGACCTGGCGCTGACGCTGCACCCGGCCGAGCCGGCCGAGGAGGAGCGCTTCGGCAAGAGCCTCGCCGTGGCCCCGTTCGGCGCCACCGGCGGCGGCAAGGTCCTGATGGTCGGCGCCGAGGGCGCGGTCTTCACGTACTTCCGCACCGCCGAGTACGACGACGTCCGCGTCGGCCGCATGTGACCGGGCCGGCCGCGAGGATCTGACCCGCCCGTGTCCCGCTACTGGTGCCCCAACTGTCATCAGTTCTACGGTGACGCCGGCTATTGCCCGTTCGACGGCACGCGGCTGTCGATCTCGCCCGAGGCGGTGTCGCAGTCGGCGCGGGCGATCTCGGCCCACGACGGCGAGGACGCCGTCCGCGCCCTGCTCCAGCCCGAGGGCCAGGCCATCTACGAGCGCCTGGTCGGCCAGACCCTCGACGGCCGCTACCTGATCGAGCGCAAGATCGGCGAGGGCGGCATGGGCGTGGTCTACGCCGCCCGCCACCTGGTGATCGAGCGCCCGCTGGCGATCAAGGTCCTCAAGCGCGAGGTGGCGCGCGACCAGAGCACGATCAAGCGCTTCGTGCAGGAGGCCAAGGCGGCGTCGCGCATCGGCCACCCCCACATCGTCGACGTCACCGACTTCGGCACCACCCCCGACGGCCTCACCTACTCGGTGATGGAGTACGTCGACGGCAGCACGCTGTCGTCGGCGATCAAGCTGTCGGCGCCGTTCCCGCTCGAGCGCGCCCTGCCCATCGCCGCCCAGATCGCGCAGGCGCTGAGCGCGGCCCACGCCAAGGGCATCGTCCACCGCGACCTCAAGCCCGAGAACATCTTCCTCATCACCCGCGACGGCCGGCGCGACTTCGTCAAGATCGTCGACTTCGGCATCGCCAAGGTCACGCCCATCGACGGCAACGCCGGCGACGGCCCGCGCCTGACCCGGGCCGGCGCGGTCTTCGGCACGCCCGAGTACATGGCGCCGGAGCAGGCGGCCGGGCGCAGCGACACCGACGGCCGCGTCGACGTCTACGCCCTGGGCACGATCCTCTACGAGATGCTGACCGGCCAGGTGCCGCACAAGGCCGAGAGCATGGTGCGGATCCTCGCCATGCAGATGCTCGACCCGATCATCCCGCCCAGCCAGCTCCGCCCCGATCTCCGGATCGCGCCCGAGGTCGAGGCGGTGGTGATGCGCGCGCTGGCCAAGAAGCGCGAGCAGCGCTACCCGACGATGGACGAGCTGCTCGAGGCCATCCGCGGCGTCGCCGGCGGGATCGACCTGGCGCAGCCGGTGTCGAGCAGCGTCGCCGGCCAGAAGCAGGTGCTGCAGCTCCAGCCGCTGCCGCCGGGCGCGGCCAGCGGCCCGAACCAGGAGACCCTGCGGCCGGCGCGGACCACGGTCGAGTCGAAGCCGCCGCCGCCGCTGGCGCCCATCACCGCCACCGACGCCACCGCCGAGCGCGGCGGACAGCGCACCGGGCAGCGCACCGGGCAGCGCCGGGTGGCCAACGAGCCGGCGTTCGTCACCGCCGAGCCGCGGGCGCTCACCCTCGACATCGGCGACGACGCGCCGCCGCTGCCGCGGCGCGCGCGCTGGCCGCTGGCGGTGGCGGCGATCCTCCTGTTCGGCGTCGGCGGCGTGGCCCTCGCCCTGCTCCTGCGCCCGGGCGACGTCGCCGACAAGGTGGCGGTCCTCGACGCCGCGGTCGCCGAGCCGCCCACCGACGCCCGGCCGCGGGTGGTCGAGGTCCCGTTCGACGCCGACGTCGTGGTCGAGGTCCCGGTCGACGCCGGCGCCGCCGACGCCGCCCGCGCCGCCGTGGTCCGCCCGCCGCGCGACGCTGGACCGGGCGTGGCCATCGACCTGCGCGACGGCGGCGGCCTCGGCGGACCTCCCGAGACCCGCGGCAACGTCAGCATCGAGGTCATCACCCGCCCCACCGGCGGCGTGCTCTACGTCGACCAGTCGTACCGCGGCCCCGGCGGCACCCACCTCGAGGAGCGGCGCGGCACCCGCCTGCGCGTCCGCTGCACCCTGCCCGGCTACGAGCCCGGCCACGTCGACCTGGTGTTCGACGGCCGGACCGAGGTCGCGATCTGCACGATGACCCGCACGGTCAAGTGCATCCCCGGCATCAAGAACCCGTTCGACGACTGCCCCGACGAGTGACCGGGGCCGGGGCCGCCTCGGTCGCAGCGCTCGCCGCGGAGGCCGGGCTCGTCGCGGCGGCGCCCCGGTTCACGGCTCCGGTTCGAGGCGCGCCTCGACCAGGTTGTGATCGGAGAAGCCGCCGGCCGCGAGCACCGCGCAGGCCAGCGGCCGGAGGCCGAGGGCGACGACGTGGTCGATGTCCTGGGACTTGTCGCTCGTGGCGCGCGGCCGGGTGCGCAGGGCGGGCGCGGCGGGCACCGCGACCGCCAGGGTGCGGCGGGCGGCGAGGCCGGCGCCGAGGCCCGCGGCGACCGCGGCGCGATCGGCGTTGAAGTCTCCGGCGACGACGGCGGCGGCGGGCCCGGCGGTCGCCACCGCGGCGAGCCGCGCGAGCTGCCCGGCGGCGCGGGGGCCGTAGGTGACGTGGGTGTTGACGATCCGGATCGCGGCCGGCGCCGCGGCCGGGCGCGCGGCCGGAGCGGCCGCCACGTGGACGGCCGGCGCGAGGGCCACGTCGACGGTCAGGTAGCCCTTGCCCGGATCGTCGTCGAAGGCGGCAGCGGGGCCGGCATGGATCGTCCGGCCGGCGGCGACGACGGTGACCAGGTGCTCGCCGGGGTCGGCGAGCGTCGCCTGGTGGGTGGCCCCGGCGCGCGGCGCCGGCACCCGCGGGTAGCGCAGCACGACGAGCTGCGTGCCCTCGGGCAGGACGGCGCGCAGGCTGGCGAGCTGATCGCCCGAGACCTCCTGCAGACACACCACATCGTGGTCGGCGGCGAGCAGCGCGGCGACGCGGGCGGTGACGCCGGCGATGCGCCCGGGCTCGTCGTCGAGGTGGAGGTCGATCGCCGGCTCCTCCCAGTTCTCGGCATGCACGCGGTGGAGGACGTTCCAGGTCACCAGCCCGAGCCCGCGCATGGCGGACACTCTACACGGGCGGACCCGCCGCGCGCGGGGTCCGGACGCGCCGAGGGCGGCGCGTGCCGGCGCCGCCCTCTCCAGGCCCTGGGCCGTGGTCGGCCCGCCGTCTGCGCCGGTCGCTCAGGGCCTGTCATCGAATCGATGCCAGGCTCTCTCTCGATCGATCGACCTCGCCCGCTGACGCGCTCGTCCGATCTCCTCCGGACCAGAGCCGCCTCGCTGCGCTCGGCTCAGGGCCTGTCATCGAATCGATGCCAGGCTCTCCTTCGATCGATCGACCTCGCCCGCTGACGCGCTCGTCCGATCTCCTCCGGACCAGTGCCGCCTCGCTGCGCTCGGCTCAGGGCCTGTCATCGAAACGATGCCAGGCTCTCCTTCGATCGATCGACCTCGCCCGCTGACGCGCTCGTCCGATCTCCTCCGGACCAGAGCCGCCTCGCTGCGCTCGGCTCAGCGGATGCCGGCCGGGGGCCGGGCGAAGCGGTCGCCGGGGAACGGGTTGGCGGTCTCGCGGGTCATGAGCTCGTCGGCGTCGGGCCGCGGCGCGACCAGGATGCCCAGGGCCTCGAGGCCGGCGGTGTCGTTGTAGCGGAGCTCGGCGACCGCGACCGGGCGGTCACCGCCGCGCACGAAGCGGGTGTAGGTGGCGGCCGAATGGCGCTGCTCGCCGAACTCGGTGCCGAGGCCGAGGCGCTCGCGGCGCGGGGCCTCGGTGCAGCAGCGCTCGTCGCGGACCGGGGCGCCGGCCGCGCCGCCGCGCACGCTGCCCGTCGCGGTCGGAGGGGGCGCCGCGGTCTCGGCGTCGTCGCCGTCGGCCGTGGTCGGGCGGGGCGCCGGCCGCTTGGCGGCGACCTTGTCGGCGCCGCCACCGCCGCTGCGGCCGCCGGCGCGATCGGCGGGGCGGGTAGCGCCGGGGCCGGCGGGGGCGCGGCGGTCGAGGTAGCCCTCGACCTCGTCGCCGTAGTAGCCGCCGTCGTCGCCGCGGTAGCGCGGCTCGTCGACGATGATCTGGGGCGCGGCCTGCTCGGCGAAGATCGCCACGGCGATCACGCCGACGTTGCGGGCCTTGCCCTTCTTGCCGGCGTAGCTGCCGCCGACCGACGAGAACCGGAACGACGCGACGTCGGACAGCGAGGTGCGCCAGCCCTCGATCAGGACCTGGCCGTGGGCGGGGACGACGTAGCCGCGCTTGCGCAGGTCGCCCGACTCGCCGTCGATGACGTCGAGGCCGTCGACCGAGACCACGGCCTCGATGCGCTGGCTGGTGGGGTTGGTGACGCGGATCGTGTAGCGCTGGCCGCTGGCGCCGTGGACGTAGTAGCGGCCCTTGTGGAAGAAGGTGTCGAGCGAGTCGCCGTCGCTGGCGATGATCTCGACGCCGTACGGCGACCGCACCGCGTCGGGGGCGACCGCGATCGGGACCAGCGGGCGAGGGCTGGCGATCCGGTCGGCGTACGCCGGAGCGCAGCCGAGGCCGAGGAGCGAGAGGGACAGGAGGGAGCCGAGCAGCAGTCGCGCCATGCCCCTTACGACGGACGAGACCCCCGGGCGATCTACCGAGGGCGGCGGTCCCGGGCGGCAGGTGGGTGGAGATCACACCGGCGGCGGCCACGACGCCCGGGAGCGCCCCGCTCCGGCGGTTTGGGCACCCCTGCCCCGACCCTCGACGATCGCCTGTGTATATTCCGGGCCATGGCGAAGAAGCACCCCAAGGCCAGGCCGGCGGCCAGGGCCACGCCGGCGGCCACGGCCCCGGTCAAGGCCAAGCCGGCAGCCAAGGCCAAGGCCAAGGCCAAGCCCGCCCGCCCGGGCGCCGGGGCCAAGGGCGCCGCGGCCGGGAAGGCGGCTCCGGCCGGCAAGGGCGCCGCCGCCCAGGCCATGGACGTGATCGCGTCCGACGCCAGCCTGTTCGCGCCGCTGACCCCGGGCGAGACCGCGGACGCCGTCCGCACGCTCACCGAGGACCGGCGGGTCGCGGGCATGGCCAAGGTCGGCCGCTACCGCGTCATCGCCACCGAGCCGCTGGTGGTCAAGCCCCCGCACTGGATGGCCGGCCACCGCCTGGCGCGGGTCGTGGTCTACGACTACGCCGCCGATCGCTGCGTCGACGCCTGCGTCGACCTCGACGCCGGCGTGGTCGCGCACCTCGACGTCAACAAGGCCCAGCCGATGCTGTCGCGCGAGGAGGAGTCGGTGGCGATGTCGGTGGCGGTCACCGACGAGCGCGTGCGCGAGAAGCTGGCGCTCGGCGACGAGCCGCTCATCGCGATGCACTACTGGGGCAAGGACCAGAGCGACCTCGCGTACACGCGCCGCTCGGCCGCCGTCGTCTTCGGGCGCGCCGGCGGGCACCCGTCGGTGGTGGCCGTGGTCGACCTCCTCGACAACAGCGTGACCGCGGTCGTCCCCGCGGCGCAGTGGTGAGCCCGCAGGGAGATCCCCGATGAGCAACGTCATCGCCGAGGCCAACTGGAAGTTCCACTGGCGGCTCACCGAGTCGGCCGGGATCATGATCTACCTCGCCGAGTACCGCGGCCGCCGCGTGCTGTGGGAGGCGTCCCTGCCCTACGTCACGATCGACCACCAGCGCGACGCGCTCGAGGTCGCCAGCGATGGCCTCGACACCCGCGGGCCGTGGTGGGTGCCACTCGGGACCCGCACCCTCGCCGGCAACGTCCGGGTGCAGCCCTTCCGCGGCGGCATCGAGCTGTCGGCCAACTTCGTGGCCGGGCCCTACAGCTACATGCAGCTCTGGCGGTTCCACGACGACGGCCGGCTGTGCCCGTGGCTCACGATCTACGGCACCGGCGTCCACGACCAGCACACCTATCACCCGCACTGGCGCTTCGACTTCGACCTCGACGGCGCCGGCCACGACGCCCTCGAGTACTTCGCCGACGGCGGCTGGCAGCGGGTCGAGGAGGAGGGCTGGTTCCCCCACACCGGCGAGGCCGACGAGCAGGGCTTCGTGTGGCGCCAGATCGACTTCGGCACCGGCAGCGCGGTCAACCTGCGCCCCCACACCTGGGACGACGCCGAGCTGTTCGCGGTCCGCTACCACGACGGCGAGTGGGCGCCGTTCTCGCCGCGGTCGGCGGCGGGCGCCGCCCCGTTCCCCGCCGCCTACGTCGGCCGCGAGGCGCTCGAGAGCCAGGACGTGGCGCTGTGGTACGTCTCGCACGTCCACTTCGACCAGTCGTTCCCGTACACCGCGGGACCCTGGATCAAGCTCGACGGCTTCGGCCGCTAGCGGCGCTCGGCGGCCGCGGCTCGTCGGCCGTCGGCCTTCGACACGCCCTCGCTGTCGCTCGGGCGGCTCCCAACGAACGGCGCCGGCAAGCGCCCGACATCACTCGCGCGACGGCCGCGGCTTGTCGGCCTTCGACACGCCCTCGCTGACGCTCGGGCGGCTCAGGCCGACCGGAGAGATGCAGCTCGCCTGTCGTTTCCCGCAATCTCCGTCCGCGGTCGGTGCAGGGCTCAGGCCGACCGGAGAGATGCAGCTCGCCTGTCGTTTCCCGCAATCTCCGTCCGCGGTCGGTGAAGGGCTCAGGCCGACCGGAGAGATGCAGCTCGCCTGTCGTTTCCCGCAATCTCCGTCCGCGGTCGGGGCAGGGCTCTGGCCGACCGGAGAGATGCAGCTCGCCTGTCGTTTCCCGCAATCTCCGTCCGCGGTCGGGGCAGGGCTCTGGCCGAGCGGAGAGCTGGGCGCGCCGTTCGGTTCCCGCGCGCTCCGACCGCGGTCGGGGCAGGGCTCTGGCCGGGCGGGAATCGCGCGCGCGGCTCAGGCCGCGGCGCCGTGGCACTTCTTGTACTTCTTGCCCGAGCCGCACGAGCACGGGTCGTTGCGCCCGGGCCGCGGCTGATCGTTGACCACCGTGCCCTGGGCCTCGCCGGGGCGGCGCCCGGTGAGGGCGGCGTCGAAGGCCTCGACCACGACCTGGGTCGGCTTGTAGATGACGGCGCCGGTCTCGGCGCTCATCGCCGCCTCGCGCACGTCCTCCTCGACCAGCTCGCGCAGCTTGGCGCAGACGTGGGGCTGGGCCGCGACCACCGGCGGGGCCAGGCGCTCGTGCACCGGCCGCTCGTCGAGGCCCTCGACCGCGGCCAGGGCGGCGGTGACCGCGGCGTCGGCGTCGCTCAGGTTCTGCTGGGTGAGGCGGGGCAGCGTGCCCTCGTGGCCGCGATCGAACATCGCCCACACCAGGGTCGCGTAGAAGACCGAGGCCTCGCCGGTCTTGTCGCCGTGCTCGGCGCGGGTGGCGGCGGCGTAGGCGAGGAGGTTCGGCTGCTCGCGCTGCAGGCGCGCGGCCAGCTTGTTCATCGCCTTCTTGTCGCCGCGCTGGTCGAGGCGGGTGAACGCGGTGATGGTGCGGTCGACGTCTTCGGCGGGTACGGCGGCGGAAGCCATGGGCCCCGCATGTTCGTGACCCGCCGGCCGCGCGTCAAGCCGGGGTGCCGCCGGAGCGCCGCCGCCCCCGCAGCGCGAGCGCGAGCGCGACCGCGAGGGCGAGGACGGCCAGGGCGCGCAGGTCGCCGCCGCCGGCGCCGCAGCAGCCCGCGGCGAGCTCGCCGCCACCGTCACCGTCGTCCGCGGGCTCGGGCTCGACGGCGATCGCGGCCAGGGCGGCCCCCAGGATGCGGGCGCGGGCCTCGACCGTCGGCACCGGATCGACCGGGAAGCCGAGGACCGCGGTCCGCCACGGCCCGACCTGCACCACCGCCGCCACGCCGCCGCCCGGGTAGGTGAGGAGCGGCGTGGCCGCGCCGACCGCGGCCAGGACGTCGGGGGCGTCGGCGTCGTAGCCGCCGGGGCCGGTGTCGTCGAAGGTGAAGTCCTCGCCGGCCAGGGCGCCGGCGCCGACCAGGGCGTAGGTGTCGGCGTCGTCGGCGACGAAGCCGGCGCCGAGCGCGGCGAGGAACGCGGGATCGTCGGCGGACAGGCCCTGGCCGACGTCGGCGCCGCTCACTACCAGCGCGCCGCCGCCGTCGAGGTACGCGGCCAGGAGCGCGCGGTCGGCGGCGACGAGCGGCGCCGGCTCCTCGCCCCCCAGCCAGATCACGGCGCGGAAGTCGGCGAGGGCGACGTGGCCGGCGCGCACCGCGTCGACGGCGGCGAGGGCGTGGCCGTAGCCGGCGTGAGCCAGGGCCTGACCGACCCGGGCGGCGTGGCTGCCGTCGTTGATCCGGGCCTCGAACGCGCGGTCGATCGTGCCGAGGCTGCGGCTCGACAGGTCCTCGCGGAACAGCATCGCGCCGTCGAGGCGGGTGAAGCCGGCGACCACCAGCACGTCGGGGGTGCGGCTGCGGCCGTCGGCGCCGACCACCGGCGAGGGCCGCGAGCGGCCGCCGGCGTTGTGGGCGACGACGCGCGCGAAGCGGGCGCGGCCGAGCTCGGCGGCGGGGATCGCGACCTGGGTGCCGTCGACCGGCCGGCCGTCATCGAAGGCGCGGCCGTCGGGCGAGAGGTGGACGGCGTAGGCGGTGGCGGCGTCGCCGCCGGCGGGATCGGCGGCCGGCGGCGACCACGCCAGCTCGAGCCCGCCGTCGCGCCAGCGCGCGCGGACCTCGGTCGGCGCGCCGGGCGGCAGCGTCAGGGTGACGCCGGCGCGGGTCGCGAAGTAGCGGGCGATGCCCTGGGCGATGGCCCGCGCCGCCAGGTGGCGGAAGGCGGGCTCGCGCAGGGCGTCGGCGTCGGCGGCGGTGTCGTGGAACGCGATCTCCAGCAGGGTCGCCGGCATCTCGGGGTTGTGGTTGGGGTTGACCTCGCCGAAGTACGCGGTGTGCTGGGCGCGGTCCTGCCACGCCGGATCCCAGGCGGCGCGGAGATCGGCGACGAGCTCCTTGTGGATGGCGTCCATCAACTGGAGGGAGCCGGGCACGCCGCTGAACTCGGACAGCGGGCCGTAGGAGCTGGGGCCGTAGGCGAACGACGAGGTGCCGCGGGCCGGGCTGGGCGCGTTGGTGTGCCAGGCGACGTAGACCGCGTCCTCGCCAGCCTCGTGATCCCAGGCCGAGAACCGCGAGCGGGTGCCGACGTCGTCGCTGCCGTCGGCGTCGGCGTAGTCCCACACCGTCGCCGGCGCGCCGTTCCACTGCGCGCTGTAGCGGGCGCCGTCCTCGAACGCCGGCCGCCCGCTCGGCCCCTGCCCGCGGTCGACCCGGCCCATGCCGCCGCCCACCCGCACCGCGTCGATCGAGAGCACCGCGCCCGGTGTGGCCGAGTCGGCGAGGAGCTGGATCGAGCGCCGCTCCGGCGGGTCGCTGGCCAGGAAGCGGTAGTGGCCGACCAGCACCCAGGTCGAGCCGTGGCGGCGCTGGTCGACGCGGACGTGGCTGTCGCCGCCGGCGTGGCGGATGACGTAGTGGGCGTCGCCGGCGCGGTCGGCGCCCTGCACCCAGGACAGGTAGACGAAGCCCTCGAGATCGGCGGCGGGCGCGAAGGTCCAGGTCGCGACCGGGTCGGCGGCGGCGCCGGCGGGCGCGGTGTGCGAGCCGCCGCCGACGAACGGGTTGGCGGCGCCGGCCAGGGGCAGGGTCGGCGTGGCGAACCCGGCGGCGACGGCGGTGGCGCCGGCGGCCCGCTCGGCCGCCGCGTCGTCGACGAGCAGGAGCTCGGTGGTCAGATCGGCCTCACGCACCGGCACGACGTAGGCGCCCAGATCGTGGAGCAGCGGGATCAGGTGCTGCGACACGGTCTCGGCCGAGATGAAGTCCTCGACCAGGGCGTGGGTGTTGCCGCGCTGGGTGCGCCAGCGCCCGAGGTTGGCGTCCCAGATCCAGCCGTGGCCGGCGGAGACATAGACGGTCTTGCCGGCGAGCGCGCCGGCGGCGGGCGCGGCGGGATCGAACCCGACGCTGGCCGCGGCCGGCCCGCGACGCAGGAACGGTCCGGCCGGGGCGCGCGCGGCGGCGCCGGCGGCGGGGGTGACGCGCGGGCTGCGCGGCGCCGGCGGCCCCACCCGCTCGGCGACGTCGGGAGCTTCGAGCTGACCGTCGGCGCGGGCTCCGGCGGCGGGGCCGACCACCAGGGCCGACAGGAGGAACAGGCGAGCGCGCATCGCCGCCATCCTACCCGAACCGGCCGCGCGTCCGCCGGAAACCGCGGGCCGCGCGCGATCAGGCCACGACGGCGTCGCCCACGTCGGCCACCCGCCCCGCGGTCAGCGACCACGCGATCGCGGTCACCGCGGCGGTGACCGCCGCCTCCTCGGCGTCGGTCAGGACCACCGGCGCGGCGGCGACCAGCTCGCCGATCCACGCCACCAGGCTGGGGGGTGGGGTCATGGCCAGGCCCTCGCGCAGGAGCGGCTCCTGCACCCGGGGCGGCTCGACGCCATCGCTGATCGTGAGGGCGGCGTGCAGCCGGCACGCGGCGTCGAGGGCGATCGCGAACGCGTCACCGTCGGGCGCCCACAGCCGCCGCTCCAGGAAGCGGACCACGGTGGGTTGCCGGATCGCGAACCACGACAGCTCCTTGGCGGTCTGCATGGGGTCGACGCTAGCGGCGGCGCCGACCGCGACCAACTTTTTGGCGTATGGTCCGCGCCATGATCCGGACCGCCTACATCGTCGACGGCGTGCGCTCTCCGTTCGGTCGCTACGGCGGCGGCCTCGCCGGCGTGCGCGCCGACGACCTCCTGGCCCGCGTGATCGCCGCGCTGGTCGAGCGCACCCGCGTCCCCGCCGAGGGCATCGACGACGTCATCGCCGGCTGCGCCAACCAGGCCGGCGAGGACAACCGCAACGTCGCCCGCATGGCGGCCCTGCTCGCCGGCCTGCCGGTCACCGTCCCCGGCGTGACCGTGAACCGCCTGTGCGGCTCGGGCATGCAGGCGGTGGCCGACGCCGCCCGCCTCATCGCCAGCGGCGAGGCCGAGCTGGTGATCGCCGGCGGCGTCGAGCAGATGTCGCGGGCGCCGCTGGTCATGGCCAAGCCCGACGCCGCGTTCCCGCGCGGCAACCAGACGCTGTACGACACCACGCTGGGCTGGCGGTTCGTCAACCCGCGCATGACCGAGCTCCACGAGACGCTGGCCATGGGCGACACCGCCGAGCGCGTGGCCCGCGAGGTCGGCGTGTCGCGCGAGGCCCAGGACCGCTTCGCCGCCCGCTCGCAGGAGCGCTGCGCCCGCGCCACCGCGGCCGGGCGCTTCGCGCGCGAGCTGGTCCCGATCACCACCGGCACCGACCGCAAGACCGGCGCCGCCGTCACGGTCGCGGCCGACGCGCACCCGCGGGCCGACTCCACGTACGAGAGCCTGGCCCGCCTCAAGCCGGCGTTCGCCCGGGACGGCACGGTGACCGCCGGCAACGCCTCGGGGCTCAACGACGGCGCGGCCGCGGTGCTGGTCGCCAGCGAGCGCGCGCTGCGCGAGCACGGCCTGACCCCGATGGCCCGCTACGTGACCGCGGCCACCGCCGGCGTCCCGCCCAGCACGATGGGCCTCGGGCCGATCCCGGCCTCGCGCAAGGCGCTGGCCCGCGCCGGCATCACCGCGGCCGCCATCGACGTCGCCGAGCTCAACGAGGCCTTCGCCGCCCAGGCGGTGCCCTGCGTCGAGCAGCTCGGCCTCGATCCCGAGCGCGTGAACCCCAACGGCGGCGCCATCGCGCTCGGCCACCCCCTGGGCGCGTCGGGAGCGCGCCTGGTGCTCACCCTGGCCCACGAGCTGGCCGCCGTCGGCGGGCGCTGGGGCCTGGCGTCCATGTGCATCGGCGTCGGCCAGGGCATCGCGGTGGTGCTCGAACGGGCCTGACCTCGGACCCGGCCCGTGGCGCGTGCGCCACGCACCCACACGGTCCGACCACCAGAAAGGCCGCAACCCGGACGGGCAGGGGATCGACAAACGGTGCGCGGCCACACCCCGGCGCGACGACTCGATCCTATGATCGGCCCCGGCGTCGGACCTCACGCCAGCCGTACCCCACCATGGTCTCCGAAGAGCTCGCCCGTGCGCAGCGCCTCGTCGGGCGGATCCTCGACGACAAGTTCCGCCTGCGCGGATGCATCGGCATCGGCGGCAGCGGCGCGGTCTACAAGGCCGACCAGATCGCGCTCGGCCGCACGGTCGCGGTCAAGATCCTGTCCGAGGAGCTGACCGCCGATCCCCGCCTGGTCAAGCGCTTCCACGACGAGGCCCTGGCCGCCAGCCGCCTCAACCACCCCAACACCGTCTCGGTGATCGACTACGGGCAGACCCCCGACGGGCTGCTCTACATCGTGATGGAGTACCTGCGGGGTCCGACCCTGACCAACCTCCTGTCGCGGGAGCACCCGCTGCCGGTGCCGCGCGTGCTGGGGATCGTCATCCAGGTCCTGGCCGGGATCGAGGAGGCGCACCTGGCCGGCGTGGTCCACGCCGACCTCAAGTGCGACAACATCGTCGTCGAGCAGCGACGCACCGGGCAGGACCAGGTCAAGGTCGTCGACTTCGGCATCGCCCGCCTGGTCAACGCGCCGCGCGACGGCGAGGACCGCAACATCTGCGGCACCCCCGAGTACATGGCGCCCGAGATCATCGCCGGCGCGCCGCCGTCGTTCGCCAGCGACCTGTACGCGGTCGGCATCGTGCTCTACGAGCTGCTCGCCGGCCAGACCCCGTTCGTCGGCGGCAGCGCCGTCGACATCCTGACCCGCCACCTCAAGCAGGAGCCGCCGCCGCTGACCCAGCGCGGCCGCGAGCGGCTGGGGGGCGTGCAGGCGCTCGTGAACCGGGCCCTGGCCAAGAAGCCGGGCGATCGCTTCGCCGACGCCGCCGAGATGCGCGACGCCCTCGAGGAGACCGGGCGCACCCTGGAGACCGCGCTGCGGCCGTCGCCGCTGGCCGACGAGGTGGTGTGCGCCGGTTGCGGCGAGCGCGCCAGCGTCCGCTTCCGTTTCTGTCCGGAGTGCGGACAACCGCGGCGGGCGCTCACCGCCACCGCCGAGGTCCCGGCGCCCGCGCCCGGAGGCCTGCCAGGTCCGGGCGGCGGCGTGGTCGAGGTCGAGCCGGGGCCGCTGTTCCCGCTGCCGCTGGTCGGCCGCGACGTCGCCCTCGATCAGCTCTGCGACTTCCTGGCCGGCCGCACGGAGGCGCCGGCCCTGCTCCTGGTCGGCGATCCGGGGTCGGGGCGGACCGCCCTCCTGCGCGAGGCCTACGCCCGCTGCGCCGAGGCCGCCGGCCTCACGATCTACCAGGCCGACGCCGACCCCAGCGGCCTGGGCGCCACGCTCTACCCGATGCGGGCGCTGATCGCGACCTTGCTCGACCTGCCGCCGGTGTGCGCGCGCGAGGACCTCGACGCCGCCGCGGTGGCGCGCGGGATGTCGCCGCGGGACGTCCCCGGCCTGGCCGAGCTGTTCGGCCACCCGTCGGAGCTGTCGGAGCTGGAGCCGCCCATCCGCCGGCGCGAGATCGTCGCCGCCGCCGCCCGCACCCTGGCCGCCGAGGCCGAGCGCGGCGCCACCGCGGTCGTGTTCGAGGACGCCGACCGCTACGATCCGCCGTCGCTCGAGCTGGTGCGGCGCATGGCCGAGCGCCGCATCGGCACCGCCCGCGTCATCGTCGTCCTCGACGAGGAGTACGCGCGGACCTGGCCCGCCGACTGCGTCCGCGTCCGCCTCGAGCCGCTCGACGCCGACGACCTCGCCTTCCTGGTCGGCCAGCTCGCCCGCGCCGGCATGACCGGCCTGCCGTCGATCCTCCAGCTCACCGACATCACCGGCGGCGTGGCCGGCCACGTCGAGCACCTGCTGCGCTTCCTGGCCGAGGGCGGCGACCTCGAGCACGCCCCGACCACGATGCCCGACCTGGTCGTCGCCCGCCTCGGCCTCCTGCCGCGGCAGACGTCGCTGGCGCTGCAGGCGGCGGCGGTGTTCGGCGCCGAGGCCGCGCTCGACGCGACCGCCCGGCTGGCGGCCCTGGGCGAGCTGAGCCGCGAGGCCCTGGCGGTGGCCGAGCGCGGCGGCCTGGTCGTGGTCGACGGCGAGCTGGTGCGCTTCAGCTCGGTCCTGATCCGCGACGTCGTCTACGACAGCACGCCGGCCCACGTCCGCCGCCAGCTCCACGTCGCCGCCATCGACGAGCTGGTGGCCCAGGGCGCGCCGCCGGCGGTGCTGGGCCCCCACCACGCGGCGGCCGGCCACCGCGCCGAGGCCGTGACCCACCTGGTCGCCGCCGGCGATCAAGCGGCGCGTCAGCTCGACGAGCGCGGCGCCGCCGACCTCTACCAGCGCGCGCTGGTGCAGGCCCGCCACTCCCTGACCGCCGGGGATCTGTCGCCGGCCACGCTGGTGACGGTCTCGATCAAGCTGGCCGAGGCCCTGCGCCTGGTCGGCGAGCTGGCCCTGGCCCGCGGCGTCCTCCACGAGGCCGAGACCTGGGGCGATCAGGGGCCGCGCCTGAGCGCGCTGCTCCAGCGGGCGTCGGGACAGCTCGCCGCGGCCGAGACCGAGCCCACCGCCGCCATCCCCCACCTGCAGCGCGCGGTCGGCGCCGCCATCGCCACCGGCGACGGCGAGCTCATCGCCGAGACCTACCTCGACCTCGCCGGCGTCATGATCCGCGTCGACAAGAGCACCGGCGCCCGCCGCGAGCTCGAGGAGGCGATCGACATGGTCACCCTGGGCGAGGGCCCCGGGGCCGGCCGCGGCCCGCGCAACCTGTGGCGGCTCACCCTCAAGCTCGCGCAGCTCGCGATGGCCGAGGGCGACCTGGCGCGCGCCGTCCAGCTCGGCGAGCTGACCCTGGCTCATGCCCAGCGGGTGAACGCGCGCGCCGGCGCGGCCCGGGTCCAGTCGCTGCTCGCCCAGTGCCACGACAAGCTGGGCGACGGCGTGCGCGCCGACCGGCACCGCCGCGCCGCCGTCGAGGAGCTGCGGCGCATGGGCGACCGCCGCGGCACCGCCGAGCTCCTGCTCTACGGCACCAGCCCCGGGCGGACGCTGATGCGAATTTCTCCTGAGGTCCTGCACGAGGCGCGCGAGCTCGCCCACGAGGTGGGATGGACCGAGGGCGAGGAGCGGGCGCGGGCGGCGAGCCACGAGCGCTGATCGCACCTGCGTTCGCCGACCGACTCCTCTCGTCAGCGCCGCCGCCGGTTTGGTACAGTGTCGGTCCGGTGGCCACGATCCTCGTCGTCCAGGCGGATCCGGCGCTGCGACGCGCCTGGACCGCGGCGTTGCGCGACGGCGGCCATGCCGTGCTCGAGGTCGGCGACGTCACCGAGGGCGTGCGCCACGCCCGCGAGGGCGGCATCGACGCGGTCATCCTCGACAGCGTCGATCCGTCGCGCAGCGCGCGGGCGCTGGTCGACGAGCTGGAGCGCCTGCCCGAGCCGCCGCCCCTGGTGCTGGTGTCGTCGTCGCCGCGCGCCCCCGAGCAGTCGGCGCACCTCGGCGCCGCCGCGTTCGTGCCCAAGCCGTGCTCGCCCGACGACGTGCTGCACGCGGTCACCCGCGTCGTCAGCGGCCGGCCGCGCAGCATCCTCGGCGACCTCGCCCTCGACGACGACGAGAACACCGAGAAGCGCCGGCTCGATCAGCTCTGAGCGTGTGAAGGGATCACACGCGCTGGTCGATCGGTCGCGACGGCGCCGCGACGCCGACCGGCCACGCCGTCAGGCCGCGGCGCGCTCGACGGCCAGCGCCGCCAGGTTGGCGCGCGGCGGCTTGCAGGTGTGGTCGTAGAGGCCGAGCCCGGTCTTCTTGCCGAGGTGGCCGGCCTGCACCAGCCGGCGCAGGAGCGCGGGCGGCCGGAAGCGGTCGTCGCCGAACTCCTTGTAGAGCAGCTTGGCCATGGCATAGACCACGTCGAGGCCGACGAGATCGGCGAGGGCGAGCGGCCCGACCGGGTGCCCGCAGCCCAGGCGCATCGCGGTGTCGATGTGCTCGGCCGGGGCCAGGCCCTGCTCGTAGGCGGCGATGGCGCCGGTCAGCATCGGCACCAGGAGGCGGTTGACGATGAAGCCGGTGGCGTCGAGCACCGGCACGGCGGTCTTGCCGAGGCGAGCGACGAACGCCTCGGCCGCGGCCCGGGCCTCGGGATCGGTGGTCGGCAGGTGCGCGACCTCGACCAGGCTCATGGCCGGGACCGGCGAGAAGAAGTGCAGGCCGAGGGTGCGCGTGGCGTGGGCGCCGGCGGCGAGGTCGGCGATCTTGAGGGTCGAGGTGTTCGAGGCCAGCACCGCGTGCGGCGCCAGGTGCGGCGCCAGCCTGGCGAACAGCGCCCGCTTGCGCTCGAGGTCCTCGACGATCGACTCGATGACCAGGTCGCACGCCGCCACGGCCGCGAGGTCGGCGGTGGCCTCCAGCCGGCCGAGCGCGGCCTCGGCGTCGGCCGGGGCGAGCTTGCCGCGCGCCACCCGCGCCGCCATCGACGCGCGCACCCGCTCCACCGCCTGGGCGGGGTCGCCGCCGCTCACGCGGACGAGGAGCGTGCGCAGGCCGGCCAGCGCGCAGACCTCCGCGATGCCCGTCCCCATGAGGCCCGCCCCGATGATGCCGACGGTCTGGATCTCGATCATGCGTGTCCCTCCTCGTTGACTTCACAACAAGGATAGACCCGACAACAACTTCGTCAACAAGTAACCATATGACGTTGCTTGATAATCAGTTTTACAATCGGTCCGTATCGTTTACCGGTGATGGAGCTGTCAACGACTGCTACTCGTCCACAGGCCCGCCCAGGGCGGCCGCGGCGGCGATGTCCGCGGCCTTCACCTTGGACGGGTCGAAGTCGCGCGCGGCCTCGAGCATCTTGCCCAGGGTCCGGTCGAAGTCGGCGCGGATGGGCTGGCCGGGCCTGGCCTTGATCCAGCGCAGCGGGTTGATGCGCGCCACCACCACCGGCTTCAGGTAGCCGCTCTGGAAGCCCGCGGCCTTGAGCTTGGCCACCGCCTCGTTGACGGCCTCGTCGAGCTCGAGCAGGACGCGGGCGTGGGCCTCGCGCGCGGGCAGGACGTCGCGCAGCCGCTCGTCCGACCACTCCTCGCACTTGTTCACCACCGGCAGGTAGGCGCCGCCCGAGAAGCGGCCGTTCTGCTCGTAGCAGACGCCGATCGTGAGGTACGCCGGCTGCTCGAGCTCGAGCTGGTAGTCGGACTCCGGGCGCGCGCCGGCCACCGGATCGGCGGCGAGCGCGCGCACCATGCGCACGACCTCGAGCGACTTGTCGCGCAGGTTGTGGGCCTTCTCGGTGTTGAGGGCGAGGATGCGGAACGCCACCTCGGGCTCGGGCACGATCAGCGCGGTGATGGCGCGGGCGCCGAGCGCGCGCATCGCCGCCAGCCGGTGCATGCCGTTGGGCGAGCGGAAGCCGTCGGCGGTGGGCACGGTGACGATCGGATCGAGGAAGCGACCGACCTTGGGGATGACCGTGGCCAGGCGATCGGCGTGGGCCTTCGACAGCTCGCGCTGGTACGGCGTCGGCTCGACCTGATCGATGGGCAGGACGGCGAGCACGACCCAGTGCCCGCCCAGCGGCTCGCGGTAGCGTCCGACCACCGCGCCGCCCACGCCGCGGACGCGTTCCTCGACCGCCGCGATCGCCGCCGGCGGCGCGCCACCGACCGCGTCCTCGGGGGTGATGCCGACCGTGCCGGGCGCGGCCTTCGGCGGGCGCGAGGCGCGCGGCTTCTTCTCTCCCGGCGGCTTCTTCGCCGCGGGCTTCTTCGCCTTCTTCTCGGCCATGGGCCGACTCTAGAACATCGGACGGGTGCGGTGCTCCAGGCGCGGCGCCGTGGCCGGCCGGCGCCGGCGCGTCACCGCGACCGCGATCACGAACGCCAGGGCGGCGGCGCCCGGGCCGCGGCCCCGCCCCCCGCCATCACAGCAGCCGCCCGGGGCCAGCGCCGGATCGCCCTCGACGTAGACGTGGCTGGTGACGGTGAGGCGCAGGCCGTCGCGGGTCAGCTCCACCCGGTAGCGCTCGCGCTGCCCGGTCACGGGCCGCACGAAGCGGACGGTGGCGCCGTCCGCCGGCACCGGCGTGGAGGCCACGAGCTGACCGTCGCGCCACAGCTCGACGATGGCGCCGGCGGCGGCCGCGCCGCCGACCGTGGCCTCCAGCTCGGCCTCGCCCACCTCGCGCAGGGTCTCGCCGAGCCCGACCGCGCGCGCGCCGGCGGCGTCGCGGGCCACCAGCTCGACCATGGGGTCGTCGGGGCCGCGCAGCTTGACCACGGTGCGGCCGGCGCGCACCGCCTCGACCAGCGCCGCCTCCGACAGGGCGTCGGCCAGGACCATCGTGGTCGGGCTGCCGATGCGCGCCGCCACGGCCCCGGTCTCCATGCCGGCGCGGTGGTCGTCGCTGCCGCCGACCGCGGCCAGCGGGTGGCCGGCGTCCTCCTCGCGATCCCAGAGCGCGATCGAGCGGGGCGTGAACACGGCGGCGGTGAGGTCGGCGTTGCCGGTCTGGATCTCGATGGCGTCGACCTCGGCCCACGGCGTGTCGGCGTGGTCCCAGGCGCAGCCGATGCACAGCTCGCCGAGGGCGAGCGCCGGGTGGTTGACCACGAACGCGCCGCCCTGGGCGGCGACCGCGGCGAGGATCGACGGCGCGCCGACGCCGTCGAGGCCGACCCGGTGATCGACGTAGGCGCCGGTACCGACGGCGTTGCCGTGGCCGGCGTAGGTCGTGACCTCGGCGCCGCGCACCAGCAGGAGGTCGGGGAGGCCGGCCTGGCGCGCGGCCAGGCGCGGCACGTGGGCGTCGGTGTTGTGATCGGTGAGGACGACGAAGTCGAGGCCGCGGCCGCGGGCCAGGTCGACGATCTGGTCGAAGGTCGCGCTGGCGTCGCCGCTCTCCTCGGAGTGGACGTGGAAGTCGCCGGCGTACCAGCGGCGCTCGGTCGCCAGGGTCACCGCCGCCCACGGCGCGCGCGGGCGCACCGGCAGCTCGGCGGCGTCGCGGAACTCGAGGTCGATGACGTACTGGCCCGGCTCGCCCTGGAGCTTGGCCTTGCCGATCACCACCCACCACGCGCCGGGCGCGATGGGGCCGGCGCGGTAGCCGCGGGACGACTCGGCCACGCCGATCACCGCCGGCTCGGTGAGGCCGCCGCCCCAGCCGCGGAAGCCGTCCGGCGACCAGACGCCCCAGTCGAGGATCTGGCTGGCCGAGCCGTCGTCGTGGGCGACCGTGAGCTCGACGGTCCCCGCCGGCACCGTGAACGGGACCAGCAGGTAGTCGCCGCCCTCGACCGGGACGGCGCCGGTGAGGCGCAGGGTGGAGATGACCGCGGCCAGCGCCAGCATCGCCCGATGGTACGCTCGCCGTCGTGAAATACGAGCGCGGACACCGATCGAAGAACGTCGAGGACGTGCGCGATCAGGCGCCGCCGCGGGTCGGCCGCGGCGTGAAGGTCGGCGGCGCCGGCGCGATCCTGATCGCCCTGATCGCGATCATCGCCCAGGCCGCGGGGGTCAACCTGCCGCTGCCCGACCTGGGCGGCGGGGGGGGCGGCGGCGGCGGCGGCGGCGCCCAGGCCTCGCAGCAGGGGGCGCCGTCGACGCCGGGCGCGGGCGGGGTCGATCCCGACGCCGAGCTGTTCGACTTCGTGAACTTCCTGGTCGACGACATCCAGCCGGTGTTCCACCGGCTGTTCGCGGACAGCGGCCACACCTACCGCGACGCCAAGCTCCTGGTCTTCCGCGAGGCGGTCGACACCGGCTGCGGCCTGTCGTCGTCGGCGATCGGCCCCTTCTACTGCCCCGCCGACGAGAAGGCGTACATCGACCTGTCGTTCTACAAGGAGCTGCGGGCGACCCTCGGCGCGCCGGGCGACTTCGCGCAGGCCTACGTCATCGCCCACGAGCTCGGCCACCACGCCCAGCACGTGCTCGGCCTCAACGCGATGGTGCACCGCGAGACCAAGCGCAACCCGGCGCGCGAGAAGGACCTGTCGGTGCGGCTCGAGCTGCAGGCCGACTGCCTGGCCGGGGCGTGGGCGCGCTCCACCGCCCGCCGCAAGCTGATCGAGGACGGCGATCTCGAGGAGAGCCTGGCCGCCGCCGCCGCCATCGGCGACGACCGCCTGCAGAAGATGGCCGGCCAGGCGGTCAACCCCGAGACCTTCACCCACGGCAGCTCGGCCCAGCGCGTCCGCTGGTTCCGCCGCGGCTTCGACCACGGCACGCTGTCCGCGTGCGACACGTTCGCCGCCCGCGACCTGTAGGGCGCCCTCGGGCTCGGGTTCGGACTCGGACTCGGACTCGGGCTCGGGCTCGGGTTCGGATCCGGGCTCGGACTCGGATCTCACTGACCCGCTCACCCTGAGCCCTTCACCGACCGCGGTCGGAGCTCGCGGGAAACCGAACGGCACGCAGCCGCGGCTTGTCGGCCTTCGACACGCCCTCGCTGTCGCTCGGGCGGCTCAGGCCGACCGGTCG
>CAADGB010000081.1 GCA_900696455.1 uncultured delta proteobacterium
CGGTCCCGCTGTCGGCGGCCGGCCCCGATCAGCTCCACGCCGCGGCCGCCGGCCCCGGCGGCACGTTCTACGTCGCCGGCTTCGCCGCCGCGACCCTCGCCGGCCCGCGCCTGGTGACGGTGGTCAAGCTGACCGCCGCCGGCGCGCTCGACACGACGTTCGGCGGCGGCGACGGCGTCGCCACCACCGACATCGAGTTCCGGGGCGGCCTCGGCGAGGTCGGCCTGGCCACCCAGCCCGACGGCAAGCTCATCATCTCCGCGACCATCGCCAGCGCCGCCGACGCCGCCGACCGCGACGTGGTGGTGGCGCGGCTCGACCCCACCGGCGCCCTCGACCCCACGTTCGGCGACGCCGGCACGCGCGTCCTCGATCTCAACACCGCCCACGACACCGGCACCGCGCTGGCCGGCCTCGACGCCGCGCGCGGCGTGGCCATCGGCCCCGCCGGCGTCATCTACGTCTACGCCCAGTCGCGCGCCGAGGGCACGACCTCGGGCGGCGGCCCCCGCACCGACGTCGATCTGACCGTGGCCAAGCTGACCGCCACCGGCGCCGTCGACACGACCTTCGGCGGCGGCGACGGGAAGTTCACCCTCGACCTGCAGAACGTGAGCGAGGTCGCGCGCGGCATCAACGTCCTCGCCGACGGCTCGGTGATCGCGACCGGCTACGCCAACACGCCGGGCCTGGGCAGCGTGCAGCCGGTCATCTTCAAGCTGTCCAGCGCCGGCGAGCTGGTCTCCGCCTTCGCCACCGGCGGCGTCTTCCACGACACCGTGCTCGCCGCCCAGACCGAGATCTACAACGTCGCCATCCACGGCAACCACCTGGTCAGCGCCGGCTACGGGCGCGCCACCGGCACCCAGAACGACTGGGTCTCGATGCGCTTCGACGCCACCACCGGCGCCCGCGACACCACCTGGGGCGGCGCGGCCAACGGCGCCGTCCTGCTCGATCCGTCGGGCATGATGGTCGGCGACAACTGCCGCAACGCCGTCGGCCTGCCCGGCGGGCGGACGCTGCTGGTCGGCTCGGCCGGCCCCAACAACATGCCGGAGCAGGACGCGGTCTTCGCCGTGCTGTCGGCGACGGGCACCCTCGACCCGGCCTTCGGCGACGGCGTCCACCTCTACCCGCTCGGCGCCAACGGCAACGACGCCTTCTGGGGCGGCGCGGTCTCCGGCGGCAACGCCATCGCCGTCGGCTTCAAGGGCGGCGGCGCGACCCAGACCGAGACCGTCAACGACGACGCCTGGGCGGTCATCATCCCGCTGCCCTGCTCGCCTGATTCCTTCACACGCTCGGGGCCTCCGGTCGCCGCCGCCTTGACCGGCGTCAGGTCGGCGACCGGACGGCGACCGGGTCGCGCCGCCGGCGCGGCGATCGTGTGCGTCCGCGCGCCGAGTGCTGGCGCAGCGCTGACCGCGCCATGACCGGCGCCGCGCTACCTGAGGACCATGCCGGTCGACCCCCGGCCGCGGCTGCGCGGCGTCTCCCACCAGTTCGCCTTCTTCCTCGCCCTCGGCGCGGGCGCGGTGCTCACCGCCAGCGCCCGCACCCCCACCGCGGCGACGGCCGCCGCCATCTACGCGGCGACCCTGGCCACGATGCTGGGGACGAGCGCCATCTACCACCGCGTGCGGTGGGCGCCGCGCGCGCGCGCGATCTGGCGACGCCTCGACCACGCCGCGATCTTCCTGTTCATCGCCGGGACCTACACCCCGGTGGCGGTGCTGGCCCTCGGCGGCGGCAGCGGCGCCCGCCTGCTCGCCCTGGTCTGGCTGGGCGCCGGGCTCGGCGTGGTCCGCGCCGTGCTCTGGCCGCGAGCGCCGCGCGCCGTCGCCGCCGGCCTCTACGTCGCGCTGGGCTGGCTCCTCGTCGCGTACTGGCACGAGGTCCGCGGCGCACTGCCGCCGGCGCCGCGCGCGCTGATCCTGATCGGCGGCGCGCTCTACACGATCGGCGCCCTGACCTACGCCCTGCGCCGCCCCGATCCCCTGCCGCGCGTGTTCGGCTACCACGAGGTGTTCCACGCCCTCGTGGTGATCGCCTGCGCCTGCCACTTCGCCGCCGTCCTCGAGCTGGTCCAGCGCGCCTGACGGCCGTCAGGCCCCCTTGCCGCTCGCCGCCGGCTTGCGCGCGCCGTTGGTCGGCGCGAGCTGCTCGACCAGCGCCCGCAGCGGCGTGTCGTGGAACAGCCGGGTCAGGGTGTCGCCCAGCGACTCGCCGGCGACCACGCGCTGCACGTCCCAGGCCTGGGCGACCTTGACCAGGGTCTCGTTGCGCGACAGGGCGAGCAGCGCCTCGCTGAAGTTGCCCGACACCGCGGCGAACCGCTGCACCGCGGTCTCGGCCTGCGCCCGCAACAGCCCGATCTGCTGCTCCTGCTCGCGGGCGCCGATCGCCAGCTCCTGCTCGCGCTCGCGCCGGACCCGGTCGAGGCGACCGCCGAAGCGCAGCTCCTCGGTCGCCTGCTCGGCCTCGATCAGCCGCTGCTTCTCGCCCGCCTCGCGCAGCGCGTTGCCGATGCGCGCCAGCGCGGTCGCCAGCTCGCTGGCCGCCAGCTCGCGGGCCAGCTCGTCCTGTCGGGTGCGGGTCCGGGCCTTGACCTCGGCCTCCTCGCGGCTCATCGCCTCGCGCTGGCGCGTGGCCCCCAGCGCGCGGGCCTGGGTCGACAGGTCGACGCTCGCGCGCACCAGCTCGCGCTGGGCCTGCTCGAGCAGCGCCCGGATCGCCTCGTCGAGGATCAGCACCTCCAGGACCTCGACCTCGACCACGCGCATGCCGTTCTGGGCGAAGACCAGCCCCGGCCGCGCGCCGTCGACCGCCGGCCCCAGGACGAAGTCGCGGACGCGGTCGGTCGCGGTCGCGTACAGATCCTCGACCTTGTGCTTCCACACCGCGGACTTGACCGCGGCGCGGCCGTGGTCGCACAGGAGCTTGACGTAGTCGGCCACCGCGAACCAGCGCAGCGGCTCGCCCTCGAAGTCCACCCGGTAGGCCAGGCGGATCTCGACCGGCACGTGGTCCTGGGTCTCGGCCGCGATCACGTCGCTGACCCGGTTGTGCTCGATCCGCAGGTACGGCGTCTCGAGCGGTCGCAGGTCGCTCTTGGGCGTACCGGTCGACAGCGACAGGACCTCGAGGCTCTCGTCGTAGTCGAGCACGACGGTCGCCGGGCCGCGCTCGACCCGCCGCTTGCCGGAGGGCGAGGTGACCAGGACCGCGAACCCGGTCCACGGCGAGATCCGGGGCGCGCCCTGGAACTTGCTGTCGAGCGTGATCGTGCGCGGCTGGGTGTAGGTGCTGGCGCGCGAGAACTCGTCGGCGACCAGCGCCTGGTCGCCGCGGACCCGGCTGGCCTCCATCGCCGCCTGGGGCGCGGGCGCGCCGCCGCCCTGGCCGCGCGGTCCGCCGCGGCGCCCGCCGCGCTCGACGTCGCCCTCCGACAGCACGCCCTGCCGGGTGGTGGGGACGTTGTGGAGCAGCGCCCGGATGCCCTGGTTGTAGGCCAGCGCCTCGCCGTTGCCCGGGTACCACAGCGCGCACGCGCGGTCGCCGAGGACCCGGCGCACGATCACCTCGGTGCGCGGGTCGGGCAGCAGCATCGCCGGTCCGCGCACGGTCCGGATCTCGCCGCTCAGGCGGTCCATGACGTAGCGGGCCTCGCCGGCCGGGATCGCGGTCGCGAAGTGCTTGGCCTTGCCGTCGTACTTGATCGCCGAGTGCTCCTCGCGCGGGAAGTAGATCGCGGTGTCCTTGCCGGTCAGGAACAGCTCGTCGCCGGCATGGTGGGTCCGGCCCCCCTCGACGTAGTCGGCGATGACCTTGATGTGCAGACCCTGGATCTCGTTGAGCTCGACCGCCCGGAACTTCCGGGTCAGGCGGCCGCCGTCGTCGCGAGCCTCGACGAAGCGCTCGCTCGGCAGCGGGAACACCACCTGGGGCCCGACCTCGTAGCGCTTCTTGCCGTTCTCGTCGACCAGGATCGCGTACTCGAGGCGCTCGAGGGTGAGGGCCTCGCGGACGTACCGGCCGTCGCCCTCGGCGACGACCTCGACGCCGGTGGGCGGGATGTAGAACGACACCTCGGTGCCGCGGATGATGAGCTGCTTGCCGACCGTGAGGTCGGGGGGCGGCGCCGAGGCCACCGGGCCAGCCGCCGGCGCCTCCGCCGGCTTGACCACCGCCTCGCCCCAGTTGCGGCGCGCCTCGTCCTCGTTGTAGATGCGGACCAGCAGGTACTGGTTGGAGCGCAGGTGATGGCCCTCGACCACCTCGGCCGACTGCCCCGGCCACAGCGCGCACGTCGCCGGACCGGGCACGATGATCGTGCGACCGATCTCGAGCTCGGCGGCGGGCTGGGCGCTGCCCTCCTCGGGGTGCTTGTTGCCCCGGGCCGGGTTGCGCAGGATGACGTAGTGGCCCTCGGCGGCGACCGGCGCGATGCGCATGGCCTCCTCGAGCGAGGTCGCGCCGCGGAACGTGCCCGAGGCCGCGTCGTAGACCACCGGCCGCTCCTGCGCGGTCGGGTTGATCACCGTCGGCCCGGTGTACGTCTTCACGACGCCCTTGGTGACGTCCTGCATGTAGGCGTAGCCGCCGGGCGGCAACACCAGGTCGCGCTTCTGCTGTGCTTCACTCATGGCGAGCCCACGGAGGGAGTCGAACCCTCCTGCCCGGGGTGAAAAGCCGGGGTCCTGGCCGCTGGACGACGTGGGCGGATGACGGTCGTGCCGCCGGGTGGAATCGAACCACCTCGCCGGACGTAGGAGGTCCGGGCCGCGTCCATGCGCGGAGGCGCGAGCGAGGCGAGCGCCACCGGGTGGAATCGAACCACCCCACCAGGCTTCGGAGACCCGGGTCGCATCCGTGCGCGGAGGCCGAGACGTCGCGTGGAGCCCACCGAGGGATTCGAACCCTCCTCTCTCCCTTACCGGGGGAGCATGTCCGACCAGGATCACCAGGTGGGCGTGTCGTCGTGTCGTCGTGTCGTGTCGTGTCGTCGGGGTCGAGAGGATCGAACTCTCCGCGGCAGCCGTGTGAGGACCGCCAGGCCACCAGGCCGTTGGCCCCGAGGGGCAGGTGTCGCGAGGTGTCGTCGAGCGCTCGCCCGGAGTCGCACCGGGTTGATCACGGGTTGCAGCCGTGTGCCTCGCTGTTCGGCCACGAGCGCGAGGGCGTCCCCGCCGCGCGGGAGCGCGGTCGGGGCGTGGTGGACCTGGGGGGACTCGAACCCCCGTCGCCGCTGTGCGAGAGCAACATCCTTCCGCTGGAAGACAGGCCCGGAACGGGAACGGAACGGGAACGGAACGGGAACGGATCGGGAACGGATCGGGAACGGATCGGGATCGGGCTCGAGCGGCTCCGACGGGAATCGAACCCGCCTGCGGGTGATAGACAGTCACCCAACGTCACCAGACGTACCCGGAGCCAGCGTGGCGGCACCGACGGGGATCGAACCCGCCTGGAAGTGATCGACAATCACCCGACGTCACCAGACGTCCCCGGCGCCAGCGCGAGAGCTGGAGCGACGTGTCCGCGAAGCGGACGGATGAGCACGTGGCGGCCACGTGCGTGGTGGAGCCGGAGGGGATCGAACCCTCGTCGCCGACTTGCCGAGCCAGCATTCTCCCAGCTGAACTACGGCCCCACGGAGCGTCGGGGTGGAGGGACTTGCACCCCCAGCCACGCGGACCCGAACCGCGCATTCTGCTCTTGAACTACACCCCGGAGACGCGCGCGCGCGCGGTGGAGCTGGAGGGAATCGCACCCTCGTCGCCGGCATGTCGGACCGGCATTCTGCTGTTGAACTACAGCTCCGGTGCCGGGCGGACCCGGCGGAGGTCGGTCACGGGGACAGGACTTGCACCTGCAGCCTCGCGGGCCCGGGCCGCGCGCTCTGCTGTTGAGCTACCCCATGAGAGATGACAGATGACAGATGAGCGAGGGAGGAAGGAGGGGGACTCGAACCCCCGACACGTTGCCGTGCACGCGAGTAGCGGTCGCGGTCCTCGACCAGGCCGGACTCCTTCCAGTCAGCAGAGAGGGAGGGAGTCGAACCCCCAAGTCACCTCACGGTGATCGCGCGGTTTTCGAGACCGGCGCCGTCGCCACGTCGGCTTGCCTCTCCAGGTGATGCGCACGATCGAGCCGCCACCCCTGCGGGCGGCCGCGACCGGGGTGCATCACGCCCCGATCGCGGTCGCCCTCCCGCCGCTCCCCCGCCGCCACTACGTTCGTCCGCGGCGAGTCACGAGGCCACCGCGGCCTCGTCGCTCTCGATCTCGCCGGTCCAGTACAGGTAGTCACGCCACGCGTCGGGGACCGAGCGCGTGCTCACGCGGATCGTGACCGCCGGCACCCACTGCGGCCGGGCGGGCTGCGTGCGCAGCTTCAGGCCGGCCTCGGACGGCGTCCGGTTGCCCTTCTTGCCGTTGCACGGGTAGCAGCAGGTCACGATGTTCTCCCACGTGGTCTTGCCGCCCTTGGCGCGCGGCACGACGTGGTCGTAGGTCAGGTCGGCCATGCCGCAGCGGATCCCGCAGTACTGGCAGCGGTAGCCGTCGCGGGCGTAGATGTTGACCCGCGAGAACTTCACGGGCTTGGCGTGGCGGCGGAAGGCGCGCAGGAGCCGGACCACCGCCGGCACCTTGAACACCACCGAGATCGTGCGGACCTCGTCGACGTACTCCTCGATGACCTCGACCTTGCCGAGGCTGAGGAGCGTGACCGCGCGCTGCCACGAGATCACCTTGATGGGCTCGTACCCCTGCGACAGGAGCAGGGTACGCGTCGCGTTGCTCATGACGGATCGTGTCCTTTCTCCGGTCGCTGTCCTTGCACGGCCCACCCCCGGACGGGTGCGCCGTCGGCCCGCACCATGCGGGCAAAGAACGTGTCGTGCCGCCGGCCGGATTCGAACCGGCACTGCGTGGCTTCTCGAACCACTGACTCCTGCCGTTGGTCTACGGCGGCGTGGACCTCGCGGTCCGCGGGTCTGAGTGACTGGAATCGCACCAGCGCCCTCGCGGTCCCCGACCGCGCGCTCTCACTCCTGAGCTACACCCAGATCATGTGGCACGCCGCCAGGGGATCGAACCCTGCTGGGCCGGGGTTGGAAGCCGGTGCCTTCACCAGAAGGCGAGCGACGCATGAGACGAAGATCGTGCCCCCGGCGGGAGTCGAACCCGCACCGCGCGGGGTTTGAGCCCGCTGACTCTGCCGTTGGTCCACGGGGGCGCGTCCGCAGGGTGCCGCCGGTCGGGGTCGAACCGACACTGCCTGGCTTCTGAGACCAGTGACTCCTTCCGGTTGGTCTACGGCGGCGTGGTGCACGGGCGCGGGCCCGCGCGTGGAGTGACCGGCGGGACTCGCACCCGCTTGGACGAGGTTCACGGCCTCGCGCCTCGACGACTTCGGCCTCGATCACGGTCCACCCGGAAGGACTTGCACCTCCATCGCCCGGTGATCGGCCGAGCAGTCTGCTGTTGACGTACGGGTGGGCTGGTTGCAGCGGAGGGACTCGAACCCTCTTCGGCGCGGGTATGAGCCGCGCGCCCTCGCCCGAGGTCGCTGCGATGATCCACCCCGGCACCGTCAGGTGCCGAGGTGGCGCGTCTTGGTGCCACCGGCAGGATTCGAACCCACACCGTCGACGTTCGTAGCGTCGCGTCCCATCCTCGGGTCGGGGGCAGCACGGACGAGGGGCTCGCGTCGGTGACGTCCGCACCTGGATCGCTCCAGGCCGCTGACACGCGCCTGAGAGCTGCGGGAGCTCCTCGGCGCTCGCTCACCCGGTCGCCCGGGGTTCGCTACCTTAGGTCCGATAGAGTTCGGTAACCGACACGATCCGGCCCGCTGGCGCCCCTGGGGGGAATCGAACCCTCCATTGCCTGCTTGAGAGACAGGCAGACTCGCCATTGTCTGACAGGGGCATCTTCGTGCTCATCCGTACGCCCGGGGCGCCTGGGAAGGCACGAGCTCGAGGGTCTGGCGGGAATCGAACCCGCACCTCGCGGTTTAACGGACCGCCGCTCAGCCATGGAGCTTCAGACCCAGACACGCCACGGCGGGGGAGCCGTGGCGCGTGCGTGTTGGTGCGACCCCTGCGGCGCGCCTGGCCTAGGCGCGCGCGAAGTCGCTGATCACCGGCGGCGTCGCCGTGTCGAAACCGACCACGTCGAGCATGCCGGCGTCGTCCGGGTCCGCGATCGAGAACCCGTTCGACGTCATCCCGACCACGATCAGCCTGGCCGGGATGCCGCGCGCCTGGCGGTAGGCGCGCAGCGCCTGGGCCGGGTGCACGCTCCCGGCCCACGTCTCGTTGTCCGTGTACACGACGAACGTGTCCACGTCGACCTGGTTGCGCTGCGCCCACTGCATGGGCAGCGCGCAGTCGGTGCCCCCCATGGGCAGCCGGTCGATGGCCGCGACCGCGTCGCCGAGCCGCTGCCGCGGCGAGATCGCCAGCGGCGTGAGCTCGGTGCTGAACCCGACCAGCGTGTGGTCGCGCTCGGTCGCCGCGGTCACCAGCGCCATCGCCGCCGAGCCCACGCGGGGCGTGAGGCCGGGGACGCCGGCGATCGAACCCCAGCTCATCGAGCCCGACACGTCGAGCGCGAGCAGCGTGCGCGTGCCCGACGGCTCGACGCCGCCGAACGTCGCGTAGAACGCGCCGTCGAGGGCGTCGAGGATCGGACCGACCGGGGTCCAGGTGCCCGAGCCGCGGGCGCCACGTCCGCTCTCGTAGGTCAAGAGCGCGGCCAGGACCGCGACCGGGTGGACGCGGGCCCTGGCGAGCCGGGCGTTGTCGCCCAGCCGCGCGACCACCGTCCTGGTCGCGTCCGCCCCCGGCGCGAGCAGGCCCACGCGGGTCATGGTGGCGAGGTTGCGGATCATCGCGGTCACCGGCAGGTCGGCCAGGAGCGCCTCCCACACCTCGGCGTGGGCGAGCAGCTCGGTCGGCACCGCCTCGCGCGGCACGCGGTGGGTCCGGATCACGTTGGCCGCCTCGCGCGGGCTGGTGATCCGGGTCAGGGCGTCCTTGGCGACCAGGAGGGCGAGCGCCGGGTCGGCGGCCGCGCCCGCGGGCAGCGCGCCGCTGGTCACCCAGGCGAACAGGCGGTCGTGCGACGGCGAGGCCGCGCGCGGGTGCGCGAGGCGCAGGAGGTCGCGGGTCGACCAGCCGTCGCGCGCCTGGTACTTGACGAGCTGGAGCGCCAGCTCGTCGGCGGAGCGGGCATTGAACCAGCTCGCCACCGCCTTGCGCATGCCGCGTCCCCAGCCGCCGAAGCCCTGGGCGTACTCGGCGAAGTGCATCAGGTGCGTGCCGATGCGGCAGACCCGCGGCAGCGCGGCGTAGGCCGCCTTGCGGGTGGCCTCGTCGCCGAGCTTGGCGGCCATCGCCAGCACGAAGATCGCCGGATCGTTCTTCGGCGCGCGCCCGGCCTCCGAGACCTCGGCGGTGCGCGCGACCACGCGCGCGCCGTCGACGGCCAGGCAACGGAGGACCGCCTGGGCGCCCTCGAGCGTGAGCGCCCGCTCGGCGATGTAGTAGCTGCCGCCCTCGCTGCCGAGGACGAGGAAGCGGTCGAGGCGCGCCCAGTCGTCGACCGACCAGGTGTAGCCGCCGGCGGAGTTGGGGACCTGGGAGGTCCCCGGGATCGGCTGCGACGGCGGGGTCGCCAGGGTCGAGACGTGACGGGTGAACTTGAACATGACGGATCCTCCGGCCCACGGCGTGGGCGCACGGGTTGAGAGACAGGAGAGCCGGTCGCCGGAATCGAACCGGGGCAGGCTGCTTACGGGGCAGCCCCTCGCGCCAGCGAGGCGACCGGCGAGCGAGCGCCGGACCAGGAGCGCGGCACACGGGACTTGCACCCGCACGACCGGGGTGGAGGCCCGGGGTGCTGCTGTTACACCAATGCCGCAAGAGCGCGCGTCGAGCGCCTGGGCCCCCTTCGGGGGCGTCGAGCAGGTCCGTGCTCGCGCTCGGCTGCCGCCCGCCGGCTCTCGCCGGCGCCAGTCGCTCCGCGCCTGGGCCCCCTTCGGGGGCGTCGAGCAGGTCCGTGC
>CAADGB010000082.1 GCA_900696455.1 uncultured delta proteobacterium
GGGCGCAGCGGACGGGCGCGGCGGCGGTGCACGCCGCGTCGGCGCGGCTCACAGCCCGCGGCCGCGGGTGGTCGCCTGGCCAGGCGCTGGCCGGCGCCGACCGCCGACGCCGCGTCGGCGCGGCTCACAGCCAGCGGCTGGTGGTGGTCACCGTGGCCAGGCTCTGGCCGGCGGCGAGCGGCTCGCCCATCCACGCCTGGAAGCGCGCGGCCTGGGCCGGGGTCGGCTCGGCCACGGTCGCCAGCTCGTAGCGGGTGGGCGGCGCGGCGCCGACCTCGGCGCTGAGGAGCACGAGGCGGTGGCGGCGGAAGAGCGCCAGCTCGAGGCGATCGCCGGGGCGGCGCGCGGCCAGGGCGGCGCGGGCGTCGCCGTCGCTGGTGATCCGGAAGCGATCGATCGCGCACAGCTCGTCGCCGGGCGAGACGCCGGCGGTCGCCGCCGGCGAGCCGTCGAGCACGCCGGTGACGCGGACGCCGCTGGTGGTCACGCCCAGCCAGACCGCGACCGCGCCGTCCGTGGTCTGGGCCGGGTCGTGGCCGGCGGTGAGGGCCACGCCGTGGGCGGCCAGCTCGTCGACCAGCTCGGGATCGTCGGTGCCGCGGACGCAGCGGCGGAAGAAGTCGGCCAGGCCCAGGCCGGTGGCCTCGTCGAACAGGGGCTCGAGGTCCTCGGGGTGCGGCCGCCCGGTCCGGCCGTGGCGCTGCCACAGGAGGCGCAGCACGTCGTCGAGGCTGCGCGCGCCCTCGGTGCGGCGGCGGATCTCCAGATCGAGGGCGAGCGCGCACAGGCCGCCCTTGAGGTAGTAGCTGACCGTGGTGTTGAGGTTGGACTCGTCGGGCCGGTAGAGCTTGATCCAGGCGTCGAACGAGCTGTCCTCGAGGCTCTGCCGGCGGCGGCCGGGGATGGCGAGCAGCCGCGACCAGTCGTCGAGGACCTTCTCGGCGAAGCTCCGGGTGGAGATGACCCCGGACGTGCGCAGCGCCCACCGATCGTAGTGGCTGGTCAGGCCCTCCATCACCCACAGGCACCGGGTGTAGGCCTCGCGGCCGTAGTCGAAGCTCGCCAGCGCCGCCGGCGCGATGCGCTTGCCGTTCCAGGCGTGGAACAGCTCGTGGGACAGGAGCTCGAGCAGGCCCTCGTACGACTTGCGCGTCCCCAGGCACTGCGGGGTGTGCAGGTTGGCCGAGGACGCGCGGTGCGCGAGGCCGCCGTAGGCCTCGTGCGACAGCATGAGCAGGTAGGTGTAGCGGGCGAACGGCTGGTCGGGCTCGCCGCCGCCGGCGCGCCGCGCGTGATCGAGCGCGATCGCGCCCAGGTCCTTGACGAGCTGGTCGACCGTGAAGGCGCCCCCGGCGGCGCGCTCGCCCCAGATCGCGAGCTCGAACGGCACGCCGGCGACCTCGAACGTCTGCTCCTCGACCTGGCCGAGGTGGACGGGCGCGTCGAGGAGCGCGTCGACGTCGGGCGCGCGCAGGAGCCAGGCCCCGTCCTCCCCCGGCGCGGCCCCGAACGCGCCGCCGTCGAGGCCGGTGGCCAGGCGCCAGCCGCGATCGCCGGGCGGCCGCACCCGCACCTCGACCGGCTGGCCACGCGCGGCCTCGGCGTAGACGAAGGTCGCCGGCCCGTGCAGGAAGGCGTGGCTGGCGTCGATGTGGTTGGTGCGGACCGTCAGCTCGTGCCCGTAGACGGCGTAGCGCACGACCAGCTCGGCGGCGCCCGCGGGATCGACGTGCCACGTCGACTTGTCGACCTTGGTCGGGACGCGCGGCGCGCCGTCGCCGTCGCAGACGGTGAGGTCGCGGACGTGGCGGGCGTAGTCGCGCACCAGGTAGCTGCCCGGGCACCACGCCGGCATCGTGAGCGCGACCGGCGCGGCCAGGCCGGCGGTGGCCAGGCGCAGGGTGACGTGGGCGAGGTGGGCCTCGGGCTCGACCTCGACGGTGTAGCGGTGGGTTGCCTCCGACATCGCGTCGCAAGGTACCGCAGCCAGGCCGGCCCCGCCGCGCTATCATCCTCCCATGGCACGGCGCCGCGCCCCCGGCCTCCTCGCCGTCGGCGCCCTCGTCGGCGCCGTCCTCGGCGCGCCGGCGCTCACCGCGGCCCGCCCCGAGGCCCGGCCCGGCAAGCGCGCCCGCCCCGGCAAGGTCGTGCGCGTCGAGCGCAACCCGCCGCGCCTGACGTCGACCGCCCTCGTGTGCCCGCTCATCGACGGCGACCTCGGGACCTGCCACCGGCCGGTGTCCGCCGGCGCGGTCGGTGTCGTCCTCGACAGCGACGGCGCCTACGGCCGGGCCGAGGTCCTGGTCGCCAACGAGCTGCCCGACGCCTGCGGCCCGGTGTCGTGGAACATCGAGATCGACCAGCGCCAGCTCACGACCCGCGACTACAGCTACAGCGCCGTCCTGGTCCTCGACCACGCCGTGACCGACACCGCCCGCGCCCTGCCCCCCCTCCGCGACGCCCCGGCCGGCCGCCCGGGCGAGCGCGTGCTCCACGTCCTCGACGACGACGGCGACGGCCTGGGCGACCTGATGATCACGCGCTACGCCTGCGACGAGCCCGGCCGGGGCACGCAGTCGAGCCGCCCGCTCCACACCTGCATCGACACCTGGCTCCCACGCCGCGACCAGTGGCGGCACGCCCGGACCGACCTCGTGCCGACGTGCTACTAGACCCCCGGACGGCTCCCCCTCCTCGAGCCGCCGATCCCTCATGACCGCCCGCGACCGGCTCGCCGAGCTCCGCGCCCACCTCGCCACCGAGCGCGGCACCGTGCGCAAGGAGGCGCCGGTGCGCGTGGCGCTGGTCTACCCCAGCCCCTACCGCGCGGCGATGGCGTCGCTCGGCTACCAGCAGATCTACCGCCTGCTCAACGCCGCCCCCGGCCTGGCCGCCGACCGCGCGGTCCTGCCCGACGACGCCGCCCGCGCCCGGGCCGACCGCGCGCCGCTGCTCACCCTCGAGCGCGAGCGGCCGGTCGGCGAGTACCCGCTGCTCGCGTTCTCGGTCGCCTACGAGCTCGAGCTGGCCGGGCTCCTCGACTGCCTGGCGCTGGCCGGCGTCCCGGCCCTGGCCGCCGAGCGCGACCACCGTCACCCGCTCGTCGTCGCCGGCGGCCCCCTGACCTTCTCCACCCCGGTGCCGCTGGCCCCGTTCGTCGACGTCATCGTCGTCGGCGAGGGCGACCAGCTCGCGCTCGAGCTGGTGACCACCGCCGCCGGGGTCGGCTGGCGCCGCGACGAGCTGCTCGCCGCCCTGCGCGACCGCCCCGGCTTCTACCTGCCGGCGGTGCACGGCGACCAGGTGCCGCCGGTGGCCCGCGCCGACGACCGCCTCCTGCCGGCGCGGTCGCAGGTGCTGACGCCGGACTCCGAGCTGGCCGACATGTTCCTCACCGAGGCGGCGCGCGGCTGCTCGCGCGGCTGCACGTACTGCGTGATGCGGCGCTCGACCAACGGCGGCATGCGCATCGTCGCGCCGGCGGAGATCCTGGCCGGCATCCCGGCCGAGGCCCGGCGAGTCGGGCTGGTCGGCGCGGCGGTGACCGACCACCCCGAGATCCGCGCCGTCGTCCGCGGCATCGTCGACGCCGGCCGCCAGGTCGGCATCTCCAGCCTGCGCGCCGACAAGCTCGACGACGAGCTGGTCGAGCTCCTGGCCCGCGGCGGCTACCGCACGCTGACCGTGGCCGCCGACGGCGCCAGCGAGCGCATGCGGCGCGTGGTCGAGCGCTCGACCAAGGAGAGCCACCTGCTCGAGACCGCGGCGCTGGCGGCGCGCCACGGCATGAAGACCACGAAGATCTACATGATGGTCGGCGTGCCGGGCGAGACCGACGACGACGTCGACGAGCTGGTGCGCTTCAGCGGCGAGCTGGTCCGGCTCCACCCCCGCATCGCCTACGGCGTGGCCCCGTTCGTGGCCAAGCGCCACACCCCGCTCGACGGCACCGACTTCGCCGGCATCGCCGTGGTCGAGCAGCGGCTCGAGCGCCTGCGCCGCGGCCTGGCCGCGTACCGGGGCAAGGCGGTGGTCCGCCCGACCTCGGCCCGCTGGGCCTGGGTCGAGTACATGCTGGCCCAGGGTGACCAGCGCGCCGGCCTCGCCGTCCGTGACGCCCACGCCGCCGGCGGCAGCTTCGCCGCTTATCGCAAGGCCTTCGCCGCCCACGGCGCGGTCCCGACCGGGCCGCGGGCGCGGGTGCCGTCGTCGGCGGAGCTCATCGCCCTGCGCCGCCGTCGGCTCACCGCCGCCGCGCCCGCGGGCGGCGCCGACATCGCGCCCGCCCCCGACCCGGCCCGACCCGGCCACGCCGGCGCCTGACGGGCGCTGTAAGGCGCCGCCGCGCCCGCGCCCCGCGGACGGGGTAGGATCGAGCCATGGACCTGGCGCGGATGCTCGACCGCTGCCGGCGCGACCAGTGGCGGGTCGACGACCTGGACTGGAGCCTGCCGCCGCCGCGCATGCCTCGCGACAAGGAGGAGGCGGTCGTCCAGTACTTCACCGACATGGCGGGCATCGAGCGCCTGGCCGGGGCCCTGTTCGCCGCCCAGGCCCGCAAGGCCACCGACCCCACCCTGCGCGCCATCTTCGAGACCTTCGTCGTCGACGAGGAGCGGCATGCCGTGGTCGCCGAGCGCCTGGCCCGGCACTACGACGTCCACCGCCACCGCCGCTACGCGATGTCGCCGGCGCTGGTCGGCTTCCGCCCCCACTTCCTGCGCGTGATCGAGCTGGCGCCGCCCGAGATCGCCAACGCCTACATCACCGCCGGCGAGCTCATGCTCGACGTCGCGCTCCTGCGCTCGCTCGACGACTACGTCGGCGACGAGATGAGCCATCGCGCGATGCACCTCATCAACCGCGACGAGTCGCGCCACATCGCGATCGACTTCCACATGCCGGAGGTCTACGCCTCCGACGAGTTCCTGGCCGCGCGCCGCGACCGACCGGCGCCGACCCTGGCGGCGCGGGCCCGCGGCGCCGCCGCCCTCCTCCAGATGCTGTGGCATGCCCAGCCCTTCCTGCGCGCGGTCTTCCTCGAGCCCATCGACCGCACCGATCCCAGCGGGCGCCGCATCCGCGAGGCGTTCAAGCGCATGCAGCTCGTGGCGCGCAAGCCCACGGTGGCCCGCCTGCCGTTCACCCGCTTCATGCTGGCGATGCAGGATCTGTTCAACCACCCCCGGCTGGGGCCGCTCGTCGGCGGCGTGCTCCTGCGGGTGCTGGGCGGCGACGCTCGCGCGGCGGCGCGCCTGTTCACCGACGAGGAGCTGGCGCGCGCCCAGGCCATGAGCTTCGAGGAGCTCGCCGCCGAGGCGGTCGCGGTCAAGTACGAGCCGCGCTGACGCGGCCCGGCGCCGACCGGCGATCGCGCGCCGACCCGGCGCGTCGCCGCGCTGCTACCATCGCGGCGATGACGGCCACCCGCCTCGTCGCCCGGAGCGACGACAGCCAGCTCGCCTACGCCCACGGCGGCCGCCTCGGGCTGCTCGACCCCGCGCTCCGCGAGCTGGCGACGATCGAGCGGCCGGGCCCGCCGCGCTGGCTGGGCTTCGTCGGCGCGCAACTGGCGCTCCTCGACGGCGACGAGCTGATCGCCCTCGACCTGCCGTCCCTGGCCGAGGGCGCGCGCGTCGCCCTGCCGCCCGGGCTCGGGGCGCTGGCCGTGGTCGGCGACCGCGTCGCGCTCGGCGGCGCCGGCCTCACCGTGGTCGTGGCCCGGCTGCTGGGCAGGAAGATCGACCTGTCCGACTTCACGATGACGGTGGCGGCCCAGCACGTCCTGCCCCTGCCCGACCACGAGCTGCTGGTGGTGAGCGCGGCCCGCACCGACGTCGTCGACGCCGTCTCCAAGCGGGTCAGCGCCCGCCTCCACCTGCCGCTGCCGCCGACGCCGCGCGAGGCCGGCACCACCAACGGCCTGCGCTACGTCTGGACCTTCACCCACGGCCGCCCCGAGCTCTTCGTCGTCCGGCTCTCGGACGGCCGGCCGTTCCAGCAGCTCCTCGACGCGCCCGTCCGCGCCGTCCACGCCAGCGTCGGCGGGGCGTGGGTGGTGGCCGACACCGACGCCGGCCCGCGGCGGGTCCACACCCAGACCCTGGCCGCCCACGCCGTCGACGCCGACCTGCGCCAGGCGGCGTGCGTGACCGGCGGCGCCGAGCCCGCGCTGTACTGGCTCGACGCCGCGCTCCGGCTGCAGCGGACGCCGCTGACCGGTCAGGCCGTGGCCCCGGCCGACGGCGTCGCTCGCGTCGGCGGCGTGCGCATGGAGGTCGAGCCCATGGGCACGATCGGCGGACCGCGCCGCGAGTCGCTGGCCCACGCCGCCGCGCCCCGGCCGACGACGGCGGCGTTGGCTCCGCTCGCGCCGACCGCCGCCCCGGCGCCGGCCGCCCCCGCGCCGGCCGCGACCTCGACGAGCGCCACGCCCCGGCCCGCCGCCGGCCCCGCCGCGCTCGACTGGCGCGTCCACCTCGCCGAGTGGGCGCGCGCGGTCACCACCGGCAAGGACCTGGCCACGCCGCCCCTCGATCCGCCGCTCGCCGACCTGGCGCGGCGCGCCGAGCTCGGCCCCGACGGCGCGCGCGCCCTCGCCCTGCTCTACGGCGCCTGGGTGGCGGGCGAGCCGCGCCTGGCGCTGGCGGTCGCGGCGCGCACCGTGGCCTGGGACGAGCTCGCCGGCGCCGGCACCCTGCCCCGCGCCGCCCTGACCGAGGTCGTCGACGGCCGGGTCCGGGTCCGCGCGGTGGTCGCCCGCTTCCTCGACGGCGCCGCGGTCGAGCGCGTGCGCGTCCACGGCCAGCGGCCGCGCCCCGACGTCGCGGCCGGTCGCCAGCTCGCGCCGGTCTCACCCGACCTGCCGGTGATGGCCAGCGCGCTGGCCCTGGCCGAGCGCATGGGCGCCGCCGCGATCGTCGACGAGGTCCGGGCCCGCGGCGCGGCCGAGCTCGCGGTCGCCCTCGACGAGGCCTGGCTGCGCGGCCTGCCGGTGATCGCGATCCCCGGCCAGGGCCTCGACGCCGAGACCCTGGCCGCGGTGCCGCTGCGCCCCGATCACGCGCTCGTGATCGCGTGGCCCGACGACGCCGCGCCGGTCGCGCTCGAGGAGCTGCCCCGGCTCGCGCCCTGATCGCCGTCGCCGTCGCCGGCGCCGTCGCCGGCGAGCGGCTCGCGCGCGACGGGCTCCGCGGCGCCGTCCACCGCCGGCGGCGCCACCCCGACCAGGCCGAGCCGGGCCAGCCGGGCGTGCGGCGCCCGCGGATCCTCGTCACCCCACACCCCGAGCGCGCGCGCGATCTCGACCGGGCGCGCCGAGCCGGCGGGCGACACCCGCACCCGGACCCGCAGCAGCGCCGGGGCCTCGCCCCAGCCCAGCGCCGCGACCAGGCCGGCGGCGGCCTCGCCCGCGAGCACCGAGACCTCGTCGACCAGCGCCCGGACGTCGCGGGTGCGCTCGTCGCGCGCCACCGGCGCCTCGGCCCGGGCCAGGAAGACGGCCGCCACCCGCTCGAGCCGGGCGGCGTCGTGGCGGATGCCGTCGGGAGCGGGCAGGAGCAGGAGGTCGTAGCCGGTCACCAGCTTGCCCAGACCCGGGCTCCCCGGCGCCACCAGCGCGGCGCCGGTGATGGCGAGGCCCTCGGGGCACACCGCGCCCAGGCGGGCGACGACCTCGGCCGGCGTCAGGGCGCGGCCGTCGACGTGCTCGAGATCGACGTCGACCACCTCGGCGAAGCTGGGCACCCCCAGCGACAGCGCCGGGCCGAAGGTCATCCGCGGCTTGGGCGAGAACCCGCGCGACATGCACAGCGGGAGGTGGGCGCGGCGGAAGCTGCGCCCGAGCAGCCGACCGACGTCGAGGTGGCCGAGGAACGCGGTGCGCCCGAGCTTGGTGTAGTGGAGGCGATAGGTCGCGTACGGTCGATCGGCGCCGGCGTGGCCGGCCAGGCGCACGCGCTCGGCCCGGCGCGCGTCGCGGCCGCGGCCGCGGGTCGCCGGCGCCGCCCGCTCGGGGCGGGCCTCGGCGCCCAGCGCGCGCAGCGCGACCAGACGATCGTCGCGCATCCGCGACAGATCGCAGGCCACGCCGCAGTCGTAGCAGACCAGCTTGCGTCGATCGGGGACGGCGTCGGCGAGGTTGGTGTGGTGCACCAGCATGCCGGCGACCTTGCCGCACGGCGGCGACGCGCGATGGCGCAGCGCCTTGCGGTACTCCTGGAGCAGGAAGCCGTCCTCGAGGCCGACGTCGACGTGATCCCAGGGCAGGCGCGCCGACACCGGCCGCGTCCCGAGGTAGGCGTCGACGTCGACGCCGAGGTCGGCGAACACCGCCTGCCAGCGGGCGTCGTCGAAGACCTCGTCCCAGCCGTCGAAGCGCGCGCCGCGCCGCCACGCCTCCTCGATCGCGGGCGCCAGCCGGCGATCGCCGCGCGCCATCACGCCCTCGACCCAGGAGATGCCGCTGTCGTGATACTTGAGGCGCAGGTTGCGCTCGCGCACCGTCGCGCGCAGCAGCCCCTGCTTGCGCTGGATCTCGCCCAGCGCGTCCTGGGCGCACCACTGCAGGGGCGTGTGCGGCTTGGGGACGTGCGACGACACGCTGACCGTGACCTCGGCCTGGCCGCCCAGCGCCCGCCGCCCCACCGCCAGCATGCGCTCGCCGGTCTCGACGATGCCGCGCACGTCCTCGTCCTCCTCGGTGGGCAGGCCGATCATGAAGTAGAGCTTGACCCGGTGCCAGCCGCGCTCGAACACCTTGCGCGCGCTCTCCTCGATGTGCGCCTCGGTGATGTTCTTGTTGACGACATCGCGCATGCGCTGGGTGCCGGCCTCGGGCGCGAACGTGAGGCCGGCGATGCGGGTCTCGGCCAGCTCGTCGAGGATCTCGTCGGGCAGGCCGTAGGCGCGCAGGCTGGCCACCGACATCGAGACCCCGCGCCGCTTGAGCTCGCCGGCCAGCCGCGTCACCAGCGGCGAGATGCTCGAGAAGTCGGCGGTCGACAGGCAGGTCAGCCCGGTCTCCTCGTAGCCGGCGCGATCGACGCCGCCGAGCACGCTGGCGACGATGCTGTCGGGGCTGCGCTCGCGCACCGGCCGGTAGATCATGCCGGCCTGGCAGAAGCGGCAGCCCTCGGTGCAGCCGCGCGCGATCTCGACCGCCGCCCGCTCGAAGACCGCCTCGGCGTAGGGCACCGGCGCGTCGGTGGGGAACGGGTAGCGATCGAGGTCGGCGACCATCGCCCGCCGCACCCGCGCCGGCACCCGCGGATCGCGCGGCGCGCCGACCACGGTCATGCCGGTGTCGGCGTCGACGACGGTGTCGTAGAGCGACGGCACGTAGAGCGGGAACCGGCTCGCCAGCTCGGCCAGGGCGTCGGGCCGGGTGCGCTCGCCGCGGGCGATGGCGCGGCGCAGCTCGGCCCAGGCCAGGACCAGGTCCGGCAGCTCGTCCTCGCCCTCGCCGACGAACGCGGCGTCGAGGAACGGCGCCATCGGCTCGCAGTGGGTCGCCACCGGGCCGCCGGCCAGGACCAGCGGCGCGTCGGGGGCGCGGGCCGCGGCGTGGAGCGGCACGCCGCCGAGGTCGAGCAGCGTGAGCACGTTGGTGAAGGTCAGCTCGTACTGCAGCGAGACGCCGATGACGTCGAAGCCGGCGAGCGGGGTCTGCGACTCGAGCGACACCAGCGGCAGGCCACGCGCGCGCAGCTCCGCCTCCATGTCGAGCCAGGGCGCGAACGCCCGCTCGGCGGCGATGCGCGGGTGGCGGTTGAGCACGCTGTAGAGGATCTTGGTCCCGAGGTGGGACATGCCGATGTCGTAGACGTCGGGGAAGGCGAGGACGACGCGGGCGTCGACCGTCGCCGGATCCTTGATCACCGACTGGTACTCGCCGCCCAGGTAGCGGGCGGGCTTGGTCACGCGGTCGACGAAGTCGGCGTAGAGGTGGCGCATGATCCGCTCGGGGTCGCTCGCAGGTGCGGGGCGTGAGGGCGACCCGGACGTGTAGCCCATCGCCCGGGCCGGCGCTACCCTGCGCACCATGGCTCGCCTGGCCGCCCTGCTCCTCCCGCTCGCCGCCCTCGCCTGCGCCTGCAAGAAGGAGCCGCCGCCGGCCGGCGCCACCCCGCCGGTGGCCTACGGCGCCACCGCGGCCGCCGCCGACCCGGCCCGCCTGCCGGCGGCGGGCGAGGCGCCACCGCCGGTCGAGGTTGGCGGTAGGCTCGCCGCCATGTGGACCACCCCCATCCAGACCCTCGCCGGCCAGCCCACCACCCTCGACGCGTACGCCGGCAAGGCGCTGCTCGTCGTCAACGTCGCCAGCAAGTGCGGGTTGACCCCGCAGTACACCGCGCTCGAGGCCCTGCAGAAGAAGTACGGCCCGCGCGGCTTCACCGTGGTCGGCTTCCCGTGCAACCAGTTCGGCGGCCAGGAGCCGGGCACGGCCGAGCAGATCCAGGAGTTCTGCTCGACGACCTACGGCGTGACCTTCCCGATGATGGAGAAGCTCGACGTCAACGGCGACGGCCGTCACCCCATCTACCAGGAGCTGGTGACGATCCCCGACGCCAGCGGCCACAGCGGCGACATCCGCTGGAACTTCGAGAAGTTCGTCATCGCCGCCGACCGCGCCACCGTGACCCGCTTCTCGCCGCGGACGCCCCCGGACGATCCGTCGCTGATCGCGGCCGTCGAGGCCGCCCTGCCGCGCTGATCCTGCGGGCTGTCACATCGACGGCGGGGCCGCCCTGCCCGGGCATGCGCACCCGCATCCACCGCACCCACGACGGCACCTCCGACGCGCAGGGCGCCGACCCGCGCGCGGGCGCCGGTCCCTCCCTGCGGCGCGCTCTCGCCCAGCGCGGCGGGGCCTCCTTGCCGGCGCCGGTGCAGGCGCGGCTCGAGGGCGCGTCCGGCGCCGACCTGTCGGGAGTCCGCGTCCATACCGGTCCCGCGTCGGCGGCGGCGAGCGCCGAGCTCGGCGCCCAGGCCTTCGCGGTCGGCGACGACATCCACTTCGGCGCCGGCCGCTACGCGCCCGAGGACCCGTTCGGGATGCACCTCATCGCGCACGAGGTCGCCCACACCGTGCAGCAGCGCGGCGGCGCGGGCGCGCTGGCGGCACGGCTCGAGGTCAGCCAGCCCGACGACGCGCACGAGCGCGAGGCCGAGCAGTTCGCGAGCGCCGTGATGCGTGGCGAGCCGGCGCCCGGGCTCACGCCGACCGGCGCGACGCCTGCGGGTCGGGTCGACCGCTTCGACCTGCGCCCCCCGTCGCCCGCCGCACCCGACGGGCCGCAGGGCGGGCTCTACCCCGAGCACGAGGGGCTCGACGTGCGCCCCCCTGACGCGCCGCAGGGCGGACTCTACCCCGAGCACGAGGGGATCGACGTGCGTCCCCCCGACGTGCCGCAGGGGGGTGGGCCGGTCGCGCCCGCGCCGGACCTGGCGCCGCCGGGTGGTCGTCACGACGAGCGCGAGGGCATGTGCCTGCCCGACACCGGCGCGACCGAGAGCGCCGGCAGCGCCGGCGCAGGCGTGGGCCTGGCCGCCGGGGGCATCCGGGGGCCCGGCGTGGCCAGCGGCTCCAACGCGGGCGGCAGCGCGAGCAACGCCGGCGGCAGCGGCGGCAGCGCGAGCAACGCCGGCGGCAGCGGCGGCAGCGCGAGCAACGCCGGCGGCGTCAGCGGTGGCCTCGTGACCTGGGGTTCCCGGGGCGCGCACGTCGAGCACGTCCAGGGTCGCCTCGGGATCGCGGTGACCGGAGCGTACGACCCGGCGACGCACCGGGCCATCGTCGCGTTCCAGCGCGCCCACGGGCTCACCCCGGACGGCATCGTCGGCCCGCGGACTCGCGCCGTGCTGGGCTGATTCCGCCACCTTCGCTCTCCTCCGCCCCTCCGGATCACCGCAGGGGGGGGGATCCGGCCGCAGGGACGTACTATCGAGGCCATGCGTGACCGCCGGCAGTGGTGGGATGATCCGATCGAGGACGAGGCCCCGGGCGGGCTCGCGCCGATCGCGCCGGGCAAGGCCGCGCTGACGCAGCGGCTGCGCGGCTCGACGGAGGCGTCGCCGGGGGGCGCGGTGGCGCACCCGCTGACCACCCCGGTCCAGCTCCGCGCCGAGCGCGGGCCGGTCGAGGACCCGTTCGCCGTCCACCAGCTCGCGGCGCAGGGTGTCCGCGGATCCGGACAGCCCCTGCCCCACCTCGACGCCATCCAGGCGAGCTTCGGCCATCACGACGTCACCGGCGTCCGCGCCCACACCGGCGGTGAGGCCGCGACCACCGCCGGCGCCATCGGCGCCCGCGCCTACGCCACCGGCGACGACGTCGCGTTCGCGGGCGCCCCCGAGCTCCACACCGCCGCCCACGAGGCCGCCCACGTCGTCCAGCAGCGCGCCGGCGTCCACCTCGCCGGCGGCGTCGGCCAGACCGGGGACGTCTACGAGCGCCACGCCGACGCCGTCGCCGACGCCGTGGTCCGCGGCGAGCCCGCCGCGGCCCTGCTCGACGAGCACGCCGGCAGCGGCGGGGGCGGCGTGCAGCGCGCGGTCCAGCGCGATCCCGGCGACCGGCGCCGCGCGCCGCGGCGCGAGCCGCGCACCCGCGACGGCCGGCCGGTCCGCGAGGGCGACGTCCTCATCCCGGGGGCGACCGCCAGCCCGGCGGGCCCGGCGTCGGCGCCCGATCCCGACACCCACGTCGAGGGCGCGGGCGGTGCGGGGCGCAACGCCAGCACCGTGATCGACGCCGAGGGTCAGCACCGCTCCTCCGGTCGCTTCGCTCCCGAGGAGGGCGCACGCCCGCCGCTCAACCCCTACGAGGGCGTGGCCACGGATCGCGACGAGCGCGCGCCGCTGTTCGACGAGCGCGGGCCCAACTACGACGACCCGCAGCAGGGCGTGCTGGGCGACTGCTACCTGATCGCGGCGCTGTCGGCGGTCGCGCAGATGGATCCCGGGCGGATCCGGCGCATGATCTCGCCGCTCGGCGACGGGCGGTACAGCGTCACGTTCTGGGTGGCGTGCGTCGAGAACGGCATCTACACGTTCAACCCGCACCAGGAGATCGTGACCAACGAGGTCCCGATCAGCACCCTCGGCCGGGATCCCGCGTTCAGCGGCACGCCGCGCCCGGCGGAGGACGACCGCGGGCGCCCCGCCACCGGCCAGCGCGAGCTGTGGGTGTCGCTGGTCGAGCGCGCCTACGCGCAGTGGCGCGGCGGCTACCGCGAGGCCGGCGACGGCGGCCTGGCCAGCGTGGCCCTCGCCGAGATCACCGGCACCGCCAGCCGCACGTTCTGGAAGGACGGCAGCACGTTCGTCGAGGTGACCACGCCGATGCCGCCCGCCGGCAGCGAGCCCCGCGGGCGCGCCCGCGGCGGGGAGCGGCGACTGGACGCCGCCGCGGTGCTCCGCGAGATCGAACAGGCGCTGCGCGGCGGCGCGCCCGTCACCGCGGGCACCGGCGGCAGCGACGAGGCCGCGGCGACGCACGGGCTGTTCTCCCCCCACGGCTACAGCGTCCTGTCGGCCGGCGGGGGCGCGATGCTCGTGCGCAACCCGCACCGCGATCCGACGCGCGGCGGGCGGCGGGTTCGGGTCGACGCGGCGGTGCTCGCGGCGTGCTTCACCGAGATCGCCATCAGCGGCGCGCGCAGCGGCGGCGCGGTGCAGGAGAGCCCGGCGAACGAGGACGTGCCGAGCCCCGCTCCCGAGCCCGAGACCGAGACCGAGACCGAGACCGAGACCGAGACCGAGACCGAGACCGAGACCGAGACCGAGACCGAGACCGAGGCTGGAGCCGGTGACTCATCCGGCGGCGACGCCGCGCCGGCGAGCGACGGCGCCGTCGGTCCGGTCGGGTTCGGCGACCTCACCGGCACCCGACCGCGCCGGCGGCGCCGCCGCGCCGCGAGCGCGCCCGGGAGCGGCGGCGGCGCGAGCGCGGCCGACCCGGCGACGGCCACGGCGAGCGA
>CAADGB010000083.1 GCA_900696455.1 uncultured delta proteobacterium
CGCGCCAGCGCGGCGCCACCGTCGCGCGTCGCCCGAGCGCCGCCGCCGCCGCCAGCGCCGGCGCCAGCGACGCCGCGGTCATCCCCAGCCAGGCCCCGGCCGCCGGCCCGGCCCCCGCGCCCGCGAGCCACAGGCCGGCCCACGGCAGGTGCACGGCCGCGGCCACCACCACGATCGCCAGCCGCTCGCGGGCCGGCCCGCCGGGCAAGGCGCGCAGGTAGGCGGCGCCCGGCGCGTCGACGGCGAGGCGCACCGCGGCGCTCGACAGGAGCAGCCAGGCGCCGCCGAGGACGGCCAGGGCGCGGGGCGAGCTGGTCGCCAGGGCGACGGCGTCGGCCGGGGCCAGGCCGTTGCCGCCCATCACCACGCCGGCGAGGATCGCCACGCCCAGCCACGTCGGCAGCGCGCGCGCCGCCACCGGCCGTGCGATGGTCGCGAGCCAGACCGCGGTTGCCCTTGACCCGGCCATCGCGTCAGCCATAACTCAGGGCTTCGACCGCCGCCATGCAGTTCATCGACGAGGCAACCATACACGTGAAGGCCGGCGACGGCGGCGATGGCTCGGCGGCCATGCGGCGCGAGGACAACGTGCCGCGCGGCGGGCCGTCGGGCGGCGACGGCGGCGACGGCGGCAGCGTCGTGTTCGTCGCCGACACCCAGCTCGGCACGCTCCTCGACTTCCGCTACAAGCGCCACTACAAGGCGCCGCGCGGCGAGGACGGCCGGCCCAAGGACCAGTACGGCGCCGCCGGCGAGGACCTGCACCTGCGGGTGCCGGTCGGCACCGTCATCCACGACGACGCCACCGGCGACCTGGTCGCCGATCTCGATCACGACGGGGCGCGCGCGGTGGTGGCCCGCGGCGGCAAGGGTGGGCGCGGCAACATCCACTTCAAGACGCCGTGGAACCAGGCGCCGCGCACCGCCGAGCCCGGCACGCCGGGCGAGGAGCGCACCCTGCGCCTCGAGCTCAAGCTCCTGGCCGACGTCGGGCTGCTCGGCTTCCCCAACGTCGGCAAGTCGACTTTCATCAGCCGGGTGTCGCGGGCCCGGCCCAAGGTCGCCGACTACCCGTTCACCACCCTGGTCCCCAACCTCGGCGTCGTCCGGCTTTCGGACGAACGGTCGTTCGTGATCGCCGACATCCCCGGCCTCATCGCCGGGGCCGCCGAGGGCGCCGGCCTCGGCCACCAGTTCCTGCGCCACGTCGAGCGCTGCCGGGCCCTGCTCCACATCATCGAGGACACCTTCACCACCGGCCCCGAGCGCGCGCCCCTGACCGACCTCGAGGTCATCAACGGCGAGCTCGCCCGCTACGCCCCGGCCCTGGCCGACGTGCCGCAGGTCGTGGTGCTCAACAAGCTCGACGCCGGCACCCAGCACGGCACGGTCGACGAGCTGCGGGCCGCCTTCGCCGAGCGTGGGGTCGAGCTCCTCACCATGTCGGCGGCCACCGGGGAGGGCGTGGCCGAGGTGCTCGAGGCCCTGTGGCGGCTGGTGGCGCCCCACCGTCGCCCCGGGTGACCACCGGTGACGGTCGGCGTGACGCCGGCCACCCGGGCCGGAACCTACCCCTGGCGCGGTTTGATCGGCACCCGCCGCGGTGTTACAACTCCCCCATACGACTGGAAGAATGGTCGGGCGCCGCCTCTCCGACCGGTCCGCCGCTGGGAGCCCCTGTCATGCGCACAGCCTCGTCTCGCCACCACGCGCGCGCGCGTCCTCGTGCCGGTCGTCCTCGGCCTGCTCCTGTCGAGCACCGCCCTCGCCCAGCCCGGCGCGACGCCCGCGCCGACGCCGACGCCGACGCCGACGCCGACGCCGCCCGGCACTCCGCTGCCCGGCGCGCCGACGCCCGCCCCGACCCCCGCCCCCGACGCCGATCCGACGCTCGCCATCAACGCCGACGGCCAGCCCGTCGATCCCGAGCAGATGCCGGTCAACCTCCGGCTGCGCCGCCTCGAGCAGCGGGTGCAGGCGCTCAAGGAGCGGGCGTGGCGGGCCAAGGCCCGCACCACGCAGCTCAAGGAGGCCGTCCTCGGCGGCGGCGTCGGCGCCCAGGCCACCCTGGTCCACGTCAACAAGATGGGCAGCTCGTTCCGGCTGCACCGCCTGGTCTACGCCCTCGACGGCACCCAGATCTTCTCGCGCTCCGACGAGAGCAACCCCGACCTGTACAAGACCAAGTCGTTCGACGTGCTCACCGGGCCGATCTCGCCCGGCAGCCACACCATCAGCGTGCTGGCGATCTACAAGGGCCACGGCTACGGCGTGTTCAAGTACCTGACCAAGTACACGTTCACGGTCCGCTCCAGCCACACCTTCACCGCCGCCGAGGGCAAGGCCACCCGCATCGAGGCCATCGGCTTCGAGAAGGGCGGCGCCACCACCCCGCTCGAGAAGCGCCCCGCGATCGACTTCAAGGTCACCGCCGGTACCGGAGCCAAGGACAACTGACATGCCGCGCACGCGCGTCCTCCTCGCGGCCGCGCTCGTGGCCGCGGCGGGCCCGGCGGCCGCCGACGTCCTCGACGACGCCAGCAAGAAGCTGGGGACGTACGAGGTCGAGGCCCGCGAGCTGGGCTCGGGCCTCAAGAAGCCGACCTCGGCGCCGCGCCAGGCCGACGTCATGGCGCGCCGGCTCATCGACGCCCAGGTCGCGTTCGGCGTCGGCAACTACGACAGCGCCGCGCTCCTGCTCTACGACTACGTCGCCCAGGCCCAGCGCGGCAAGGACTTCGACGTCGCCCTCTACTACCTGGCCGAGTCGCTGTTCCAGAAGAACGACCGCGTGGGCGCCCGCGCCACCTTCGCCCGCGTGGTCAAGGACGTCGGCCCCGCCAGCAAGTTCTACCAGCAGTCGCTGGAGCGCCTGATCGAGCTGTCGCTGCTGCTGGGCGACGACGAGGGCGTCGACGGCTGGCTGGCCGACCTCGACCGCGTCCCCGGCGACCAGCGGCGGCCGTCGGTGCCGTACGTCCGCGGCAAGTACGCGTTCAGCGTCGGCGACTTCGACGCCGCGATCACGTGGTTCCAGCAGGTGCCGGCCACCTCCGAGTACGGCTTCCAGGCCCAGTTCTACGTCGGCACCTCCCACGTCGCGAAGCAGGACCTGGGCAAGGCGACCCAGGCCATGAGCGCGCTCCTCGACCGCGAGCCGCGCACCGACGACGATCGCCGGGTCCAGGAGCTGGCCCAGCTCGCGCTCGGGCGCCTCTACTACGAGCGCGACCAGCCGACCAAGGCCATCGACACCTACCTGCTGATCGATCGCAAGAGCGACCTGTTCGCCGACGCGCTCTACGAGGTGGCGTGGGTCTACGTCAAGGCCCGCCAGTACGACAAGGCGCTGCGCGCGCTCGAGCGCCTGGCGCTGGCCGACCCGACCTCGCAGAAGCTGCCCACGGTGCGCATCCTCGAGGGCAACCTGCGGGTGCGCAAGGCCCAGAGCATCCACGAGAAGACCGTGCTGGGGCTCGACACCGGCAGCGCCAGCGGCGTCGAGGAGTACCTGAAGGCCACCGACATCTTCGAGTCGACCCACACCACCTACAAGCCGCCCCACGACGAGCTCGACAAGATCATCGCCGCCAACGAGGACCCGCAGACGTTCCTGGCCCAGATCACGGGCCGAGCGTCGCAGACCTTCCAGACCAACGCCACGATGCCCGAGATCGCGGCGGCCTGGGTCCGCGACGAGCCCAACGTCGGCCGGGTCATGACCATCGAGACCGACCTCGGCACGATCCAGCAGGAGATCCGCGAGGCCGAGCGGACGATCGAGCGCCTCGACGCCGCGCTGTCGGCGCCCAACCGCGTCAACGTCTTCCCCAGCCTCGCCACCAAGCGCAGCCGCTCGACCGAGGTGCTCGAGGAGCTCCTGCGCATCCGCGAGCGCCTCGCCGACGAGGAGCTGGCCCTGGCCCGGCGCAAGGTGGCGAGCGGCCAGCTCGCCACCACCGACCGCGCGGTGGCGGCGCGCAAGGCGATCGGCGACAAGCTCAAGGCCCTGCCCGACGCCGAGGTCGCCTACGGCAAGCGCGTCGAGCTGGCGCGGGCGGAGTACGACGCCCTCGAGCGCCAGACCGCCGAGGCCCAGGTCGCGATCGACACCACCCAGGCCACGGTGGTCGCGATCGACAAGTTCCTCAAGGAGTCGCCCGAGCCGATCGACGCCGCCCAGAAGCAGGCCTGGCAGACCCAGAAGCTCGAGGCCCGCAAGGTCATCACCGAGCTGACCCTCGAGCTGGCCGAGCTGAACACCGAGCTCTCCAACCTGCGCCGCGAGATCACGCTCGGCCGCGACCAGGCCGGCACCGGCGACGACGTCACCCTGGCCGCCCGCGCCCTGCGCCGCGACCTGCGGGCCGCGCTGGCCGCCGAGCACCAGGCGGTGTCGGCCGCGCTGCGCGGCGTGGCCGGCGACGACCGGCGGCGCGCCGACCGCATCGCCGACCTCGTCCGCCGCGCCGACGCCACGATCGCCACCCTCGACGGCGTCAACGCCACGATCGACGAGATCGTCGAGCTGGCGCTGACCGAGGTGCGGGCGTCGGTGGCCCACGAGAAGGCCGAGCGCGCCGCCTACCGGCGCGAGTTCCTGCTCTACGAGGCCGAGAGCCGGGCCCTGGGCGGGACCGTCCTCGGCAACGCCTTCCGCGACGTCAAGTCCAAGTTCTACGAGGTCCTGGTGCGCACCGACGTCGGCATCGTCGACGTCAACTGGTCGCAGAAGGAGGAGGCCGACGACGACCTGCAGCGCCTCAACCTCGACAAGGCGCGCGAGGTCAAGCAGCTCAAGGACGAGTTCGCCGACCTGCTCCGCGAGGCCAAGGACGAGAAGGCCGACGAGGAGGAGCGGGGCAAGGCCCCGACCGCGCCGCCGGCGCCGCCCGCGGAGGACCTGCCATGACCGCGATCGCCCGCCGCCTGCTCGCCGTGACCCTGGCCGGCGCCCTGGCGCTGCCTGGCCTGGCCGCCGCCCAGCCCGGCACGGTACCGGTCGCCGATCCGCCGAGCGGCCCCGGCCTCGGCCACCAGGCGCCGCCGGCCCCGACCACGCCGCTGCTCGGCAGCGGCGCGCCGCTGTCGGAGGCCGAGCGCGAGGTCCTGCGCGACGTCGAGAGCGAGTGGCGGCGCTACGTCGGCCAGGCCGAGGAGCACCACCGGCGGATGCGCGACATGTTGCTCCGCGCCTTCGACGACAAGACCCGCGAGCTCGAGAACCGCTACGCCAAGCGCATCGCCGCCGCCGAGACCCGCAAGCGCGGCAAGCACGCCGACACCATCGCGCTGCTCGAGCAGTTCATCAAGGATCACCCGGCCCACGCCCAGTTCACGCCCGACGCGATGTTCCGGCTGGCCGACCTCTACCTCGACGCCGCCGACGAGGCGGTGGACAGCGCCGACATGACGGCCGAGGTCCTCGCCGACTACAGCAAGCCGCTGGCGCTGTGGGAGCGCATCCTCGCCGAGTTCCCCGACTACCGGCAGCTCCCCAGCGTCCTCTACCTGGTCGGCCACTACGGCAAGACCCAGGACGAGCGCCGCTCGCTGATGCTGTTCCTGGCGCTGTCGTGCGCCAACAAGTACAAGTGGACCGACGCGCCGCCGCCCATCCCGACCCGGGACGAGGCGCTGGCCCGCATCGACCGCAAGGACCGCCTCGATCCGTACGCCGGCTGCGAGGCGTGGGAGGGCGCCGACGTCGAGCTGGTCCGCCACGCCTGGGTCCGCGGCATCGCCGACTACCACTTCACGGTGCCGGGCGAGGTCGACGAGGCGATCAGCGGGTACCTCAAGATCGTCGACGGCGGCAAGGACTCGCCGCTGTTCGCCGAGGCGCTCTACAAGCTGGCGTGGTCGTACTACAAGCGCGACTTCCTGCTCGACTCGATCAAGGGCTTCGACGACTCGGTCAAGCTCTACGACAGCATCGTCGCCAAGGGCGCGATCCCGGCGCTCGAGCTGCGCGAGGAGTCGCTGCAGTACATCGCCGTCGCCTTCACCGATCCGTGGGAGGGCGAGACCGACACCGACCCGGTCAAGGCCTTCGAGCGCGCCCGCGAGTTCTACAAGGGGCGCGAGAACGAGCCCCACGTCCGCGACGTGTGGGAGGCGATGGGCGCCGCCTTCATGGAGCTGCAGGCCTACGACCAGGCCGTCGACAGCTACCGCCTCGCGATCGGTCCGCCGTGGGAGCTCCACCCCCGCAACCCGGTGGTCCACCAGGAGATCGTCAACGCCTTCGAGGCCAAGGGCGACAAGTACGCCGCCGACCAGGCCGCCGGCGAGCTCGCGACCCGCTACGCCCCGGGCACGCCCTGGTACGTCGCCAACGAGAAGGACCGCGAGGCGATGGAGAACCAGCGGCGCATCGCCGAGCGCGCCCTGTACGCCGCCGCCCGCAACACCCACCTCGCCGCCACCAACCTGCGCAAGGAGTGGGAGGCCGGCGGCAAGACCGAGGCGGTGGTGCGCGAGGAGTACCTCAAGCTCTACGCCGCGGCGGTCGACCTCTACAAGACGTTCATCGCCCAGTACCCCGAGAGCGACTACGTCTACGAGTTCACCTACTACATGGGCGAGGCGCTGTTCTTCAGCGAGCGCTACCTCGACGCGGTCGAGCAGTACAAGTGGGTCCGCGACCACCGCGAGCTGTCGGAGCGGTTCTTCCTGCAGGCGGCGCTGGACGTCCTGACCTCGTACGAGATGGAGGTCGACCGCCACGTCGCCGCCGGCCAGCTCGCGCCGCTGGTGGTGCCGTCGGTGGCCGACCTCAAGGCCATGCCCCAGCCGCTGACCCCGCGGCCGATCCCGGCGCTCTACGTGACCATGCAGCGGGAGTGGGACGACTACCAGAACCTGGTGAACGATCCCAAGACCGCGCCCATCCAGGGCCTCAACGCCGCCCTGGTCAGCCTGGCCTACCTCCACGTCGACGACGCGATCGCGCGCATGGAGAAGGTCATGCAGAAGTTCTGCGGCGTGCCCGAGTCGGTCAAGGCCAAGGACGCGCTGCTCTCGGTCTACGAGGCCACCGGCCGCCTCGACAAGTTCACCGAGGTCAACGACGCCTTCATCTCGAGCAAGTGCGGCGACGCCAAGTCGATCGAGCTGGCGAAGTCGCAGAACCGCTCGGTCGAGTTCAAGCGCGCCGAGCAGCTCTCGGCGGAGGGCCGGTACATCGAGGCCGCCGAGGCCTTCTACCGCTACTACAAGATCGCGCCGGCCACCGACGCCGACCTGCCGACCTCGCTCTACAACGCCGCCGCCAACTACAGCCTCGGCGACCGGCCCAAGACGGCGATCGCGCTCTACAAGGAGTTCACGCAGAGCAAGGAGAAGGTCTTCCGCGAGAGCCCGTACTACCTGGAGGCGATGCGGCTCACCGCCGCCAGCCAGGGCAGCGTCTTCGACTACGACGCCGCGATCGCCACCAACCTCGAGCTCTACGCGGTGGCCAAGGACGCGGCCAAGCGCGGCATCAAGCCGCCGCCGCCCCTGGGCAACGACAAGCCGCGCACCACCCAGGACATCGCGCTCGAGGCGCTGTTCAACGCCGCGGTGTTCGCCGAGCTCGACCGCGACTTCAAGAAGGCGGTCGAGCTGTTCACCAAGTACGACAAGGAAGAGACCGACCGCCGCAACAAGGACCGGGCGCTGTGGGCGATCGCGCGCATCTACCGCTCGGCCGGCGACGTCACCAACATGGTCGCGGCCTACGATCGCTGGCGCCGGGCCTACGGCAAGGACGCCGGCAACGCCGACGACTACGTCGCCGCGTTCTACGACACGGCGGCGCTGCACCGCCGCAAGGGCAAGACCGCCGACGCCGAGAAGGCCGGCCAGCAGGCCATCGACGCCTGGCGCGCGGTGGGCGCGGCCAGGAACACCCGCGGCGCCCGCCTCGCCGGCGAGTGGTCGCTGTACTTCGCGGAGAAGCACTTCACGACCAAGTTCGGGCCCTACAAGATCACCGAGAGCGCCAAGACCGTCGACCGCGCCAAGCAGCTCAAGACCGCGCTCGAGAAGGCCACGACCGAGGCCCAGGACAAGTACCTGGTGCTCGACGACTACGGCGTCGCCGAGTACTCGATGGCGGCCAAGGTCCGCTTCGGCGAGACCCTGGCCCGCTTCGCCGAGAAGCTGTCGCAGGCGCCCACCCCCAAGTTCATCCTCGACCTCGACAAGAAGAACCCGGACGCCGGCGCGGTGGCGGCCTACGAGGAGGGCTTGATGAAGAACCTCGAGCCCTACATCCAGCAGGCCAAGGGCCAGTGGGTGGAGGTGGTCGAGCTGGCCAAGCGCAGCGGCGTGGCCAATCGCTGGAGCCAGCTCGCGCTCGAGAACCTGAACCGCGAGTTCCCCGACGAGTTCTCGGTGCTACACCAGGAGCTGTTCACCGGAACGGAGGCGCCATGATCCCCCGCCGCGGCAGCCTGGCTCACGGCCAAGTCCTCGATCTCCAGGGAGATCCTCCCGCCGGCTCGCGCGTTTCAAGGGACATGCGCCGCCTCGGCCGCCTCCTCGCGATCGCCCTCGCCAGCCTGGCACTGGGCGCCGGCGCGTGCGGCGGCAAGGACAAGGGCAAGTCGACGACGCCGGCGAGCGGCGGCGGCGGGGCGGGCGGCGGCAGCGACGCGGTCGGCATGAACGACGGCGATGATCCGCTCGACGGGACCGGCGGTGGCGGTGGCGGCGGCGGCGGCGGCGGGGCAGGCGGGGCGGATGATCCGGGCGGTGGTGGCGCCGGCGGCGGTGCCGGTGGGGCCGGTGGTGGCGATGGCGGCGGCGGCGACGGTGGCCCGGTCGCCGAGCCCACCCCGCCGCCGATCATCCCGCCCAACCTCGACCTCAGCCCCGAGCAGGCGCGCACCGAGGTGCAGCGTCACCTGCGCACGGCGCGCACGATGCTGGCGGCGCCCCCGCCCGATCCCGACGGCGCGATCCGCGCCGCCCAGGCCGCGCTCGCGGTCGACGGCACCAGCATCGACGCCATCGTCGTCATCGCCCACGCCAACTACCACAAGCGCCTCTACGACACCGCCGAGGTCATCCTGGACGGCCTGCTCGAGAAGCGCGCGACCTCGCGCACCAACGCCGGCCTGTACTACGTCTACGGCCTCATCTACGACAAGACCAACGAGCCGCAGCGCGCCTTCGCCGCCTACAAGAAGGCCGTCGAGCTCGACGCCGGCTTCGCCAGCGCGCTCACCAACCTCGGCGTCCACCAGCTCACCAACAAGCAGTACCGCGACGCCGTCGCCACCTTCGAGCGCCTCACCGGCCAGCTCGGCAAGAGCGACGCCGCGAGCTGGAACTCGCTGGGCTCGGCCTACCGCGGGCTGTCGGCCGACTACGACGGCCAGAGCCCGGCCCGCGCCGACTGGCTGAGCAAGGCCGAGAACGCCTACAAGCGGGCGCAGACCGCCGACCGCAACTACGGCCCCGCCTACTACAACCTGGGCCTGCTCTACCTCGACGCTCATCCGTTCCCGACGCCGTCGGGGGCCATGGACAACCTGGTCCGGCTCAACCGGGCCAAGACCTACTTCGACGAGTACAAGAACATGCCCGGCGTCGATCTCAAGCTCTACGACGAGCGGATGAAGGACGTCACCAAGCTCATCAAGCGCGAAGAGAAGATCCGCGCCAAGGCCAAGGGCTAGGGCCCTCGGGGCCAGGACCTCACGGGCAAGGAGAGACCATGCGCACCACCGCCACCGTCATCGCCAGCCTGGCCGCGCTCCTCGCCGTCGCGGCGCCGGGCCCGGCCCGGGCCGAGGGTTGCGACGAGCTGCAGGAAGGTCAGGCCAAGGACGGCAAGAACTTCCACATCGAGTACCGCAACGGCCAGAAGGTGCACGTGATCGACACCGTGATCGCGGTGTGCGGCAAGGTCCCGCGGCCGAGCGTGGTCTACGTCCTCCAGGCCAAGAACATCAACTACGAGTGGGAGACGCTGAAGCAGGACTTCCTGCCGCTCATCCTCGCCACCGTCACCCGGGCGCCCTTCTGATGGCGGCGGCACGACACGCGGCGGCTCCCTCGGGCGCGCGCCGGCGCATCCTGCGCATCGGCGTCCTGCTCGGCGGCAAGATCGTCGAGGAGAAGCTGATCCGCGAGCGGGTCAACGTGACCCTCGGCCAGTCGGCCAAGAACACGTTCGCGATCCCGATCGAGGGCCTGCCCCGGCAGTTCACGCTGTTCCAGGTGGTGGACGGCCGCTACGTCCTCAACTTCACCGACAAGATGGACGGCCGCGTCTCCGACGGCGACCGGGTCATGACCCTCGACGTCGCCCGCCACCAGGGCGGTGCCCAGCGCCAGGCCGAGCACTGGACGATGCCGCTGGGCGAGCACGCCCGGGGCAAGGTCTCGATCGGCGAGCTGACCCTCCTGTTCCAGCTCGTCATCGAGCCGCCGGCGCAGCCGCGGCCGATGCTGCCGCACTCGGTGCGCGGCACGCTCGCCGATCGGCTCGACCCCCGCCTGATGGTGGTGCTGGCGATCTCGATCACCGCCCACTTCGGCCTCATGTTCTGGGCCCTGGTCATCAACGATCCCGACGTCGGCGGCGGCATGGCCCAGCGCGCGGCGCGGGCGACCTTCCAGGAGGAGTCGTACGAGGTCCGCGAGGAGTTCGTGCTGCCGATGGAGCCGGTCACCGGCGACCAGGCGACGACGACCGGCGACGAGAAGCCGGCGGAGGAGCCGCCCAAGACCGCGCAGCCCAAGCCCGACCAGCCCAAGGGCGGCGGCGACGGCAAGCCGCGCGACGGCGGCGGGCGCAGCGCCAGCGACGCGGTCGCGCTCCAGGACCAGTCCAAGGCCTACGCCGACATGCTGTTCTCCGACGACCAGTCGAGCGGCGGCGGCTTCTCGGGCGACATGGAGCGCCGCAAGCCCGGCTCCGACCTCGGCAAGCAGCTCGACGAGGTCGCGGCCTCCGGCCAGCAGACCGCGATCGGCGGCGGCACCGCCGACCGCGGCCCGCGCGGCGGTGGCCCCCAGATCGGCACCGGCAAGGGCCCGGTGGTCGAGGGCCCGGGCGGCCCCACCAGCGCCCAGGGCGGCGCCAAGACCACCGAGAAGGTGCCCGAGGGCCGGATCTCGGTCTCCGACAAGAAGTCGTTCGACGGCACCTCGCTCACGCCCGACGCCGTGCTGCGCAAGATCATGAGCGCGTACATGCCCGGCATCAAGCGTTGCTACAAGGACCTGCTCAAGACCGACCCCGGCGCGCGCGGCAAGGTCAAGCTCGAGTTCACCGTGAACGAGAGCGGCCGCACCGTCACCCCCAAGGCCACCGGCTTCAACGGCGAGGTCGACGCCTGCATCAAGGGCCTCATGGCGAGCTGGCGCTTCGACGTGCCCAAGGACGCCGACGGCGACCCGACCGACGCCTCGTTCGAGATCGCGCTCCAGCTCGTGCCCGACTGACCGGCCCCTCCCCGGAATCGAACACCATGGCACGGAGGGGCCCGGCTCCATTCGTCCCGGCGCTGACGGGGGTGAGAGCGATCGCCGCTGCCTGGGTCGTCCTGCTTCACGCGGGCGTTGTGGTGCAGGCCCTACTTCCAGGCATCGCGCGAGAGTACGGACTTGTGGCTCGGCCCGGCTTCCTGGGCGTCGATCTGTTCTTCGTGCTCAGCGGCTTCATCATCTCCTACACCTACGCGGCCGTCTTCGACACGAGCACGACAGCGCGCAACTGGCTCCGGTTCCTGTGGGCGCGGCTTGCTCGAATCTACCCAGTCCACCTGGTGCTCCTGGCGGCGCTGGTCATCGCAGTCAAAGTCATCGGATTCGGTGCCACGAATCAGATCGAGCCCGAGCGCTGGTCATGGCTTGGACTCGTGGAGAGCCTCCTCCTCGTCCACGCGTGGTTCGGGAACCACGACGTCTGGAACACCGTCTCATGGTCCATCAGCTCGGAGTGGCTGGCCTACCTCTGCTTTCCTGCCCTCTCCGCGATCGCCCTGAAGGCGATGCGCAGCCCAAACCGCGCTATCAGCTGGGGGCTGACTGCTGTCGTGGCCATGCTCCCCGCGCTCTACGACACGATCGATCGACACGTCGCGGCTCTTCCTGACTTCTCTCCCATCTACATCTGGGCGGAGTTCCTCGCCGGTTGCATGACCTACAGGATCTTCGCGGGGCGTGCCGAAGAACCGTCGTCACGCCTTCCGGTCGCGCTCTGGCTGGTCGCCCTCGTGTTCGCAGCTGCCGTGCTAGTGGAGGCAGATCTGCCCGCACGATGGGCGGTTGTATTCGCTCCCCCCCTGCTCGTGGGGCTCGCGCGGGGAGGGGATCGCTCCACAGCCTTCCTCACTCGGCGGGCGTTCGTGTACCTCGGCAAGACCTCGTTCGCACTCTACATGAGTCATCGCCTGTGGCTGTGGGTCATGCATGCGTTCTTCCCGCTCGCTACCTACGCCTCTGCCGGCGCTGCAACACGGATCGCCCTCGTTGCGGCACATGTACTCCCGATGTTCCTGATCGCATCCGTCGTCTTCCATGCGATCGAGGAACCCGCACGCCACAGGCTAGCGGCCCGCGTTCACCGGCCCACCGGGACGCCAGCGTGACATCGGTCATCAATCGGGAACGCTACATCGACGGCTCGTTCTCGCCCGGGCCGACGTTGCACTGCTCCACCGGGTGGCGGAGCTCCTCGGGGCAGCGGTCGACCGGCATCGACACCCGGTTCTCCGCCTCACCCTCGCCGCCGGGCGTGATGCAGCACGTGATCTCCTGCGGCAGGTCGTCGTCGGCGGGGCCGGGCTTGACCTTCTTGGCCGGACCGCTGCACGCGGCGAAGGCGAGGACGAGGGCGGCGGCGAGCAGGGTGCGCATGGCGAGATTGCGCCACGATCCGGCGCCCCGCGCAACCTGACGCCCTACAATCGCGAGGGATGAGCGCGGCCGGCGACGTCATCGGGCCGTACCGGCTGATCGCGCCGCTGGGCCGCGGCGCGATGGGCGAGGTCTGGCGCGCGCGCGACGAGCGCCTCGACCGCCTGGTCGCCCTCAAGCTCCTGCCGCCCGACGTCGCCGGCGACCCCGAGCGCCGCGCCCGTATGCTGCGCGAGGCGCGCGCCGCCGCCGCCGTCCCCCACGGCCACGTCGTCACCCTCTACGACATCCTCCAGGCCGAGGGCCGCGACGTGCTGGTGATGGAGCTGGTCGACGGCCACACCGTCGCCGAGCGCCTGCGCAAGGACGGCCCGCCGCCGCTCGAGCGTGGCCTGGCCTGGCTGCTCGCGGTCGTCGACGCCCTGCGCGCGGCCCACGCCCGCGGCATCCTCCACCGCGACATCAAGGCCGCCAACGTCATGGTCACCACCGACGGTCAGGTGAAGGTGCTCGACTTCGGGCTGGCCAAGCTGATCGAGGCGCCGCTCGCGCCGGCGCCGCCCGGCCCCGGCCCCGACGCCGCCGCGCCCGCCGGGCTCGACGACGTCTCGATCGCCGACACGGTCGTCGGCGCCGCCGGTGCCGCCGGCGCCGGTTCCAGCGACGGCCCGCGCGCCGCCGCCGGCCCGAGCCCGGGCGCCTCCGCCGCGCCGGCGCCCACCACCGATCTCGCCCTCGACGCGACCATGCCCAGCGAGCCCGGCGCCATGACCCGGCCGGCCGGCGGCACCGCGACCAGCAGCGACCCCGAGGCCTACGCGACCCGCGCCGGCACGCTCCTCGGCACGCCGATGTACATGGCGCCCGAGCAGATCGCCGGCGACGCCCCCGACGAGCGCACCGAGGTCTTCGCGGTCGGCGTGCTCGCCCACGAGATCATCGCCGGCCGCCCGCCGTTCCGCTCGCGCACCGTCGACGACCTGTTCGCCGAGATCAGCCGGGGCGCCGCGCCGCGCCTCGAGGAGCCGGTGCCGCCGGCGGTGGCGGCGGTGGTCGCCCGCGCCCTGGCCCACGATCGCGCCCGCCGCTTCGCGTCGATGGACGAGCTGCACCGCGCCCTGGTCGGCGTGCGCGACGAGCTGTTCGGGCACCGCGCCAGCCGCTGGCCGTGGCTCGCCGCCGCGCTCCTGGTCGCCGCCGCGCTGGTCGCGGCCGCGGTCTGGTGGTGGCGCCGCCCGCCGCCGCCGCGCGCCGGCGACGCCTACGTCGCGCGCGCGCTCGACGAGTACGACGTGTTCTACGGCGACAAGGCGCTGTCGTCCCTGCGCGCCGCGCTGCGCGTCGATCCCGACCACCCGCGCGCCCTGGCCTACGTCGTCCTGTTCGGCGGCACCGACGCCGACCGCGCCGACGCCGTGGCCCGCGCCCGCGCCCTCGTCGACACCCTGCCCGCCGGCAAGGACCGCCGTCTCCTGCGCGCGGTGATCGCCCTCGACGAGCGCGGCCCCGCCGCCGCCCGCGCCGCGCTCCTCGACGGCCCCGCCGATCGCGAGCTCACGTTCTGGGCCGCCGAGCTGGCGTTCCGCGCCGGCGCCTTCGAGCTGGCGCTGCCCGCCTACCGCGACCTGTACGCCGCCGGCGCCGCGCGCTTCCGCGGCCGCGTCTTCGATCACTACTCGGCCGTGCTGCTGTGGGCCGACGATCCGGACACCGCGGTCGAGGTCGGGCGCCGCTACCACGACGCCTACCCCGGCGAGGCCGACGCCGTCGGCGTCCACGCCACCACCCTCGCCAGCGCCGGCCAGCTCGACCGCGCCCTGGCCCTGGCCGAGGAGGCGGCGGCGCTCAGCCGGGGTGAGGACACCCTGGCCGGCCTCGCCAAGGTCCGCGCCCTGCGCGGCGAGCTGGGCCTGGCCCGCGCCCTCTACGCCGAGTCCCTGGCGATGGCCCCGGCGCCCCGGCGCCCGCTGCGCCGCGCCGCGCTCGGCCTCCTGGCCTGGATGGAGGGCGATCCCGAGGCCGCGCTGGCCGCGGTCGCCCCCTGCCTGCCGGGCGGCGCCGATGACGCCGTCGCCACCCGCGCCGCCTGCCTGTGGGTCACCGGCGTGGTCGCCCCGCCCGCCGATCCGCGCGTCGACGAGGCCCGCCGCCAGCTCGAGGCCCTGGCCGCCGCCGCCACGCCCACCCGGCCCGCCTACGGCGACCCCGCGGCGCTGGCCGCCCTGGTCCGCGCCCGCGCCCGCTTCACCGCCGGCGGCTGCCTCGCGTCCCGGCCCGGCCCGCCCGGGCCGCCGTCCGACCCGCCGGTGGGGCCACCCGCCCCGACGGTAGCGCCGCCCGACGCCGCCGCCATCGAGCGCGACCTCGCCGCCCCCATCGACTTCTACGCCTCCTACCACGTCCCGTTCTTCGCCACCTGGGCCATCTGCGAGCGCGCCTGGCTGGCCCACGCCGCCGGCGCCCCCGCCCGCGCCCGCGCCTTGCTGGCCTCGGTCGCCACCCGCGCCCCTGGCCGCTGGTGGCTCCTCGATGACCTGGCGGCGCTGGACGCGCCGGGCCGGTGAGGGGCGGGGCGCGGAGGACGACGCCCCGTGAACGTCCCGCCACCCGGCCGCGTCCAACCCCGGACCACGTTGCGCCCCTGTCGCCCAGCCCCTACCCTCCGTCGCCCCATGCCTCGCCTCGCGCTCCTCGTGCTCGCTGCGCTCCTGGCGCTCGTCGCCTGCGGTGACCCGCCGCCGAGCAACTACCCCACGCAGGCGCTGTACCTGGAAGACACCCGCCTCGGCCCCGACGACGAGCTCGAGATCACGGTCTACCTCGGCGGCGGCTCGCAGAAGGTCGAGGACGTCAGCAAGCTCTATCCCGTGAGCGTGGACGGGACGCTCTCGTTCCCGATGATCGGCACCGTCCAGGCCACCGGCCGCAGCCCGGGCGAGGTCGAGCAGGACATCCGCGACCGCCTCGCCGACGGCTACATCGTCAACCCCAACGTCACGGTGCAGGTGAAGCAGTACCGCAGCAAGACGGTCTCGGTCTTCGGCGAGGTCCGCAAGGCCGGCACCCTGTCGTGGCGACCGTCGATGACGATCAACGAGGCCATCTCCGAGGCGCTCGGCTTCACCAACATGGCCCGGGAGAACGCCGTCGTCGTCACCCGTCGCCACGACGACGGCACCGTCGAGAAGTTCACCGTCCCCGTGCAGAAGGTCGCCAACAGCCTCGCCCCGCAGTTCTACATGCGCCCCGGCGACTCGGTGTACGTCCCCAAGCGGATGTTCTAGTCACTCGGTCGGACCCAGCGAGCGAGCCGGAACGCCCACGACTCTGGCTCCAGGTGCGACGTCATGCCTCACGAGTGCGCCGGCTCCGACGTAGCTCCAGGCACCGACTCGACATCCAGGAAGCACGATCGCGTGCGTGCCGAGGAAGGCTCCCTCCTCGAGCACGACCGCGCCATTGGCGGCGGAGAGTGGCGAGAAGACGACGTACGATGACGCCGCCACGTCGTGTGCAACCGCCACCTGTGGGTTCACGAGCACATGTTCACCCAGGCACGCCCCTGGACCCACATACGACAGTGGCCCCACGATCGTGCCCTGCCCGATCGTGGCCTCCCTTGCCACCCACGCGGTCGGATGAATGATCGTGACGAAGCGAGCCCCACGTGCCGCCAGCCGCTCGGCAATGCGCCGTCGCAGGTTGGGCGAGCCCACCGCGAGCAGGAACCGATCATCTGCTGCCGGTACGACGTCGTCGATCCGCGCAACCACGGACGCTCCGACGTCATGCCCCGCGAGTGCGTCCAGGTTGTCGTCGAGGAATCCGACGACCGTCAGCGCCGAGCCGTCGCGAGCGCGGCCCGCGTCGCGGGCGTACTCGTGGACCTCTCGACCGAAGCCACCCGCGCCGACGATGAACAGTCGGTAAGACATCGCTTGGTGATGATATCGGAACCCGGTGCGAATCGAGCCTCGGCCGGGCGCGTCCCCGCCGGGATTGCATCATCGCCGTGACCGCCCTACGCTCCGATCGCAGATGCGGCGTAGGGACAGGATTGCGCTCGGCGGAGTCGCCCTCTCGCTCATGACGACCGCGGCATGGTTCGGCGGCTCACTACGTCTGGGTGCCTGCGTTGGCAGCCTGTTGTGCATCGGCGCCGCGGCGACACATCTGACGTCGCGGCGATCCGAGAGTCGTCCCGGGCCGTTGCTCGTGCTGGTAGGACTCGCCACCGCGCTGACCGCGGTCCAGCTCGTGCCCATCCCGGCATCCATCGCCGAGGTCATCGTGCCCACCAAGCTGGCGCTGGTGGAGGACAACGCGCGCGCGCTCGACCGGGCCGGCCCTGCATGGACGGTCGCTACCTATGATGCACTCGCGACTAGTTACGAGTTGGCGAAGCTCTGCGGCTACTTCGCACTTGCTTGGATCTCGTGTCGACTTGCTGCGCAGCCGGCCATGCGCACCCGCCTCGCGACGATCAGCGTCGCCGTGATCGGGGTCGTGCTGCTCGTCGTGATCGCCCACGGCGTCACCGGCAGCCGCGAAGTATACGGTGCCTTCGCTACCGCCCCCGGCAACCGCTTGGTGGGCCCCATCATCAACAGCAATCATGTGGCTGCGCTCTTCTCGATGGGAGCGCCCCTCGCGGTTGGGCTCGGGATGACGCGAGCGGGATCGACCCGCGTGGTCCTGTTGACGGCCGGGTTCGCGTTCAGCGCGGCGGCGCTGACAACCGGTTCTCGCGGTGGCTTGATGGGACTCGTTGGCGGACTCACAGTGCTGCTCGTGGCCCACGTCGCGCGCCGGCGGTCGAGCCATGACCGTGGACGCCGCCCGGGCACGACGACCCTGGCCTCGACAGCAGCGATGGTGGCCATCGCGGTAGCAGGGCTGGCAATCATCGGTGCGCAGACCATCGCGGGCGACGTTCGCGCCACCAGTCTCTCCGAGTTGCAGGAACCTCACGGCAAGTATCAGGTGTGGTGGCATAGCCTCGAGCTGATCGAGGACAACCGATGGCTGGGCACGGGGCGCGGCGCCTTTGAGGTGAGCTATCATCGCGTCCAGCCGATCGGAGATCTCTCGTTCTCCCATGCGGAGAACTCGTACCTTCAGGCCGTCATCGACTGGGGATTGATCGGAGCCGCGCTTCTCGTCGTGGCGCTGTTCCTGGTCGCGCGAACCGCGCTGCGCTCCTGTCGTGCCGGCCCACTCGAAGCCGGCGCCACCGGCGCGGTGCTCTCGATCGCGATCCACGACATCGTTGACTTCAGCCTTGAGCTCCCCCTCATCGCGATGACGACGATCGTCGCAGCGGCCATCATCGCCCCAGCGCGCATCGGGACCTCACCTGGAAAGACCTCTCGGCGTCTGTCGCTGCGCATCGTGCTGCTGGCGATCGGCGCCGGGGTCGCGATCGCGGCCATGCTGGGCGCGCGAACGCCGCATGAAGTACGCCAGGAGTTCTCCAGCCCCAGTTCGGACGCCCGACACCTGGCGAGGGCCGAGCGCGCGTGGTCATATCACCCCTCGGACGCGCTCATCGCAGGTCACCTCGCGCAGGCGCTATCTGCGCGAGGTGACGTTCGAGCCGTCAGTGTCATCAACCGTGCCCTGTACCTCCGTCCGACGCATCCAGGGCTCCATCAGATCGCCGCCAGGCTGCTTGCCCGGTCCCAGCGCCCGATCCAGGCACAGGTCGAGCTCGCGCTGGCGCTGCGTTGGGCAGACAGCCCCCAGTCCGACTCGATCATCGCGGATGCCCTGCGCTTGTTCCCGAAGCCAGAGGAGGCGGCGAAGGCGTTCCCAACCGACCCGCGGTATCTGCGTCGCCTGCAGCCGCTCCTCACTCGCCGCAAAGAGTACGCCGTCGCGTTGGCGTACGTGCAAAGGGTGGCCGCAGCGCATCCCGCGGAGCCAGCCGTGCAACTCCACCTCGCGCAGGCTGCAGATGCGGCCGGCCGGCACGACGTGCTCCTGGTCGCCGCGACGGCCGCACATCGAGCCATCCCCTCCGCCGAAACAGCCTGGCTGCTTGCGCGGGCGGTAGCGGCCGACCATCGCCGCCCGGACGCGATCGGCATCCTGCGCGACGCGCCGGCCACCTCCGATCCTGACCTGGCGGTGCGGATCGCGGTCGAGCTGGCCCGCCAGCAGCGGCTGACCGGTGAGCTGGATGCCGCACGCCACACGTTGACCGTCGCCATCGAGCGAGCCCGGGCGCGGCCGGTTCACGAGGCCGCGCTGCGAAGGTCTCTGGCCGAAGTCGAGGACGTGGCCGGGAATCGTAACCAGGCGCGCTGGGAGCGCGAGCGAGCTGCAGAGCTCGCGGCCTCCAACTAGCCGTTATTACTGAGCCTCCACCGCTACTGACAGCGCTGCATCGTGAACGTGGTAACAGATCCGGCGTCTAACCCCCCAGCCCGTGTCTGCCCCTGCCCCCGAGAACGAGATCGAGAGCGTTGGCGCGAGCATCCGCCGATTCGCAACCATCATTCGCAAGCGTGCCTGGCTGGTCGTCGTCGCCCTCGCCGTAGGCGTTACCGGTTCGCTGCTCTACTCGATGCAACAGCCGAAGGTCTACGAGGCGACCGCGACCGTCATCGTGAATCCTCAAGCCCCACGCGTCTTCGGCAACGACGTCGATGAGGTGTTCGAGCTCGGCACGGGGAGCTACTGGTCCAACCAAGAGTACTACAACACCCAGGTCGACATCCTGGGGTCGTTCCCGCTGGCCAAGACGACGGTCTCGAAGACTTTCGGCGAAAGCAGGTACTTCGAGCATCTGGCCCCGAAGGAGCGCTTCCCGGCTCTTTCCGAGCCTGAGCGAATCGATCTGGCGGCGGACGTGCTCGTTTCGTCGCTAGCGGCCGCCCAGGCGAGGGAGAGCCGGATCGTCCGGATTAGCGTGCGGCACGGCGATCCCGAGCTGGCGAGGGAGCTCGCCAACGAGCATGTGCGCTCATACCTGGGCCACATGCGCGGCAAGCGCGTGAAGGGTACCGGCGACGTCTCCCGGTACCTGGCGACGGAGCAGGACACTGCGGAGAAGACCCTCCGTACCACCGAGGAGAAAGTCTACGAGTTCAAGAGAAAGCACGACATCCTGTCGGTCTCCCTCGAGGACCGCCAGAGCATCCTGGCGGCGGATATCACGCGATACAGCGCGGCGCTCGGGGATGCGCGCGTCAAGCGGACCGAGCTTGGCAGCACCCTTCGCCGCGCGCAGGCCCTCAAGGGCGAGGACGTGCTTGTCTCCCCGGTCTTCGCGCTTCTCGAGAACGGGGACGTTGTCGCCGCGATCAAGAAGTCTTACCAGGACGAGGTCGCCAAGCTGGGCGAGATCCAGTCGCTCTGGGGGCCGAAGAGCGAGAAGTACACGCAGCAGCAGCGCCGCGTGGCAGAGCTGCTGGCGTCGCTCGAGGCCGAGGCTCGTCGCGCGGTTCGTGTGATGGAGGTGAAGTTCCAGGCGGCGCAGGCGACCGAGGCCGCGCTGGCTGACGAGCTCGAGCGGCTGAAGGCACAGGCGATGGCCCTTGGCCCGCTGGCGATCGAGTACAACCGGTTGGTCCGCGAACAGAAGAGCGCCGAGGAAAACCTGAACCTGCTCATCGGGAGACTGCGGACGAGCCAGCAAGAGGGCCGCAACGAGCAGATCAACGTCGAGGAACACGAGGCCGCTCGGGGCGCGTACCTCGTCTTTCCCCGCACCAAGCTCAACGTCACGCTGGCCGCGCTGCTGTCGCTGCTGCTCGGCGTGGCGCTGACGTTCCTGCTCGACTACCTCGATCGGACGATCAAGACCTCCGAGGACGTCGACCGTCTCGTGGGGTCACCGCTGCTTGGCATCATCCCGGTCGTATCCGAGGTCCCCTCGGGCGACGATCCCAAGTCGACGCGCGTTCGCGACCTGTACGTGTTCCAGAACCCCACGTCGCGAGCGGCCGAGTGCTGCCGTTCGATCCGGACGAACATCCTGTTCTCTTCCGCCGATCGCTCGATGAAGACCATCACCGTCTCGAGCCCCCGGCCGCGGGAAGGGAAGACGACCACGACGATCTACATGGGAACGATCATGGCCCAGAGCGGTCAGCGCGTCCTCCTGATCGATACCGACCTGCGACGCCCGAGGTTGCACAAGTCCCTCGGCGTCTCCAAGAACCGTGGCATCACCAACCTGATCCTGGGCGATGCCACGATCGACGATGTCGTGAAGTCAACCGACATCCCGAACATGTACGTCTTGCCCTGTGGCCCCCAACCTCCCAACCCCGCCGAGCTCCTCCTCACGAACCGGTTCCGGCAGGTGCTCGCCGAGCTCGAGGCTCGATTCGATCGAATCCTTCTCGATTCACCGCCAGTCCTCGCGGTCACCGACGCCGTCGTGCTTGCGCGCATGTCCAGCGGCGTGATCATCGTAGCTCAGGCGGGCAAGACCCTCCTGGACGACGTCTCCCACACCGCGCGCAAGTTCAAGGACGTCGACGCACCCATCCTCGGGATGATCCTCAACGACATGGACATCTCGGATCGACGCTACGGCTACTACTACGCATACGGCAGCTACGGCGACCAGCCCAAGGCCGAAGCCGAGGCGTGACGTGAGCCCTTCACCAACAGGTTCGGCGACCGCGCTCAGCGGCAACCTACCAGCGATGCGCCGCCGCCAGACCAAGGCGGCGGCGATCATGCTCGACTTCGCGATCGTGCTCGCGAGTGGCATGGCGGCCTATCTCGCTCGGTTCGAAGGGGCCATCCCCTCGACGTTCTTCCGTCAGATGCTGGTGCTGGTTCCCGTCCTCGCGGTGCTCCGGATCGCGACGAATGGCCTGTTCGGCGTGTATCGGATGGTGTGGCGCTATGTGGGCCTGATCGAGGCCCTGCGGTTCGCTCAGTCTGTCGCCCTCGTCAGCCTCCTCCTGCTGCTGGGTCGCGTCTTCCTGGTCCACCTCGACCCACACCTGATCTTCCCCTACTCGATCATCCTGACCGAGGGCGCGCTCAGCTTCCTCGGTCTCGCTGGTGCTCGCTTCATCCCCCGGATCCGGGCCGAGCGCTCCCGGTCCGAAGGGGGAGCGTCGACGATCCTGATCGGTGCAGGACAGGGCGGACTCGCGATCATCAAGGAGGCGAATCGTCACCCTGAGCTGGGCATCCGCCCGAGCGGATTCCTCGATGACGACCCGCAGAAGGCGGGCATGACGATCGGGAATCTCCGTGTCCTCGGTGCAGTACGTGACGCGGAGCGCGTCCTGCGGCAGACGGGCGCGGAGCGTGTGATCATCACGAGCGCAGCGTTCTCGCCGAAGGCGATCAGTCGAGTGATGGATGTGTGCGGTCCGCTGGGCGTGGAGGTCAGCATCATCAAGGGCACGTACGAGCACCTGGATGCTGGCGCGACCGGGACGACGGCCTCCGCGCTGGTTCGCGAGGTCCGCATCGAGGATCTCCTCTCGCGCGACCCCGTGCCACCGTCCCTGTCACTCGACGACCTGCGCCAGTACTACGCAGGGAAGCGCATCCTCGTGACCGGGGCCGGTGGTTCGATCGGTAGCGAGCTGTGCCGCCAGCTCGCGCTGATGAACCCGGCGCGACTCCTCCTGCTCGAGCGCGACGAGACCAACCTGTTCGAGATCGATCGCGAGCTCGCGGGCCGTGGTCTTGCCGGCGTCGCGGTGCCACTGCTGATCGACGTGATGGACAGCCGCGCGGCCGAGCGCGTCTTCAAGGAGACACAGCCTCAGGTCGTCTTTCATGCGGCGGCGTACAAGCATGTGCCGATGATGGAGCGATTCCCATGGGAGGCCGTCAAGAACAACGTCTTCGGTACAAAGCAGCTCGTCGAGCTCGCTGACGAGCATCGCGTCGAGTCGTTCGTCATGATCTCCACCGACAAGGCGATCAACCCCACGAGCATCATGGGTGCGACCAAGCGCCTCGCAGAGCAACTCGTGCAGGAGATCGCAGCCCGGTCGCGGACGAGATTCTCCTGTGTCCGCTTCGGGAACGTCCTTGGTAGCCGAGGTTCTGTCGTCGGGATCTTCCGCGACCAGATCGCGAACGGCGGGCCAGTCACCGTCACACACCCCGAGGCGACTCGCTACTTCATGACGATTCCGGAAGCGGCCAACCTCGTCCTGCAGTCCGGGACCATCGGCGCTGCCGGCGAGGTGTTCCTCCTGGACATGGGCGAACCGGTCAACATCATGAACCTTGCCCGGCAGATGATCCGCCTGTCTGGATTCACGGAACAGCAGGTCCCGATACGGGTCGTCGGTACACGTCCTGGCGAGAAGCTCTTCGAAGAGCTGTCCACCTCCGCTGAAGACCTCGCCCCGACCGACCTCCGCAAGATCTACCGCTGTCGACCGATCGCGCCCCCTGCCCGCCTGGGGCAGATCATCGAGCAACTCAACTTCATGGTCAAGGCGCGAGATGCAGACGGCATCCGCGAGGTCATGCGGGCGCTCGATATCGGCTACGAGATCACGCCCTCGAGGAGGGCCCCGGAGCCGGCCTGAGTCGCCGCCGAATCCCGATCAGCGGCAGGGCGAAGAGCGCGAGCGCGGCGGACGAGGTGTCGGCCGCATCACAGCATCCCCCGGCACCGGACGGCGGTCCCGGATCGGCATCTGGACCGCCATCCGGCGCTGGCGCCGGTGGGTGACGAACCAGGACGCCGTCACTCAGTCGGTCCGGTGACACGCCTGCTGCGGACACGGCACGGACGGCAACGTCGTACCGCTGACGATCCTGGAGGGTGAGCCCGGCCTGGGTCATCGTGGTCGCAGCGACGCGGATCCACGCTGGCGAGGTGACGAAGTTCCCATCCGCATCGACGACCGCCACATCGTATGCCGCCGCCCCCGGCACCGGATCCCAGGCCGCCGAGAGAGTGTCGCGTGTCTCGACCTCATCAACATCCTCGGCGCCCATCGCCAGCGGGTCCAGATCTCGCACCCATGCTGGAGGTGGTAGCGGTGCGTTGCGCACGCCGTACAGGTACCCATCGGCGACCGAAACGACGAGCTCATCGAGCCCATCCGCGTCGAGGTCACCGAAGGCGACCGCCCCGACCGGGGCTGCGAAGGGGACGGCGAAGTCGAGCATCATCGTGCAAGGGTCGAGCGCGTACAGCCAGCCGTCACTCGAGCCCACGACCGCCGACGGCCGGCCATCCCCTGTCAGATCCGGGTGGACGTATACCGACGTGAGCTGCCCCCCGAGAGCACCCGCCGCAAGCGCCGTCGCTTCGTCCGGATAGAGCGCTCCGTCGGCGAGGACCACGGCGGCGGCTCTGCCGATGGCCGCCCCGGCCTGCTCGGTGACCTTCAAGGTCGATGGTCGCAGGAGCGAGGTGGCCACGGCGAGCTCTCGGCCCCCGCAGGTCGCCAGGGCTGCGTACGGATACGGCCGATCGTTGTCGTTCGAGACCCAGCGGACAGCCAGGTCGTGACCGAGCAGGCGGGCCGGGAAGAACGAACCAGAGAGCAGGACATCGTAGGCACCATCTCCGTCGACGTCGCGCAGCGTCGGAAGCGCGTACGTCACCGTACTTGGTGCGTTCGTGGCGAGCGTGGTGCCATCGACGCCGGACAGCACGTACAAGCCGAAGTGATGAAATACGACGTCGTCCGTGCCATCACCGTTCCAGTCAGCGACCGCGTGGCCCGAAGGGATGCGGACCGCGCCCCCACCCGTGGTCGTCGTCCATAGCCTCGCCCCCGTCGAACCCGCGTACGCGGTGGTCTGGAGCATGAGGTCATCGCTGTTACCCCACTGGATCGAGATGTCCGGGATGTCATCGCCGTCGAAGTTCCCGAGAACGGGATCATTGAACACCTGCGCCCCCAGCGGGACTTCCCAGAGCAATGCCCCCCCGCCATCGACCCGTACGAGCTTCTCCGTCGGTGGCACGGACTCCAGATCCAGGCTTCGACACACCAGCCCAGGTCCTCCGGCCTGGCCGAGGTTCGGTGCGATCGTCGGCGCCTGCGAGGCGGCGCGTTCCCAGAGCCGGCGGGGCGGGCTTGCATTCGTTGCACCGGCAACACCGAGTGCCACGAGGACGCCGCGACTATCGACAACGGCGAGCTCCGGGCGCTGTGTTCCCATCAGGTTCGCGACGACCGGGCCGGCGGTCAGATCCAACCAGCCGCCTCGGTCGTAGTACTGGCCGGCACGAAACGAGCCGATCTCGACCAAGCCCGTGAGGGTCAGCGTGCTGATGCGGCCATCGCTCGTCGAGGTCGTGAGCCGCTCGGGGGTGCGCCACCCGGCAAGGATCTGTGCGCCCGCAGTGGCCGACCACGACCGGAGGTTGGTCTCGGTGGACGCGTGGATGTCATAGACGTTGAGGTCCGAGGGGCGCTTGGTATCGATCGTGAAGAGGTCGCCGGTGCCGGAGTCGTCGACGTCGGGATGGATCAGGCGGGTGGCCAGCGGTTGCTTTCTGGCCAGCTCCCAGTCGAGCCCCACCATGCTGCGTCGGTTCTTCAGGCGCCATAGCGGCTCGAGCCTGACCGGCGCATCACGACGGAACCGCCAGCCCTGGATCTGCTGGCTCGCCTGGGTGAGGTACACGGGCGCAGCCGCCGGCGAAAGCACGGCACCGACCGATTCCTGCTCGTCGATCGTCGCGAGGACCTGGCCGCTGGCCGCATCGAGGATCGAGGTCGTCGCGACGCCATCCCCTCGCGTGCCGGTGACCGTCACCTCGAAACTCCCATCGCCGTCGAGATCCACGACATGTCCGTGCCCAAGGCGGAGCTCGGCGTCGAGATCTCCGACGTTCTGTTCCCAGATGACGTCGAGTCGCGCAGGCGTCGTTCGAAACGCGAGCGCGTACACCCGGTGGCCCGTTCCGGCAGGGGCGGCGCTGTACCCCAGCGCGCAGATCAGCTCCTGCCCGGCCCCCGGGAGGACGTCGGCCGGCTCGCAGTACGAGGCACTGACCCAGCTGCCCAGGTGAGCGCTCCTCGCCAGCTCCGCTCCCGTGGCGCCGGCGAGGATCCTGATGTCGTTCTGACTCGAGACGACGAGCTCGTCACGTCCGTCACCCGTGACGTCGGCGATCACCATCGCGCGTGAGCCCGCGCACGCAGCGGCCGTGAGTCGCCAGAGCTCACGCGGCGACGAGACCGAGTCTGCGAACGAGTACACGAGGCCCGGGATCGGGCCGCGCACCTGACAGCAGAAGCACTCCATGATGACAAGCTCGGCGCCAGGTACTCCATCGAGGTCCGCGGCCCTGACCCCACCGATCGTGCCCATCTCGCCCGGCGGTTCTCCCCAGTGCATCGTGCCGTCAAGGTCGAAGACGAAGACCCGGTTCGACGACTGAACGACGAGCTCCCGGACCGCGTCCCCGTCCAGGTCGGTGTAGGCGACCAGTTGCGTGATCCCGAGGTTGTCCGAGGCCCAGCGCTCGATGCCGTGCACCGAGGTCACGCGCACGCGCCCCCCGCTGACGGACGCGACCTCCTCACCCTCTAGCGGGATGACGTGGCCGGAACCCAGGTTGCCGCCGAGGAAGTACCGCCAGTACGGCAGCGGCGTTCTGAGGTCACCGCGCTCGCCTCCGGCGCCGGTCCGCCGAGGGTCGCCGCGTGACATCGGCCAGTCCGCGTAGGCAGCGCCGGCGAGGAAGACCGCTGCCGCGAAGGTGATGCAGCTCAGCTTGCCGCGCATGACCGAAGTCTAGCTCCGGCCCGTCACCGTGGGTCCGCAAAAGGCGGTCACCGGGGCGCCCCGCCCCCCTCCCAGAGGGCCAGGTGTCCGGCGGCACTGGCTGCGGTCGTGAAGCCCGTCGCGGAGAAGCTCCGGCGGCGCTCGCGTCGCTGCTCGGAGCTGGGGGCGTCCGCCAGCGCATCACGGAGCGCCTGCGCCCAATCCGACGCCGGACGATCGAGCGCACGGATCCGGATCCCGGGCATGACGGCTGCGATCTCGCGCACCCCCGGGAGGTCGGGTGCGACCACGGGCGTCCCGGCCGCCAGGGACTCCAGCACGACCCCGGGCAGCCCCTCGCGACTGGAGGTGAGCAGGGAAGCGTCCGCAGCACCGAGGATACTCGCGGTATCCAGACGCTCGCCCGCGAAGTGGACCCGGCTGGAGAGCCCGTGGAGACGGGCGAGAGCACGAGCCTCTCGCTCGAGGGGCGTGCCGCCGCGTCCTACGAACACGAGGTGCGCCGGGCTGAGCGAAGCGAGCGCCGCCATGACCTCGACCGCCCACGGCTGATTCTTGGGGTGCTCGAACCTGCCAACCTGGACGACCATGGGGGCGGTCGCAGGCACGCCCAGCTCCGCGCGAACGCCCGCGGGATCGGCGCTGGCGAACCGCGCGGGGTCGACGCCCGTGTGGAGGACGCGACAGCGAGCGTCCCCCCGCCAGCGGGGCCACGCTTCGTCCAGGACCCCGGCCGACACGCCTACGATATCGGTCGCTACCTGGTCCAGGAGCAGCTGCATCGCGCGGCGGTAGGTGCGGCGGCGAAGCGATGAATCCGCGCCGTCGGCGGTGGTACGGAAGTGACAGATGCGAACCGGCACGCCCGCGAGCGCCGCCAGGGCGAGAATGGCGCCCGAGGCAAAGTGGACGTGCGAGTGCACCACGCCGGGGCGGCGCTCCTGTAGGAGTCGGACGAACGCCCGAGGAAATGCGCGATCGAGCACGCAGGGGTGTACACGCCCTCCCATTGCCTCGATGTCGGTCGCCATGGAGCCGCGCCGGCCACTCAGGGTGCAGAACTCCATCTGTACCCTGTCCGCTGGGATCGCACGCATGACCTCAAGAGTGCGAATCTCGGCGCCGCCGCGATCCATCGCACCGAAGACGTGCATCACGCGGAGCGGGCTCCGGGGTGCAGAACGGCCGGGCACTGCGGACCATGGTATCTTACCTCCCCGGCGACCGGCGGCGCGAAGCTGCCGTTCTACCGCTCGTCCGATGCCCCAACCCAACCTCCAGCGCCTCGTCAAGCGCGGGCTTGATCTCGCGGGAGCGAGCGCCGCGCTCGTCGTCACCGCGCCGGTGATGGCAGGCACAGCGCTCGCCATCGCCCTGGTGATGGGGACTCCCGTGCTCTACCGCCAGACACGCCCTGGCCTAGGTGGGAGGCCGTTCACGATGAGGAAGTTTCGCACGATGCGAGATGCGCTCGGGCCCGACGGCACGCCCCTACCTGATCACGTGCGCCTGACCGGCCTGGGTCGGTTCTTGCGCGCGACCAGCATCGACGAGCTTCCGGAGCTCCTGAACGTGCTGCGTGGCGATATGAGCCTTGTGGGTCCGCGGCCCTTGCTGATGCAGTACCTTGCGCGGTACTCAACCGAGCAGGCGCGGCGGCACGAGGTCAAGCCTGGGATCACGGGCTGGGCACAGGTCAACGGACGAAATGCCTTGACCTGGGAGGAGAAGTTCGCCCTCGACGTCTGGTACGTGGACCACTGGTCTCTGCAACTCGACCTCCGGATCCTGTTCCGCACGATCATGGCGGTTGTTCGTCGTGAAGGGATCTCGCACGCTGGCGGCGCGACGATGCCGCTCTTCGGCGGGACCACGTCGCCGGTACCGCCCAGCTCCCGAACTCTAGGATGACGCGGATCTTCCTTTCCCCTCCTCACATCGGGGCCCGCGAGCTCGAGCTGCTCACGGATGCCGTGCGCAGCAACTGGATCGCTCCGCTCGGACCTCATGTCGACGCGTTCGAAAGAGAGTTCGCGTCGAGGATCGACGTGCCCCACGCCCTGGCGGTGTCCAGCGGCACAGCGGCACTCCATCTCGCGCTCGTCGTCGCGGGGATCGGTCCAGGAGACCGCGTGGCGGTGTCCACGCTGACGTTTGCGGCGACCGCATTTGCCGTCCGCTACGTCGGTGCCATCCCGGTCTTCATCGACGCCGACACGTCGTGGACCATGGACGCCGAGCTGCTTGAGGATGAGCTCGTCCGCTCGGTGGCGGCAGGCCGCCCCATCCGAGCGGTGATCTCCGTGGATCTCTACGGGCAGCCTTGCGACTACGCCCGCATCGGCTCCGCCTGCCGGCGGCACGGAGCCGTGCTGATCCAGGACGCAGCGGAGGCGCTCGGGGCGAGCTACCGAGGGCGCCCGATCGGTGGGCAAGGAGATCTCGCGGTGTTCTCGTTCAACGGGAACAAGATCATCACGACGAGCGGCGGAGGGATGCTGGTCTCGAGCTGTAGGGAGTGGATCGACCATGCCCGCAAGCTCTCGACCCAGGCTCGTGAAGCTGCCCCTCACTACGAACACCGCGAGATCGGGTTCAACTACCGGCTGAGCAACCTCCTCGCCGCCGTCGGCCGTGCTCAGCTCGAGGTGCTCGAAGCGCGCGTGGCGGCGCGCCGAGCGATCAACGCTCGCTACCGCGAACACCTAGCACATGTCCCCGGAGTCACGCTCCTCGATCCGAGCCCGCACGGCGAGTGGAACGCATGGCTCACGTGTTTGACAATCGACGCCACACGATTCGGCGCCGATCGCGAGAAGCTCAGGCTCGCCCTGGAGAGCGAGAACATCGAGGCGAGGCCGGTCTGGAAGCCGATGCACCTGCAACCGGTGTTCGCCGATTGCGAGGTCCGAGCTGGGCGCGTTTCACAGGAGCTGTTCGAGCACGGACTCTGCTTGCCGAGCGGATCGAGCCTGGAGCCCCCCGATCAGGACCGCGTCATCGACGTTATCCGGTCGCTGGGCCGAACGGTCCGGCCGTGACGCGAGATCTCCGCGCAGAGGCCGGCGCCGCAGCCCGCGGGGTGTTCGCGAGGTTCGCCGGCGCTGCATACCATCGTGCGCAAGCCGCGCTTCGCGGCAGCGACGCCCGGCGCCTCACGCGCGCGTTGCGCGGGACGATACCGCCGCGGGAACCGATGTTGCGGGCGCTCCTGGCCGATGCCGCCACCGAGGTCCCATACTGGAGGGAACGCCTCAGCCCAACCGAGGATCTTCTCCAGCAGTTCCACGCGCTGCCGCCGCTGACGAAGGACACCGTCCGGCAGCAAGGCGCCAGGATGCACAGCGGCCTTGCGGCCCAACGCCGCTCGTGGAGGACGCACTCCGGAGGCTCCTCGGGAACACCGATCGAGGTCCTGCAAGACCGTGAGCTGGTCGACTGGAGCATGGCGACGAGTGCTTGGTACCTGGCCGCCCACCTGGGGATCGAACACGATGTCCCGAACGTCGTGCTCTGGGGCTCCGAGCGTGACCTCTTCGGACACCGCCGCGGCCTCGAGGAACGAGCTCGCGCGGCGCTGACGCAGACGACCTTCCTCAACAGCTTCCGGATGGATGCGGCGACGATGGCACGATATGTCGGGATCATCGCGGCTCTTCGGCCTGTCTACATCCGAGGCTACGCTGGCTCGCTCTACCAGCTCGCCCGCTTCGTCGAGCAGCGGGGGCTCCGTCTCCATCGGCCCCGCTTCGTGTATTCGGCGGCCGAGACCCTCCAGCCCGAGATGAGGACGACGATCGAACGGGCCTTTGGCGCTCCGGCGTACGACTTCTACGGCTCCCGCGAGGTGGGGCCGATCGCGGGCCAAGGTCAGGATGGAGCGCTGCACGTGTTCGGGTTCTTCAATCTGGTCGAGGTGGTCGATGACGCCAATCGTCCCGTCGGTCGCGGCGGTCACGGCCGGGTCCTCGTAACGACCCTACACAACCACGTCATGCCCTTGCTCCGGTACGAGCTCGGTGATACGGCCGAGGTCGGGCAGGTCGACGCTGACGGCGCGGTGCGCACCCTCCGTCGGGTCACGGGCCGGATCACCGACCACTTCGTGGCCGCCGATGGTGCCCTGATCCACGGCGAGTACTTCACCCATCTCTTCTACGGGATCGCTGGTGTGCGCGAGTTTCAGATCATCCAGCATCGCGTGGACCAGGTGGAGATCCTGTGGGTGCCGTTCGGTGCGCCCGGCGGACGCCCGGCCCCAAGCCAGGAGATCGACTCGAAGATCCGACTCGTCCTGGGAGCGCGGTGCGAGATCGTATGGACCGAGGTCGGCGAGGTCCCGCTCACGCCACAGGGCAAGCGCCTGTTCACGCGCTGTCTGGTCTCGCGTGGGGAGCGGAGATGACACCTCTCGATCCCACCATCGGAATCGCCTTCGGGACCCCGCGGTATCCGGACCCCCTCCGCGACGAGGACTGCGCCCTGGTGGCGGCCGCGATCTCCGCGCTCGACCTCGATCCGCACGATCCGTTCTCCGCGTGGATCGGGCCGGGCGCGACGGTGACGATCAAGCCGAACTGGGTGAGGGACCAGAATCCGCTCGGCCACGACCTGCAATCGCTGGTCACCCACCCGGCGGTGCTGCGCGCCATCATCGAGCGAGTTGCGCGGGCGCTGCGAGGGCGAGGCACGATCGTCCTGGGAGATGCTCCCCTCCAGGGGTGTAAGTTCGACGCACTGATACGCAGCCTGCGGCTGGACGAGCTGATGCAGCTCCTGCGCGCGCGGCACCCAGGCGTCGAGTTTCTCGTCGAGGATTGGCGATTGACCGTGCTCTCGGGGGAGCGTTCACTTGGCGGCCCGAGTCAATTGGTCCGCGCGCAGCCCGTGCGTGGACCGATCGCCGGCTATCGCCTGATCGACCTGGGTGCCGACAGCTTCGTCGAGGAGCTGGCGTCCTTCAGTGACGCCTTCCGCGTCACCTGCTACCGCCCGAGCGCGATGCGCGCCCACCACGCTCCTGGCAAGCACGAGTACCTCGTGACAAGGCGGGTCTTGGATTCCGATCTGGTGATCAATGTTCCCAAGTTCAAGACCCACATCAAGGCCGGCTTGACCGGGGCGCTCAAGAACTTGGTCGGCATCAACGGCCACAAGGAGTACCTACCTCACCACATCCAGGGCGCCTGGGACGCAGGGGGAGACGAGTACCATCGAGGGGGACGGCTACGACGTCTCCACGACGAGCTCTACGACTACACGTGGGAGCACATGATGGATCTGGGTCGCCTCGAAAGGGCGGCCCTCAGCGCGACTCTCCGGCTCCTGACCCAGCTCAACCGCCGGGCCGGCGACGGGATCGACGCGGGTAGCTGGAGCGGCAACGAGACGATCTGGCGAACGACGCTCGATCTCAACCACATCCTGTACCGGCAGGGTCGGGGCCGCGTCCTGCACATCGTCGACGGGATCGTCGCAGGGCAGGGAGAAGGCCCGCTCGCGCCGGTTCCCTTCCCAGCCGGGCTCGTCCTCGCCGGGCACAATCCAGCCCACCTCGATGCGGCGCTTGCGCAGCTCCTCGGCTACGCGATCGCCCGTGTTCCGACGGTCTATCATGCCCTCACCCACTGCCGATCGGACTTCCATGGCTGCCCGCCAATGGCGATCCCGCTACGTGTCGCACGGGCGAAGACCCGCTCCGAGCTCATGTCGCTCGCGGATCTTCCTCACCTCCCGATGCGCGTACCCAGGCACTGGCGACGCGCGCTGATCGATCCAGGCCGTGCGGATCCGGCCTCGACCGCCGCGCCGACTCCGGAGTACTGACGCGTCCAGATACAGTCAGTGACCTACTTCCGGAAGACGAGGTTGCACAGGGGCGGCAGCGACCGCAGGTCTCGGACCTCGTGGAGGGTCCCCCAGCGGTGCCAGCCGACCAGGGGCGGGCGCATCCGGAACGCGCGGTAGCCGAGGTCGGCGAAGATAGCGAGGTACCGTTCCGGCGACAGCCCGACGTCTCGCAAGGCGAGCTCGTTGAACTCGGCGACGATCGAGACGGGGTGATCCCGCAACAGCGTCTCGCCCCCCGCGATCACGAGGTGCTCGGCGCCCTCGACGTCCACCTTGATCACGTCCGGTCGGCCCTTCGCGCGCGCGTATCCGTCCATGGTCGTCGCCATGACTTCGATCGCGTCATTCTCGCCGTAACGACGGGCGAACGACGCGATCAGCGTCGCGTTCCAGGTGTGATCGGACGCCGTGTAGAATGTCACCGGGCCCTCTCTGTCCGACAGACAGAGCTCCTCGACGACCACTGAGTTCGCTCGATTCAGCGCGAGGTTCTCGCGTAGCGTCCTCGCCACGACCGGGGCCGGCTCGAAGGCCACCGTCCGGACCCGGCCCCGGAAGGTCCGATCGACCCAGAGACTCATGAACCCGTAGTTCGCGCCGATGTCCCAGAAGACCTGCCCCGGGGAGAGCAGGTGCTCGAGCGCGACCAGCACATCGTCCTGGTAGTGGCCATGGAGCCAGAGCTCGCGGAACATCACGTCGGTCACGTCGTGCGTCGCGATCGTGATGCCGTCAGCGCAGCGCACGCGATCGATCCCTGGGGGCACGAGCGCTTGGTTGTCGAGGGAGAAGCCCAGAGCACGCAGGATTCGTCCTTTTCCGCGGAACTGAACGCGGCGAGACACCCGCAGCAGCGGTGCCGCAACACGTGGCGGGAGTCGCAGGCCCTTGCTGGTCATCAGTCTGCGTCCTTGCTGGGTGGTGGCCGCGCGATCCCGGTCCGGGCCGCGGCGCGCAATGGAATCATCACACCGGCGAGGTACAGGAGTGCCTCCACGCCGTAGCCGGCCATGAGGGCCCATGCGGCGCCGCGCATGCCGTGGGCAGGGACCAATGCGAAGCAGGCACCCGCGATCACGAGCGTGCTCGTGCCGTGGATCCACGGCTGGATCGAGAACCGGCGCATGGCGTCCAGCGAGGTCCCCAGGAACACGTACACCCAGGTCATGCCCGACGCAGCGGCGAGCCACACCAAGACGTCGGCATGGGCCGCATAGTGTGCCGAGAAGACGACACGCAGGAGGACCTCGCCCAGCGCGACGCAGACCGCGATCGCGACGCCGGCGATCACGAATCCGAGCGCCATCAAGCGCCAGACGTAGTGGCGGAAACGGGTCCAGTCCTGCGCGGCCGCGGCCCGGGCCATCCGGGGCAGGCCCGTGTGCGCGAGCGCATTGACGAGCAGGCCGCCGATCGACATCGCGAACGCCAGGGTGCCGTAGATCCCGACTTCGTCGCGTCCGCGATATGCCTCCAGAAAGTAGCGCGGAAGGTTCGCTTGCAGGGCGCCGATCGCCGTCACGATCCCCAGGGGGATGGCACGGCGCGCCAGGCGGCGAAGCCGCGCGCCATCCCAGCCGGGAGCGAGGCGACCCGATGGTACGATCGCTCGCACCCGGCGCAGGTCCCGTGTCAACCCGATCAGGTAGGCGGCCGCCACAGCGAGTCCGATCCAGCCTGCCGATCGTGTCCAGTAGAACGCGAGCGTTCCCAGCGTGACGGCGAGCAGGCCGCGCAGCAACTGCGACGTGGCGATCTGGTGCATACGCTCGTGGAGCTGTTCCTGCCCGTACACGAGTTCGGACCCGGCGTCGAGCCCCTTCGAGAGCCCCACGGTCAGGATGGCGAACGCCGTGGCGTCGCGGTAACCGAGCGTCGCGACCGCGACCATTCCGCAGATCGCACCGAGGCTGCCGACGACCGTGAGCGCCGAGTAGTCACGCCACTCGAACTCGCCGCGGGCGTCCGATGCCTGCATCGCGCGGAGCTTGAACCGGGCGAAGACGAACACCGGACCGGTGATCGCGAGCGCGATCGTCCAGTCGCCAGCCAGCCGCGGCGAGCCGAGCTTGGCGATGACCACGAGCAACAAGAACTGGCTGAGTGCGAACCCTGCGCTGCCGCCGAGGACCCAGGCGAAGCCGTGGCGAAAGGAGCGGCGCTCCGTCATCGGCGCGGCCTCCGGATCACGAGGACGGCCCATAGCACCAGCAGCGGCATGAAGGCCGTCGCCTCCACGAGGAGAAGAAGCGACGCGACCGTGATCGTGAGGAGGCCGACGTACTGTGAATCTCGTCGATCCCCGATGGCGCAGATCAGCGCCGGCACGAGAGGACCGACGAGCAGCCCCAACCAGCCGAGGTTGGAGATCGCTTCCTCGAGCCATGATGTGGTCACACCCCAGCCGAGCTGTCGTGGGGGAATCCGGAGCATGGCGGCGGTCGCGTAGACGGCGTATGGATACGGCTTGTCGGGCCAGAGCCGTCGCGGAACAAAGAACGTGGCGTGGAACAACAGGGACTGTCCGCGATGATCGAGGACCTTGAGCTGCGCGGGGTTGAGCTCGGCAAAGATCGTCTGCTTCGTGATGGCGTCGCGGCCGAAGTCGATCCGGTAGTTGACGTAGATGTCGGACTCCTGGATCGACTCACGACGGTGCGCCGTCTCCCCGATGCGACGGACCTGCGTCTGGTAGAGGTACGAGAAGCTGCCAATGGCGAACGTGACGGCCGTCGCGGCTGCGATGAAGCGCCAGCCGCGCAACGTGCCACGCAGCCACAGGAGATACAGCAGGAGCAGCAGGGCGAGAGCCACAACGGAGCGCTTGCCGTGGACCCAGAGGGCGACGACGAGGAAGGGGGAGACCAGGAGCCGCTCCACGGGCCGCGTGACACGGGTGGTGATGAGCAGGACGGCTGCGATCACCGCGAGCGTGGCGCTCAGGGTCACCACGGGGTGGTAGCTCTCGTAGCCGCTCGCCTGTTCCCCCACGATCGTCGCGTAGCGAAGGTAAGCCTCTGGTGCCGGCGCGAACACGATGGCGAGAGGGAGGAGGAGGAGGCCACCCCAGCTGGCGACGCGAATCCACGGCGCAAGCTGCATCTCGCCTAGGTGCGCAAGCTGGGACTGGGCGCGAGCCCTCCCACCGAACCATGACAGCATCGGCGGCACCGCGGCGATGTACGCGAGGTAGACCAGGTTCGTCGTTGTATCGAACTGCGCCAGCTTGAACCCGACCTGGTAGTCGAAGACCGGTGCACCGAGGAGCAGGTCCAGAAGCTGGGGGACGGCGAAGAAGAAGAAGAAGATGAGCTGTACGAACAACACCGTCTGGCGATCGCCTCGGGAGAGGCGCGCGAGGCTCCGGATCGCCCACGCCAGGAGCCAGACCGAAACCAGGACCTGGGCGACCACGACGTCGCCGCCATAGGCTCCCGTCAACGCTGCCCTCGCTCGAGGGCGGCCTGGGTCGCGGCGAGCATGCGCACGACACGCAGCCCGCTGGCCGCGTCAGTCAGTGGCGATCGCCGGGCCTCGATGCACGCGAGGAAGTGCCGGACCATGATCGCCAGAGGTTCGCCCATCGGAACGTGAGGGATGGTCACCGGACCGTCCCTCAAGATCAGGTAGTCGGCGAACGACGCGAACGTGGGAGGTCGTTCGTAGCCGCGATCGTGGACCAACAGCTTGTCACGAGCCATGTCGTCGAACTCGACCATCTTCGCGGACCCCACCACCACCATTCGACGCTCCTTGCGAGGGTTGAGCCACGACAGGTGGACGTGAGCGAGGATCGGTGGACCATCCAGGCGGGCGAAGCTGAGCGTGGCGAAGACCACGTCCGCGATCCCCTCTTGGAGGTGACTGCCTCCGTGGGCCACGACGCGCGATAGTGGCAAGCGCAGCAGGTGGTCGAAGATCGACAGGTCGTGAGGTCCGAGGCTCCACAGCGCGTTCTCGTCGCTCCTGATCCTCCCCAGATTGACGCGCGTGGAGCTGAGGTAGAAGAGGTCACCGAGCTCGCCGTCGTCGACCAGGCCGCGCAGCCGAGCGACGACCGGATGATAGAGCATGAGGTGCCCCACAGCGAACGTGGCTCCTGAGCGCGCCGCGGCCGTGACGACTGCCTCGGCGTCATCGACGCGAAGGGCCATGGGCTTCTCCACCAGCACATGCCGACCGCTGGCGAGCGCCTCCTGCGCCATCTCTCCGTGCTGCGCGGCGGGCGTCGCGATCACGATCGCGTCGACGTCCGCCGCGCTCAGCAGGTCGTTCCAACGCTCGGTGAGCCGCGCGCTCGGGGCGATGCGACGTACTCGCCCGAGCGCCTCCGGTGAGCGATCGCAGACCCAGGTGAGCTCGCAGCCCGGCTGGGCCGCGAACGTCCTCACATGCGCCTGCCCCCAGTACCCCGCGCCGACGATTCCAACGCGCGTTCGGCGCGACATGTCCGCGACTCAGAAGGCTGCCCGAGCTCCCACCATGAGCTCATGTCGAGTGTAGCTCGGGTCGTCACTCTGCCCCATGTACATGGAGACGTAGTCGGTCTGGTCGGTCGTCCCCAGGTAGTCCGCGGTCAGGTAGTAGCGCTCGTTGATCACGTACTGTCCGCGAACGTGGGCATTGAGGATCAGATCGTCGCGAGACGGCGCGCCCAGTCCGTCGATACCGCGGTAGCCGCGCAGATAGGCGCCGATAGTTCCGGTCACGAGTACCTGGCGCACCTGTTGATCCACGCGCAGTGTGAGCTTGTAGTCGCGGTAGAAGTTGGCGTTCGTCGAATCGGCGAAGTAGTAGCCGACCTCACCAACGACTCTGCCGCTGGGAGAGTACTCGTAGCCGAGCTCCGTACCGAACAGTGGCGCGTTGTACCCTTGTCCCATCTCGTAGGTGGACCACCCCCAGCCGACGTGCGCCTTCACGGTCACGGGCTCGCTCAGGTTGGTCGCAATCCCGGTCAAGAACGTGAGGGGGTTCGAGCCATACTTGGCGAAGGAGCCCGAGGGGTTCGATGCGCCCAGCGGGCCGTAGAAGCCGTACGAAAGGTCAGCGAAGATCCGTGTATACGGGCGCCACTGCCAGTCAGCCCGCAGACCGAGCTGTTGGTTCATCCGATCGGCGACTGGCGTGCTGCCCTCGTAGATGTCCAGCACGTTCTGATACCGCAGCGTCGCCGCGATGGCACCTCCGCCTGGCCGGTACCGGAGTCCCAGATTCAAGAGGTTATCGATGCGGTTGGTCGACGAGGCATCCTCGAAGTTGCGCGGCCGGACATCTCGCCGGAGGCGATCGTCCGCGAGAAAGGACCACGTCCCGGCCGGATAGACCACCAGGCGTCCTTGACCGTCCAGCGTCAGGTTTCGCTGCGCCGCGGTCGACGGGTTCCCGTAGTACAGGTACTCCTCGTAGGCCGCTGCCAGCCCGGCGCGGAACTCGAACGTCTGCGCGGCCGGCTCCTTCGGGAGTTCCTCGCCAGGGAGAGCCTCATCGCTCGGTTGAACGTCCTCGGAGGACATCGCGAACTTGGCAGAGATCCGGAGTAGCCCCGACGTGATCGGCGAGGACTGCTGGAAGAAGACGTTGTTGATGACGCCGGCTTCGGCACCGACGTTGGGATGCAGGACGGTACCCGCGCCCACGCGCACGCCCGGACCTTCGAGCGCTTCCTGCGCAAGGGCGGTGGACGGAATCGCGGCGAGCAACGCCGTGGCCAGGAGCCGGACCGTTCGCATGTTCGTTCCGGATCAGCGGGGCGAGAATGGGCTGGCGTAGGCGGGGTCTTCGAGGCCCACGCCTTGGTCGAACGGATCCTCGCCGTCAGGCTGGCCTACGTCACCGTCGTCGGTCGGGTCGTGCTTGACCGCGGGTCCATCCACTTGCACGTCGTTCTTCCCGAGGAAGTGGAGCTCTTCGCCGATGCAGTTGAGCGCCTCTGCCCTGGCGCTCGATGCCTTCTCGTGGGCGATGGTCACCTTGCCGAACTCGTGGACTTGCTCGTCACGCAGGCCGTTGGCGATCGCTTCATCGAGCTCATTCTCGGCCGCTTCGGCGAGGTTCAGGAGCTGCTTCACGGCAAGCAGATTCTCGTTGACGCAGTTCAGCTTGATCACGTCCTTCGACTTCTTGGCCACGGCCTGGTTGTTCAGGACGGCGCGGTGGAAGCCCTCCATCTCCTTGATGAGCTCGTCAGCGCGGTTGGCCATCTCTCGCGGGGAGAGGTCGACGGTCTTGCTGCCAGGGACGGTCACGTCGGCGATATCTCGAGCGGGCTCACCCGGCTCCGGGGCGGGTTGGGCATAGAGGAACCCTGCGCCCCCGAGGACGGCGATCATCAGTGCGACGGAGAGTCCATTCCGCATTTGTTCTGGCTTCCTGCCCGTTCCCCGAAGTGAGACCTGATGCTAGCCGCAGGGAGCGGTCGCGTCAACTCCTGGGATTCGCTTGAAGAACGGACAAAGTCTGAGGGGGGCCTGGGGTTGGATACCAAGGACCGTCGGGATGTTCACCAGGGCCAGACGCGTATGCGACATCGATCACCATCGCGCCCGGCTCCGACCCACCGCAATACCCAGACCGAACGCGCCCCTCATGCCATTCATGTACATGATCTTCCTGAGGATCTGCAGCGCGCGAGGTGGTGAGAGGACCCCGAGGAGTTCGGCGAGCTCCGGGTCCCACGGACGTCGCGAACCGCGATCACCTAGCAACAGCGCGATCGCACGGTCGACGGCGCCGATCGTGTGCTCGAGGCCCCACTCGCGCGCCAGCCCGGTCACGTCGTCGGCCCTGACACGTAGCCTCGCCGCATCGACGAAGTTCACCAGCGGAACGCTGAGCTCGTGACGCCCGAGGTGCGCCACATGGAGCAAGTACTCGTCCCCAGGTGCCGCCCGCAGCGCGCCGGCCACGTGGCTGGGTCGAGCACGACGCCAGAGATCGTCGAGATCGATCCGGCTTCGCCCAGCGTGGACGATATGGCGGTGGAGATCGATCGCCGCGTCGCGGCGCTTCAGGGTGAGGGCATGATGCGCAGGTGAGCGTTGATGGGGGCCGCCGACGTGCCAGAACCCAATCCGCCGCAGGGCTTTGAACGCCGCCTCGAACCGGCTCGGCCGCACGAGGAGGTCGATGTCCGACATCGGACGGGCGGCCACGTTGGGGTAGATCGTCCCAGCGTAGGCTACGCCCTTCAGCAACAGCGGGACGATGCCCTGGCGTGCGAGAGTGTCAACCACCTCTTGCAGCAGCTCCGCTCGCCGATCGGCCTGCACTGCTGACATGACGTGGTCCGAACGGAACTGGACCGCACCCGCTTCGTATGCGAGCGGTCCGAGCAGGTGGCGCCGTACGAGCTCACCCGGCAATGCTTGCCATGAGGGCCGGACCGCCGGGGCCTGATCGAGCATGAGTGCCGCGATCAGCTCCGTCACCGCACGGCGCTCAGCCTCCGTCATGGCGTATGCTTGCATCATGGCGCGCTACCGGCGAAACCCCCAGACCGCCGGCCGGATCATCGATGGCCAGGCGTTCGTGGTGACCCCCGGGGACAACAAGCTCCACACGCTGAACGAGACCGCGACCCTGCTCTGGGAGCTTGCGGCCGGCGGTGTCACGCTCGAGGACGCTGCCCTCGCGTTGTCCCGGGAGTTCGACGTCGAGGCCGAACGAGCGCAGCGAGACGCCGGCCGCTGCTTCGACGATCTGGTGATGCGCGGGATGATCCTCCTCGAGCAGCCATGAGCACCCGCCGTCCCCTGCGGGACGTGGCTGCTGGATACGACGCTGTCGCGGGCACCTACGACCGGCGCTACGACGACCGGCGTAGCCGCCGACGGGCCCGCGAGATACAGAGGGTGATGCTGGACGCGGTCCTGGGCGCCGATCGCGTCCTCGAGGTCGGCGTTGGGACGGGTCGACTCCTCGGCCGCGTCGCGGCGCCGACGCGAATCGGGGTGGACATCGCACCAGCAATGCTCCGGATCGCCGCCGCCCGAGGTCTCGAGGTGGTCCGCGCTGACGCGCACGCACTCCCGTTCGCGAATGGCTGGTTCGATGCCGTCCTCGCAGCTGGGGGCGTCTTTCGCTACCTCGACCTCCATCCCGCGTTGATGGAGATGCACCGGATCCTGCGTCCCTCCGGTCGGCTCGCGTTCCACCAGTTCGCGGCCCGCACCTGGACGTTGCGTGGCGCCCCCCCCCCCGACCCGAGCGTGCACGAGGTTGCTCATGTCGACGAGGTTCGTCACGCCGCGGCGAGCACCGGGTTCGTGGTCGAGAAGATCACGCGCTGGCGATCCATCCGCGTGTTCCCGTATCTCGCACCGATCCCGAGCTGGCTCGACCACGTGAGCCCCCGCCCGCTGTGGTCGCATGTCGTGTTCGTGCTCGCGCGCCGGTGAGCACATCCGGTCACCGGCGCGCCGTGTCTCGAACCGCTTCGTGGAAGAGACGGACGCGTTCGATGGTCCTCGAACGGCGGAACTCATGTGCGCGTGCCCGATTGGCCGCTCCCAGCCGCCAGCGCCGCCCCGGGTCTTCGCCCAGCGCGTCGAGCTCGCGAGCGAGCGACGGCGCATCGCCAACCGGCAGCATCTCGGTCCCATCGAGGAGTTCGGGGACGCCTCCGACACGAGAAGCGAGGCACGGCAGTCCAACCGCCATCGCCTCCACGAGAGCGCGCGGGAGTCCTTCCGTTCGCGAGGGAAGCACGAAGATGTCCGCGGAGCGGAGGACCCCGTAGACGGCCTCGCCGGGTGGTAGGGCGCCATGGAACCGGATTCGGTCACGCAAATGACGAGCGGTCGCACGGGCTTCGAGGTCCGCGCGGAGCCGCCCGTCTCCGACGACGTCCAGGGTGTGATGTCGCCGGCACTGTGCCACGGCGTCGATGAGCACATCGAGCCCCTTGTAGGGTTGCGCCAGGGCGCCCACGAACGCGATCCGCAGGGTTGGACCCTCCGAAATGGCCACAGGTTCCTCGTCGAACACCTCATCGGGGATCATCGCATCGGAGGCCGCGATCGCCACGCAGCCGGCACGTGGCGGGTACTTGAGCTGCAGGCTCGTCCGCGTGACGAAATGAGCGGCATGGGCTCGCGCGACCTGGACGCGCTGCAGTGCCGCCCCGACGCCGCGGAACGCACGAAGTACTCGACGATGACCGGCCAGGCTCTCCGCGGGGTCCCCGACCACCTCGATCCCATATGGGCGACCGCACGCGAACAACATCGCATGGAGCGCGGTCGCCATCACCCCGGGGGCGTGCAGGATGAACGCGTCCCCCGCGAGCTCGGCCCGGGCCGCTGCGCGGACCAAGGCGGGAAGGTTCCTCGTCAGTCCTTCGGTGCCGACGAAGTCCGGCGCTGCGATCACCGCGACGCCATCACCCTCCACGGGGCGGGCACCCTCGGGTAACGTGGGCACAGGGCGGACCCTGGCCAGCACGAACACCTGATCGAAGACGTCTCGGTAGCTAGCCCAGTGCGCGTAGTCGAGCTTGCCGACAACGCGCACCCCGTACGGGGTGCGGAGGTAGTGAGACTCCGCGGTCACGACGACGTTCACGGTGTCCTCCGAGCGCTCAGTGGGCAGGGCATGGGAGCCCTCTGGCCTTCAGCCGGCTCACGTACAGCGCAGCCCATCGCTGCCAGACCTCGCGCCTGGAGAACCGGGTCACCGCCCGATCGCGAGCAGCTCGACCATGCGAGGTCCGCAGCTCCGCATCGCCAAGGTATCGGTCGAGTGCCACGACCAACGCGGCCCGATCACCCACGGTCACGAGCGCCCCGGTCACCCCATCGACAATCGCATCTGACACCCCGGTCGCCCGGTACCCCACCGTCGGACGCTCGAGCGCGGCCGCCTCGAGAACGACGTTGGGGAATCCTTCCCTGCGCGACGGGAAGGCGAGCACGTCCATCGCACCGAGATGCGGTCTCACGTCATCCACCCGTGGGATCAGCACGACCCCCTCGGTCTGCCGTAGGCGGGCGCGCAATGACACCGGGGTTGCCTCGTCGTCCAGGTCGGCGGAGACGACAAGCAACCGAGCCGTGGGACGGAGACGCCGGATCGCCGCGAAGGCCTCGAGCAGGTCGACGATGCCTTTGTCGGGGGTGAGCCGCCCGATGAACCCGACAACCGGCGCCCGCGGAGGAATCCCCGCCGCGGATCGAACACTTTCGCCCGCACGCGCGAGCTCCGGGGTCATCCGGAACCGCGAGGTGTCGAACCCGTTCGAAGATCCCGGGCCGAGGACCCGTACCTTGGCCTCCGGAGCAAGGCCGCGAACGACATAGCGCTCGCGCAGACTCGGGCTCACCGCAACGACATCCGTCGCACACCTGCTTGCGAGCCGCTCGGTCGCGCCCAGGACGTGCTCGCGAACTCCGAACTCCGTCTCGAGGCGCAGCCCCCGCAGCAAGTAGATGCGAATGGGGACTCGCATCGCCTGTGCGGCGACTATGCCAAGCAACCCCGCCTTGGGTGTGCTGGCGTTGACGATGTCGGGGCGAAGGGAACGAATCGCCCGGGTCACACGTCCGAGGCTGACGAGATCGCGGTGAGGAGAGATCTCACGGGCCATCGGGATGCTCACCACCCGCACCCGCTCCCGTGCCGCGACGAGGTCGAGGTCTGGACCTGGTCCCGCGACAACCGTAACGTCGAATCCTTGCTCGCGCATGAACCCGAGCTGACCTACGAGGAGCAGTCTTGCCGATGCGGGGTGCGTCACGAGGTACATCACCCGCGGTCGCCGGGAGGAGCTCACAGCACCGCAGCCTACTCCCAGACTCCGGGAGACGACAGGACCGTCGCCCGACGCCCCTGAACGCGGTAGGGTCGCTGGCACACTGACCGACGTGGCCGAGGTTCGTTTCCATATCGCCGGTATGGCGGTCGCCGTCCGCGGCGAGGCCCGGGCCATCGAAGATCTGGCTCCCGCGTACCTGCGCTTCCCGACCCAGGCGGCCCCCGCCCTGGTCATCGAGATCGAGCGGGTCGCCGGGTTCGACCGCGTCCAGGGGCCCGAGTACCCGGCGTTCCAGCGGCGGGTCGACGCCGCCGGGCGGTTGCGGGTCGAGCGCTTCGACGCCGAGGGCGAGATCGAGACCGGCGACCTCCCGCTCGCCGCGCGCTTCCGGGTGGGGCCGTCCGCCAACAGCCTGGAGGCCTGCGTGCGGATCGCGGCGTCGGTGGCCCTGGCGCGCCACGGCGCCCTCATCCTCCACGCCTCGGCGGTCGAGCACGCCGGCCGGGCCCTGGTGTTCACCGGCGAGAGCGGCGCCGGCAAGAGCACGATCTCGGCGATGCTCGATCGCGCGCCGGCCCGCAAGATCGGCGACGAGCTGCTGGTGCTGCGACGCGACGCGACCGTCGGGGCCTGGTCGGCGTACGTCCCGCCCTACCTGGGGCCGGCGGGGATCGCCCACGGCGCCCAGGCCCCGCTCGACTCGGTCCACCTGCTGGTCCAGGCGCCCCATCACGCCCGGACGCTCGTCGGCACCGCGGCCGCGCTGCGCGAGCTGCTCCGCCACGTGCTGGTGTACGTCGCCGAGCCGCGGACCGCCGACCACGTGCTGGCGCTCGCCGCCGACCTCACCCGCGAGGTGCCATGCTACCGGCTGGAGTTCCGCAAGGATCCGGGCGTCGCCCGGGTGCTGGGAATCGCGTATCCTGGGGCGGCTCCGGCATGAGGACCAACCGTGGCGCCGCCGACCTGCTCGCCGCCCGCGCCCAGCGCGAGGGCCGGCCGGTCACGGTCACGTTCCAGGTCACCGACCGCTGCAACTACGAGTGCGTCCACTGCTACCAGGAGCACCGCGAGCCGGGCGCGGCCCGGCGCGAGGAGCTTTCGACCGCCGAGATCGTGCGTATCCTCGACGAGCTGGCCGCCGCCGGGGTCCTGTTCCTCACGATCATGGGCGGCGAGGTCTTCGTCCGCCGCGACGCCGACGAGCTCCTGACCGCCGCCCACGAGCGCGGCTTCGCGCTCAAGCTGCTCACCACCGGCCACCACGTCCACGACCGGCGCGCCGATCTGCTGGCCACGCTGCGCCCGCTCCAGGTCGAGATGTCGCTGTACGCCGCCGGCGCCCACGCCCACGAGCAGGTGACCCGCAGCCCGGGCTCGTGGGAGCGCACGGTGGCGGCGGCGCGGCGGCTGATCGAGCGCCGGGTGCCGGTGGTCCTCAAGTCGCCGGTCATGGAGGTCAACCTCGACGAGCTCGAAGCCCTGGCCCGGCTCGCCGCCGACCTCGGCGCCCAGTACCAGTTCGATCCGAAGATCACCGCGATCGAGACCGGCGACGAGGCGCCGGTGGCGCTGCGCATGAAGGCCGACGCCCTGCGCCGCTTCTACCACGGCCCGATGCGGGACTACCTGGCCACGACGTACGGGCCGGGGACGCCGGCGGCGACCGCGCTGGCCGACGGCGCGGAGCTCCGGCCGCTCCACCACACGCCGTGCCGCGCCGGCCAGCAGTCGCTGTCGATCTCGCCCTACGGCGAGGTCTGGCCGTGCAACGCGCTGCCGCTGCCGTGCGGCAACCTGCGCCAGCAGTCGTTCGCCGAGATCTGGCGCGGCTCGGCGACCCTGGCCGACGTCCGCGACCTGCGCTGGGCGCGGCTCGCCGAGTGCAACGCGTGCGAGCTGCGCGCGTTCTGCCAGCGCTGCCACGGCATGGCCCTGGTCGAGCAGGGCGACCTCGGCGGGCCATCGCTCGAGGCCTGCCGCCACGCGGTGGCGGTGCGGGACGAGCTGCGCGCGCAGGGCGTGGTCCCCGCCGACCACACCGCGCTGCCGCCGACGTGGGACCGGGTCGACCTCGACGGCCAGCACCCGCGCCGCCCCGCCGACGGCAAGCGCCGCCCCGCCGCGCTCCGCATCCTGTCGTAGCCGTACGCGACGTTCCCGCCGCCCTTCACGTAGTCTCGCGCTCACCGACTTCGACTCTCGAGGACACCGTCATGATCACCACCATGCTTGGCCGGGGCCTGCGTCGGGGGACGCGGGCGCTCGCCGCCCTCGGCGCGCTGGCCGCCCTCCTCCCCGCCTGCGGCGACGGCCCCGTCTGCCAGACCGAGGCCCTGGTCTTCATCGTCGAGCCCTCGGGCCTGGTCAGCGGCGACAGCAACGCCACGATCGCCGGGGTCCAGACCGACGTCGAGGTCCGCAGCACCTTCGGCCGCGACGCGACCCTGACCCTCACCGTCGAGGACGAGGACGGTCGCGTGCTCGAGACCGCGACCGCCACCACCGACGAGCAGGGCAACGCCACGTTCGCCGACGTCACGATCCCGCCCGGCGGCGCCGAGCTCCGCGTCCGCGGCGACGCCGGCGAGTGCGGCCGCGACGAGGACGTCCGCCACGTCGAGATCGGCGGCGGCGGCGACTGCCAGCTCGAGTTCGCGATCGCGCCCGAGCCCAGCTCGTATTACGCGCCGCTCGACGTCTTCAACCGCAGCAGCGACGCCAGCGCCGCCCTCCCCGGCCACCAGGGCGACGTGATCATCCGGACCGCGGCCGGTCACCAGGTCAAGCTCTACCTGTCCGGGCCGGGGGTGGTCGAGACCGAGATCGGCGCCGGCACCGCCGACGAGGACGGCGAGCTGCGCCTCGCCGTCAGCCTGCCCGAGGGGCAGGACAACCTGCGGGTCGAGTGCGCTGGGCCCGGCGCCGGCCCGCGCTCGTCGGGCGTGGTCTCGGTCTACGTCGACACCGTGGCGCCGAGCTGCGCCATCACCGCGCCGCTGCCCGGCACCAGCCTGACCCCCAGCCTCGACGCCGACCAGGATCTCGGCAACGGCCTCCAGCTCACGCTGGTCGCCTCGGCCGGCGGCGGCGACACCGAGGGCGAGGGCGCCCAGTTCGTCATCACCGCGCCCGGCGGCGGCCAGACCACGCTCACCGGGACGGCGGTGAGCGGGGCCGGCGTGTCCAGCGCCGCCGCCACCTTCGACCCCGCCACCACCCCCGCCGACTTCGGCGTCGCGTTCTCGACGATCGACCACGCCGGCAACCCGTGCGCGGTGGCCGAGACCTATCGCGTGGTCTACGGCGGCTGCCCCATCGTCGTCACCGCCCCGACCGGGCCGGTCACCGCCGACGCCGACGCCGACGGCAGCAACGGCGCGCAGGTCGACGTCGTGCTCGACGTCGACCCGGCCTGCGTCGGTCGCACCGTGACCTCGGACTGCGGCAGCAACGACCCGGGCGGCACCGTCGGCGCCGGCGGCGCCCTGACCCTGCGGGCCGACGTGTGCGACGCCGTGCCCTGCGAGACCTCCGAGGTCTGCACGGTGCGGGTCACCAGCAGCGACGGCATCGAGACCACCGCCGGCGTGAGCCTCGTGTTCGACAACCAGCCGCCGAGCGTGGCGGTCCAGGTGGCGGCGCCGAGCGGGACGCCGTGCGGCGGGACGGTGACGCCCGAGCAGGACCAGAGCCTGGCCACCCCCGGCACCCAGATCCGCATGCGCGTGGTGTCGCCCGGCGCCGCCAGCCGCGAGCTCCAGCTCACGAACACGAGCGGCACCGCCACCTTCGACGCCAGCGCCGTCGGCGGCGAGGTCCTGGTCACGGTCGAGAGCGGGGCCAACGACTTCGTCGGCCTCGCCCGCGACGCCCTCGGCAACACCGCCAGCACGCCGGTGTGCCGCATCCGCCTGGCCGATCTGATCGTCACCTTCACCGGGGCGGCGGCCGACGGCACGGTCGGCGCGGCCGACGGCGCGGTCGCCGGCACCGACCTCACCTTCACCCTCACCGGCACGGTCTCGACCGCGGGCGCCAGCGTGTCGATCTCGGTCGACGGCGGCGCCGCGCTGCCGGCGGTGGTGTCCGGGACGAGCTGGAGCCGGGTCCTGACGCTGGCCGAGCGCGCCGCGCCGTACGACGTCGTGGCCAGCGCCAGCGCCGGGCCGCTGATGGGCCAGGCCAGCCTCGCCCTCACCGTCGACCTGACCGGCCCCGACCCGGTGAGCGATCTGACCGCGGTCGCCGACACCCGCCACTCGGTCCGGCTCGCCTTCACCGCGCCGTCGGACGGCGCCGGCGGCGCCGGGGCCGGGTACCGCGTCCGCTACGCGACGGTCGCGCTCACCGACGGCAACTTCGACACCACCGGGCTCCCGGCGCCCGCGCCGGCGCCCGCCGCGCCCGGGACCGCCGAGCGCCTCCGGGTCACGCCGCTGCGCACCGGCACCGCGTTCTGGGTCGGCGTCGCCGCGGTCGACGCCTCCGGCAACCGGGCGCCGGCGGCCATCGTCGGCCCCCTGACCCCGCGCTTCGATCAGACCGCGGCCTACGCCGCGCCCAGCACCGACGGCAACGCCCAGCTCGGCTACGCCGTCGCCCGCGGTCGCTTCAACGACGACGAGTTCGAGGACCTGGCGGTGGCGGCGCCGTTCGCCGACGTCGGCGGCGTCACCGGCGCCGGCCAGGTCCACGTCTACTTCGGCTCGGCCACCGGCCTGGCGACGGCACCCGGCCTGACCATCAACGGCGCGACCGCCGCCGGCGGGTTCGGCTCCTCGCTGGCGGCGGTCCGCTGGAGCACGACGAGTCGCCACGACCTGGCGATCGGCGAGCCCTTCGCCGACGGCGGCAGCGGCGCGATCCACGTCTTCGACGGCGGGGCCGCCCTGCCGACCGGGACCGTCGCCGCCACCGCCGCCCCGCGCCGGATCCAGGTCGCCGCCGCCGCCAACTGGTTCACCGGCTCGGCCCTGGGCTGGCAGCTCGCGCGCGCCGACCACGACGGCGACGGCGTCGACGACCTGGTGGCGACCGCGATCTTCGGCAGCGGCGGCGCGGCCGGCGCCGCCGTCGTCTTCTACGGCGGCACCGTGCCCACGGGCATCGTCCGGATCTCGGACACGAGCAGCGGCGGCAGCGGCACGGCGGTGATGCGGATGTACGAGCAGGGCGGGGGCGCGCTGTTCGGCTTCTACCTCCACAACCTGGGCCGGACCCAGGGCGCGGCCGACCTCGCCGACGATCTCGGCGTGGCCTTCGCCGAGGACGGCGTCGCCGGGGCCGACGTGCTCGTCCTGCGCGCCACCTCGGGGCGGCCGGCGACCTCTGGCGTCAACCGCTTGCCGTTCACGGTCGGGCGCGACGTGCGCATCCGCCATGTGACGATCGACACCATGCTCGAGTGGGGCTCGGCGATGGGCTCGATCGCCGACCAGAACGGCGACGGCGCCCGCGACATCGTGATCGGCGACTACCGCGACCTGGGCGACAACGGAGTAGTGTTCATCATCGACGGCAACACGCTGGGGACGGGCGGCATCGCAACGACGACCGACCCTAGCGTCGTGCTGACCACGCTGCGCGAGACCACGAACGGCCGCCACTTCGGCATGGCCGTGGTCAACAACGCCACGATCGCCGATGCCGACGTCGACGGCGACGGGATCGAGGATCTGATCGTGGCCGGCCGGGCGCCCGGGGTGGCCCAGGCCCAGCTCCAGGTCTGGTTCGGACCGCTCCCTCGGGGTCTGCAGTCCCCGCCGGCCCCCGACCACCGCATCGACGGCCCGGCGAGCTTCACCGGCGCGGTCCCGGCCAACGGCGGCTCCCCGATCTCCGCGATCTGGGCCGGTGACGTGAACGGGGACGGCCTGGATGACGTCTGTTGGGCTGACTGGAACAGCGCCAGCCGCGACGGCGGCTTCCAGATGCTGTTCGACGACGGCCAGTGATCTGGTAAGGTAGGAGAACCATGAGCGAACCGAAGCAGGACCCGCCGCGGATCGAGCGCCCCCGCAAGCCGTACGAGCCGCCGGCGGTCATCTCGGACGAGGTCTTCGAGACCCTGGCGCTATCGTGTGGCAAGGCCAACGCCTTCGTGTGCCCGGGCGGCAACCCGAACCGGTCCTGACGGTCCCCGCCGCCCGCCGCGCCGGCGCCCGACGGTGCCGGCGTCGTCGTTCCGGAGTCCGAGCCCCGAGCACGTTGCCCCGCCCACGCCGTGATGGCCTTCCTCTTCCCCGACCACGCCCTGCCGCCGGCGGTCCGCGCCCGGGTCGCGCTCCTGCGCGACCGCGCCGCCGGCCCGGACGGGCTCGTGACCACCTGCGGCGGGGTGTCCATGGAGCCGGCCATCCGCCGGGGCGACCCGGTCACCGTGCGCGCGCGCGCCCCCCGGGCCGGCGCGGTCGCCGCGTTCGTCACCACCCGCGGCGAGCTCGAGCTGCACCGGCTGGTGGCGGCGGCGCCCGGCGGCTGGTGGGCCCACCTCGGCGACAACCAGATCGATCCGTCGCCCGGCCTCGTCCACGCCACCCAGGTGATCGGCCTCGCCGAGGTCGCCGCCCGCGCCCCCGGTGTGCGGGCGCGGGCTCGCGCTCTGGTGCGGCTGGCCCGCGCCGCGGCGCGCGTGGCAGCTCGGGCCGCGCGGCAGCCGGGCGCCCGACCGCACCGCTAGGGTAGCCACCCGCGACCATCCGGCGAGCCGCGCGCGGCGGCCCACGGGCCGCTCACCCCCGGAAGAAGCGGCGGAGCTCCTCGACCACCACGTCCGGCGCGTCCGTCGGCAGCGCCGGATGCACCGGCAGCGCCAGCACCTCGCCGCACGCGGCCTCGGCGCGCGGGCACGCGCCGCCGCGGTAGCCGAGCTCGACCAGGGCCGGCGCCTGGTGGAGCGGCGCCGGGTAGTAGACCTCGGTGCCGATGCCGGCGGCGGTCAGGTGCGCGCGCAGCCGGTCGCGCGCCGGCGCCCGGACGACGAACTGGTGGTAGACGTGCGCGGCCTCGTCGGGCGGCAGGCGCAGCTCGTCGAGGCCGGCCGCGGCGATGGCGGCGCGGTAGCGCGCGGCGTGGGCCCGGCGCGCCGCCGTCCATCGCGCCAGGTGCGGCAGCTTGGCCGCCAGGACCGCGGCCTGCAGCGCGTCGAGGCGGAAGTTGCCGCCGACCGCGACGTGGTGGTAGCGGGGCCGGGCGCCGTGCCCGCGCAGGAGCGCGAGCCGCTCGGCCAGCGCCGCGTCGTCGGTGAGCACGGCGCCGGCGTCGCCGACCGCGCCCAGGTTCTTGGTCGGGAAGAACGACAGCGCCGCCGCCACGCCCGCCAGCGGCGCCGCGCCGATGGCCTGGGCCGCGTCCTCCACCACCGGCGCGGTCACCGCCGGCGCCTGCGGGCGCGCCGGCAGGCCGAACAGGTGCACCGGCAGGATCGCCGCCGTGCGCGGGCCGACCGCCGCCGCCACCGCGGCCGGATCGAGGGTCAGGCGCTCGTCGATGTCGGCGAAGACCGGCGTCGCCCCCAGGCGCACGATCGCGCCCACGGTGGCGAAGAACGTGAGCGGCGTGGTCACCACCTCGACGCCGGGCCGCCAGCCCAGCGCCATGCCGAGGGCGAGCAGCGCGTCGCTGCCGGAGCTGACGCCGATCGCGTGGCGCACGCCGGTCGCCGCCGCCAGCGCGCGCTCGAAGGCCTCGACCTCGGGACCGCCGATCAGCACGCCGCTGTCGAGCACGCGGGCGATCGCGCGATCGATCTCGCCGCGCACCGTCGCCAGCTCGGCTCGCATGTCGAAGAACGGGACGCGCACCGGCGACACTGTACCCGCGCCGCCGCGCCGCGACGCGCCCGGGCGACACCGGACCCGCGCCGCCGCGCGACCGCACGGGCGGCACCGGACCCGCGCCGCCGCGCCGCGACGCGCACGACACACACGCGGCCGGCGCGGGTGCCCGCGCACGGCCGCCATCGCTGCCGACCCGGGTCAGCAGCCGGGACTGGATCCCACAACTTCGTGCAACCAGCCGTGGGCACGGCGCGCCGCATCCAGTCCGCACCCAGGTTGCGCGAATCGCCCAACCATCGATCATCACGATGGATTCCATCCGCCTACACCGGCGCCGCGAGTGGGTGGCACGCCGGCTGCTCTGGTAGCCGGTACGCCGGTCACTCCCCCCGACCCGACCGGCACCGCGAGGTTCCATGGATCGTCGCCCTGCCACCGGTGCGCGCGCCGCCCGCGCCGCACTCCCCCTGCTCTGCCTGCTCGCCCCCGCCTGCGCCACCGAGGTGGTGGTCGAGGACGGGCTCAACCCGGTCATCGTGACCGCGCTCGACCGCGTCTACGATCAGGCCGCGGCCGAGACCGGCGTGCCGGTCGACCTGCTCAAGGCCATCGGCTACGTCGAGACCCGGTGGCAGATGGTGCAGGCCGAGGAGGAGCACGAGGGCATCCTGCCGACCGTCGGCCTCATGGGCGTCCGCCCCGAGGTGCTCGCCCGCGGCGCCACCCTCGCTGGCGTCGGCGCCGAGGACCTCGCGTTCGACGCCACGTCCAACATCCGGGCCGCCGCCCACCTCCTCGCCGAGGAGGCCCGCTACTACGGCGTGACCGCCGACGATCACCTGGTGCAGTGGGTGCCGGTGGTCGAGGCCTACAGCCGCATCACCGACGACGAGGCCCGCGCCTACTACATCGGCGACGACGTCTACCGCGTCCTGCGCGACGGCGCCGAGGAACGCACCGAGGGCGGCGAGCTGATCGCGTCCCTGCGCCCCAACAAGGATCTGGCGCCGTCGTCGGCCGCGCCCACCCAGAAGTCGGACGACTACGCGCCGGCCATCTGGCGGCCGTCGCCCAACCAGAGCGCGCGCCCGTCGGGCTCGGTGCCGACGATGGTGATCATCCACACCTGCGAGGGCGGCTACGCCGGCTGCTGGAGCTGGCTGCGCAACACGTCCTCGGGCGTCAGCGCCCACTACGTCGTCAACGAGTCGGGCTCGGAGATCAGCCAGCTCGTGCTCGAGTCGCGCCGCGCCTATCACATCGGCGCGACCTACGACTGCAACCGCAACGGCGGCGTGCAGTGCGGCAAGAACGGCCAGGGCAGCAACAACTTCACGATCGGCATCGAGCACGCCGGCTACGGCTCGCAGGCGTCGTGGTCGAACGGGCTCATCGAGTCGTCGGCCAAGCTGGTCTGCGACATCACCCGCGGCCACAACATCCCGCGCGACCGCAACCACATCGTCGGCCACGGCCAGCTCCAGCCGTGGAACCGCAGCGACCCCGGCCCCAACTGGCCGTGGTCCCACTACCTCGACCGCGTGCGCGCGCACTGCGGGACCGCCAACCCGCCGCCCAACCCGCCGCCGGGCACCGACCCGCCGCCGCCGCCGCCGTCGCAGATCGTGATCGACTCGAACAACGCCAACAACAACGCCGCGGTCGCGCGCATCGAGCTGACCGGCTCGTGGACCTCGGCCAGCTCGGTCCCCGGCTACTACGGCACCGGCTACTGGCAGGGCGCCACCTCGCAGACCTCGGCGCCGGCGACCTTCTGGTTCTACCTGCCGGCCGCCCAGACCCGCACCGTCGACGCCTGGTGGACCGCCGGCACCAACCGCCTCACCAGCGCGACCTTCATCGCCTACAACGCCTCGGGCACCGAGGTCGGCCGCGTGGCCAAGGACCAGACCAGGCTCGGCGGCCAGTGGAACCAGCTCGGCACCTGGTCGTTCACCCCCGGCTGGAACAAGGTCGTGCTCTCCCGCTGGGCCGCCACCGGCAAGGTCGTCATCGCCGACGCCGTCCGCGTCCGCTGATCACGGCAGCCAGCGCAGGTAGCGCGGCTCGGCGGGCGCGGGCAGGCGCGCCACCTCGTGGCCGTCCGCGACGCGGAGGAGGACGATGGCGGCGGGGCCGAGGGTGCGGGCCGGGGACAGCGGGTGGCGGAGGACGGCGAGGTGGGTGCCGTCGGGGGACCAGGTGGCGTCGGTGTCGGAGGAGCCCGCGGGGGTGAGGCCGCGGACGCCGCTGGTGGCGGGATCGAGGAGGGCGAGGGCCTGGGCGGCGCCGGTCGTGCGCGCGAACAGGAGGGCGCGGCCATCGGGGGACCAGCGGGGGACGTCCTCGGCGATGTCGGGATCGGTCTCGCCCGTGGCGCGGCGCTGGCCGGTGCCGTCGGGCGCCATGAGGAACAGGCGGGGCGGGCCCTCGCGGTCGGAGAGGAACGCGATGAGGTCGCCGGCGGGCGACCACTGCGGCGACCAGTCGTCCTTGTGGAACGCGGTCAGGCGGGTCGCCTTGCCACCGGCCACCGGCAGGCGATAGACCTCGGCGTCGCCGTCGCGCGATGACGAGAACACGACGTGGGCGGCGTCCGGCGACAGCGACGGCTCGAAGTTGCCCTCGCGGTTCTGGGTCAGGCGTACGACCTTGCCGCGCGCGTCGATCCGGTAGAGGTCGCGGAAGCCGTGCTCGCTGGTCTCGACCACCACCGTGCCGTCGGCCGCCACCGCCGGGTGGCGGACCAGGCCGGCGCGCGGGCCGAAGCGCTCGACCTCCTCGCCGCGCACGATCGCGAGCTGCTCGACGTGGTCGGCCTCGGACTCGCCCTCGGTGGCGATGACGAGCACGCCGCCGCGAAGGGCGTGGGCGCTGGGGAAGAGGCTGGCCTCGCCGCTGCCCAGCTCGCGCCAGGCCGCGGTCGCCGCGTCGAGCGCGAACGGCCGCACGTGGTGATGGCCCTCGGCCCCGGCCAGGTAGAGGGTGCCGCGCACGAAGCTCAGCTCGGGGGGCGGCGCCGGCGCGGCGTCGATCGCGAGCCCACCGGCGTCGCGCGCGCTCCCGCTCCCGGCCGCGGCCCCGTCCCGCCGCGGCGGGTCCTTGCACCCCGCGCCCGCCACCGGCGCGGCGGCGGCCAGCGCCAGCAGGCTCATTGCCAGGCGGCGCAGCGGCCGGCGCGCCACGGATGACCAGCTCACGCGCTGGTCGTAGCACGGGCGCGGCCGACGGTGAGCGCGCGACCGCGTCGATCGGGGCGCCGACCGACGCCGGCCCCGCGACCGCCTCGCCCGGGGCGGGGCGCCGACCGACGCCGGCCCCGCGACCGCCTCGCCCGAGGCGGGGCGCCGACCGACGCCGGCCCCGCGACCGCCTCACCCGAGGCGTGGCGCCGACGCCGCCGGCCGTGGTACGAGCGAGGCGTGCTCCGCGACGCCGCGTCCGTCATCCTCCTGCGCCCCGGCGCCGAGGCGGGCGTCGAGGTCTTCCTGCTGCGTCGCCGCAAGAGCGCGACGTTCATGGGCGGCGCCTACGTCTTCCCCGGCGGCGCCCGCGACGAGGGCGAGGACGATCTGCGGGTCACCGCCGCCCGCGAGCTGTTCGAGGAGGCCGGCGTCCTGCTCGCGACCACCGCGGTCGAGCGCGAGCTGGTGGCGACGCTCCGCCGCCGCACCCTCGACGGCGAGCCGCTGCCGGCGCTGCTCGCCGAGGCCGGCCTCACCCTCGATCCCGACCGTCTCGCCTACTTCGCCCACTGGATCACGCCGAGCATCGAGCCCCGCCGGTTCAGCGCCCGCTTCTTCGTCGCCCGCCTGCCCGCCGGCCAGGCCCCCAGCTTCGACGACCGCGAGACCGTCGACGAGGCGTGGCTGTCGCCGGCCGCCGCCCTGGCCCGCGCCGGCGAGCGCGCCCTGCCGCCGCCGCAGGTCCGCAGCCTGTGGGAGCTGGCGACCGCGGCCTCGCTCGACGAGGTGTTCGCCCTCGCCGCCGCCCGCGCCGCCCACCCCCACCCCATCCTGCCGCGCATGGCGCCGACCCCCGGCGGCTTCGCCCTGCTCCTGCCCTGGGATCCGGAGTACGCCACCGCCGGCACCGGCGACGGCGCGCCCATGCCCGTCGATCACCCGCTGGCCGTCGGTCCCAGCCGCTTCATCCTCGAGGAGCGCACGTGGAAGCACGTCGCCGCACCTGGTTCGACGACCGCGGGCTAGTCCTGGCCCCGGCCCCGGGCGACGCCGCCGCGACGCCGCGCCGGCTGCCGTTCCTCGGCGCCGCCGTGCACTACTGGCGCACGCCGCGGGCGCTGTGGCGGCGCGCCCTCGACGAGCTGGCGGCGCTCGGCGTCACCCTGGTCGAGTCGTACGTCCCGTGGAGCGTCCACGAGCGCGGCCCGGGGGTCCACGACTGGCGCGGCGACCGCGACCTCGGGGTGTGGCTCGACGAGGTCGCCGCCGCCGGCCTGGTCGCCGCCCTCCGCCCCGGGCCCCACATCAACGCCGAGCTCACCGGGTTCGGCTTCCCCGACCGGATCGTCCGGGACCCGGACATCCAGGCCCGCGCCGCCCATGGCGGGCCGGTGTGGCTGCCGGCGCCGCCGCGCGCCTTCCCGGTGCCGTCGTACGCCAGCGGCAAGCTCCACGACGAGGTCGCGGCCTGGTTCCGCGCCGTCGGCGAAGTGGTGGCGCCGCGACGGTGGCCCGACGGGCCGGTGGTGGCGCTGCAGGTCGACAACGAGCCGCAGCTCTTCTTCCGCCTGGGCGCGTTCGACCACGACTACCACCCCGACGCGCTGGCCGCCTGGCGCGCCGCCACCGGCGACGACGAGGACGCGCCCCGCGCCTGGTCGCCGGAGGCCGCCGCCACCTGCGCCCGCTGGGTGCGGTGGAAGGACGAGCTCCTGGCCCAGGCCCTCGCCCGCTTCGGCCGTGCCCTCGACGCCGCCGGCCTCGACGGCCTCGCCCGCTACGGCAACCTGCCGCCGGGCGAGCCGTGGTTCACCGACCTGCCCCGCCTCGAGCGCGCGGTGGGCGGACCGGTCGGCCTCGACGTCTACGCCGGCGGCGGCGCGCTCGACGCCGTCCGCCGCCGCGCGCTGCACCTCGCGGGCTCGACCGCCCACCTGCCGCTGGTCCCCGAGCTGGGCTGCGGCTTCGTCCCCTACGCCCCGCCGTTCTCCGACGACGAGCAGCGCGCCGTCACCCTCGCCCTCCTCGCCGGCGGCGTGCGCGGCCTGTCGTTCTACATGGGCATGTGCCGCGACCGCTGGATGGGCGGGATCCTCGACGAGGAGGCCCGGCCGCGCCCGACCGCGCGCTGGGTCGGCCGCGTGCTCGCGGCCCTGGCTGAGCTCGACTGGACCGCGCTCCGCCGCCGGGCCCGGGTCGCGCTGGTGCTGTCACGCGCCGACGCCCGCCACGGCCTGGCCTCGTCGCTCGTCGATCCGCTGCCGCCGGTGGCCGGCGAGCTGCTCGGCCTGGGCCCGGCGGGCTCGGCCGAGCTGGCCCGCGATCCCGCCGCCGCCCTCCACCGCCGCTGGTTCGACGCCGTCGCCCGCGCCCTCGACCTCGCCCGCGTCCCCTACGTCATCGTCGACGAGGGCGCCGCCCTCGACCGCCTGCTCGAGCACGACGCGATCGTCGCCCCCACCCTCCACCGCGTCGATCGGGCGCTGTGGCGCAAGCTCGGCCAGGTCGCCGCCGCCCGCAAGGTCGTGGTCCTCGGGCCCGAGACCCCGTCGCTCGACGAGTGGGGCGAGCCGCTGGGCGAGGACGCCGCGGTGCCGCGGCGCGCCGGCTTCATGAGCCCGGGCTCGCTCGACGACACCGCCGGGCTCGCCGCCGATCTGGCGGCGCTGGCGCCGGTCGAGGACTGGTACGTCGAGCGGCCGGCCGCGGTCCACGCCGCCGCCTTCGCCGACGACGCCGGCGCGGTGCGGGCCCTGATCCTGGTCAACCCGGGCGAGCGGCCGGTGACCGCGCGCCTGATGGTGCCGCCCGGCACGACCCTGCGCGACGCCCTGGGCACCGAGGCGCTGGGCGACGGCCCCGCCGACCCCGGCGCGATCGCGGTGGCGCTGGCCGCCCGCGACGCGCGCCTGTTCCGGGTGGAGGCCCGGGTCGGGGCCCGCGCCTCGACCGCCGATCAGAAGAAGTAGTAGTGGACGCCGCCGATGCCGTTGAACTGGCCGGTGATGGCCACGCCCGAGGCGTCGGCGATGCCCAGGGTCAGGCCGGCCGAGAACGACAGGGCCACGTTCGACGCCACGAAGGCCCGGATCTGCACGCCCGGCTCGAGGTAGACGATGGTGGCGTTGTTGTCCATCGCCGGGTTGCGGTCGCCGATGAGCCCGATGCCGAGCGCGCCGCCGACCGAGAAGTCGCTCATCGCCGTCGAGTGCAGGTGGTAGTAGAAGCGACCGCCGAGCGCGATGTCGGTGTTGTCGTCGCCGTCCTCGTCCTCGAACGAGAGGAAGCCGCCGACGTGGAACTGCCCCATGTCGTAGTTGGCCGACATGCCGCCCAGGCCCGACAGCATGAACTCGGCGCCGACGCCGATCGACCCCTCCGAGCCGCCGGCCGAGGCCGAGCCCGCACCGAACGCCAGGACCGCGAGACCGCTCACGAGCAGGTGGTTCTTCTTCATGGCAGCGATGCTGTCCCGCCTCCCCGCCGGTTTCAAGTTTCCTGGTAGCCTGGTTTCGCGTGCTGTCCCGTGAGGTTGCCCTCCATCACCTCGAGCCCCGGCACTGGGCCGGGTGGTTCGACGTCCTGGTGCCGCCGGCGGTGCGCAGCCGCCCGCGCTGGGCGCTCGCGATCGTCGACACCCCGGCGGCGCGCGTGCTCAAGCTCGTCGTCGCCGGCCACGACGCCCGCGGCGCGGTCGATCCGGCCGCGCTCGCCCTGCCGCCGACCCCGGCCCACCTCCAGGCCTGCGCCCGCCGCCTCGACGTCGGCGCGGTGATCGTGCTCGAGGTCGGCGTCGTGGCCGCGCTCGCCGCCGAGGTCGAGCGCCAGCTCGAGCCCGACCAGGACGCCGCCGCGCAGGGGCTGGTGCTCCTGCGCGCGCTCAAGGCCCGCAGCGGCAAGGGGGTGTGGAGCGAGCCGCCGCTGCTCGACCTCCTGCCGGCGCCCGCCTACGAGCCGCTGCAGCGCACGTTCGATCTGCTGGTGCCCGACGACACCGCGCTCGCCGCCTACGTCATCGCCGACGACCGCAGCCGGGTCGCGGCCTCGGTGATCGCGGTCAAGCGCCGGGGCGACATCGCCGAGGTCGCCACCCACGCCGCGCTCGCCGCCGACGTCGGCGAGGCCGCCCTCGCCCGCGACTGGGCCACCGCCTACAAGCGGGTCAACCGCGCCATCGCCGACCGCTTCGCCCGCCCGTGCGTGAGCGTCTTCGCCGAGCGCGCCACGATCGACCGCATCATCGGCGGGCCACCCGACACCCTCGGCCGCGAGCTCAACGCCCGCCGCCTCGTCATCGATCCGGCGCCGGCGTGGCTGCTCGGCCTGCTCGGCGGCGCCACCGTGGCCGCCGTGGCCCAGCGCGGCGCCCTCGCCCTGGCCAGCCTCCTGCCCCAGGGCGCCCGCGACCGCGCCGCCGGGCTCGCCGACCGCGCGCGCACCGCGATGAAGGAGTCGGGCGCCCACCCCTTCGCCCTGCTCGGCTTCGACCCCCTCGAGCTGTGGTTGACCCTCCGTCACTACTACCGCCCGCGCCGGTAGTCCGGGTATGGTCGCCGCCCGCACCCGAGGAGAGCCGATGTCGTCCGTCGATGCCGCCGCGCCCGCGACCCCGCTGGTCCACCCCACCGCCGTGGTCGAGCGCGGCGCCGTCCTCGGCGAGGGCACCCGGGTCTGGCACTTCGCGCACGTCATGCCCGGCGCCCGCGTCGGCCGCGACTGCGTGGTCGGCCACGCCTGCTACATCGGCAACGTCACGATCGGCGACGGCTGCCGCATCCAGAACCACGTCTCGGTCTTCGACGGCGTCACCCTCGAGGACGAGGTCCTGCTCGGCCCGTCGTGCGTCTTCACCAACGTCAAGCACCCGCGCGCCCACGTGTCGCGGCGCGAGGAGTTCGCGCCCACCCGGGTCGGCCGCGGCGCCACGATCGGCGCCAACGCCACCGTGCTGTGCGGCGTGACCATCGGCGCCTACGCCTTCGTCGGCGCCGGCGCCGCGGTGGCCGCCGACGTCGCCGCCCACGCCCTGGTGGTGGGCGTGCCGGCGCGCTGGATCGGCTGGGCCTGCCGCTGCGGCGAGCGCCTGCCCGGCTTCGACGGCACCGGCGTCACGGTGTGCGGCCGCTGCGGCGATCGCTACCGCGGCCGCGGCCAGGCCATCGAGCGGGTCGACGAGGCGGCGCCCGCCGCGCCGCCCGACGGCGCCGCCGCCGCGGTCACACCGACGCCGTAGAGTCGGCCGTGCCCAAGCGCCCGCCGCGCCTGCCCCGCGAGCTGCCGGTCCCCCGCGACCTGACCGCGCCCGGCCCGACCCGCGCCCTCGCCACCGCCCGCGGCGAGCTGTGGCGGGCCGACGTCCACGAGCTCCTGGGCCGCGTCCCCGACGGCGGCGCCGCGCTGGTGGTGACCGATCCGCCCTACGCCATCGGCAAGGCCGACTGGGACGAGTTCGAGTCGCTCGACGCCTACGTCGCCTGGTGCGACGGCTGGCTGGCCGAGGTCCGGCGCGTCGTCGGCGACGCCGGCTCGGCCTACGTGTGCGGCTTCTCGGAGATCCTGGCCGAGCTCAAGGTCCGCTCCGCCCGCCGCTTCGCCGAGTGCCGGTGGCTCGTCTGGTACTACCGCAACAAGGCCAACCGCGGCCGCGACTGGGGCCGCTCCCACGAGAGCATCCTCCACCTGCGCGGGCGCCGCGGCGCCGGCATCGACGTCGACGCGGTCCGGATCCCGTACAACGCCCACACCACGCGCTACCCCGAGCGGGTGCAGGCGGTGAGCTCGCAGTACGGCGGCGGCGGGCGCCGCCGCGACCGCTGGCAGCCCAACCCGCTGGGCGCCAAGCCCCGCGACGTGCTCGAGATCCCCGTCCTGTGCAACGGCATGGACGAGAAGACCGAGCACGCCACCCAGAAGCCCGAGGCGCTGATCGAGCGCCTGATCCTGGCCTCGTCGCGCCCCGGCGACCTCGTGGTCGATCCGTTCGTGGGCTCGGGCACCACCGCCGCCGTCGCCGCCCGCACCGGCCGCCGCTTCCTGTGCGGCGACGCCGACCCCCGCTACGTCGGGGTCGCCCGCGAGCGGCTGGGGAGGCTCCCCGCCGCCCGCGGCCCCGCGCTCACAGGGACGGCTTGACGCCGAGCTCCTCGAGCACGTTGTCGGCGCCGTCGACCAGGTCCATCACCCACAGCATGTAGCGGGCGTCGACCATGATCGTGCGGGTGGTGGCGTGGTTGAAGACCACGTCGGAGGCCACGCCCTCGATGTTGCCGTCGAAGGCCAGGCCGACCAGCTCGCCCTCGGCGTCGAGGACCGGCGAGCCCGAGTTGCCGCCGGTGATGTCGAGGTCGGCGATGAAGTTGACCGGGACCTCGCCCAGGGTGCGGTCGGCGTACGGGCCCCAGGTCCGGGCCTTGATGCCGTCGAGCAGCTTCTTCGGGGCGTCGAACGGATCCTCGCCCTTGTCCTTGGCCGGGATCTCGCTGGCCAGGGTGAAGGGCTTGCCGCCCTTGGCGAAGGGCTTGATCGTGCCGTAGGTGACGCGCAGGGTGGCGTTGGCGTCGGGCGACAGGAAGCCGTCGAGGGCCTGCAGCATCGCCTCGCCGTACTTCGGCGCCAGCAGCAGCCGCTCGCCGACCTCGGCGTCGTCGAGCTTCTCCCGCTGCTTGACCTCGGGCCACAGCGCCACCGCCAGCTTGACGAACGGGTCCTTCGACGCCTTGAGCTTGGCCGGGGTCCCCTTCTTGAGCAGGTCGAGGCGGACCGCCTCGTCCTCGAGCTTGGTGCCCTTGTAGAGGGCGTCGAGCGCCCGGTCGATCGCCGCCTCGTCGATCTTGGCGCCCTTCTTGGCGCCGACGATCGTGGCCAGCCACGGCCGCTCGGCCTCGGGCAGCGCCAGGGCGCGGACCAGGGCGAGGCGGAACCCGGCGCGATCGATCGCCGCGTCGTACTGGCGGGCGAACGCCTTCTGGGCGTTCTCGAGGTTGACCAGGTCGCGATCCTGGTAGCCCGGCTTGCGGTCGGCGTCCTTCTTCTGCCGCTCCTCGGCCATGCGCACGAACAGGAAGGCGTTGCGGAGGTGGGCCGAGCCGGCCAGCGCCTGGCCGCGATCGAAGTCGACGCGCGCCGTCTTGCGATCCTCGGCGTTCAGCTCGTCGAGGCGCGCGATCGCGGCGGCGTGGGCCTCGCGGCCGGGCTGGGCGGCCCAGGCCCGGACCTTGGCGTCGATGGCCTGCTTCTGGGCCATCATGTCGCCCTTCTTGAGGCCGTTGAGGACGCCGGTGAACTTGGCCAGGCCGTTCTGCACGCCCTGCTTGCCGACGGTGGCCTTGATGCGGGTCGCCGGGCTCACGCCGCTGTCGGGCTTGAGCATGGCCTCGAGCTGGTCGTAGCGGGCCTGCAGGTAGTCGATGAGGTACGGGTAGTACCAGGTGACGTCGTGCTCGACCTCGGCGTACGTGGTGATGCGGTTGGTGCGGCCGGGGTAGCCGGTCACCATGACGAAGTCGTGCTGGGCCAGGCCGTCGCGATCGACCTTGAGCCAGTGCCGGGGCTTGAACGGGACGTTGTCGGGCGCGTACGGCGCCGACTTGCCGTCCTTGCCGACGTAGGCGCGGTAGAAGGCCCAGTCGCCGGTGTGGCGCGGCCACTGCCAGTTGTCGACCTCCCCGCCGTAGTTGCCGATCGCGCGCGGCGGCACGTAGACCAGGCGCACGTCGCGCAGCTCGAGGTACTCGATGAGCTGCCACTCGGCGCCGTTGAAGAAGCTGGTCACGCTGCAGCGGACGTCGGGGCGGTCCTTCTCGCAGGCCGCGGTCAGGCGCTTGGTGCGCATCTCGCGCTCGGTCTTGCGCGCGGTGGGATCGGCGAGCGCGTCGAGGCCGGCGGTGACCTCGGCGGTCACGTCGGTGAAGGCCTGGGCGACCATGATCTTCTGGGTGGGACCCGCCGAGCGCTCGTCGCCGCGGGTCCGGGCCAGGAAGCCGTTCTCGACCAGGTTGTCCTCGGGCGTCGAGTTGTACTGCAGCGCGCCCTGCACGCAGTGGTGGTTGGTGACGACCAGGCCGTCGGGCGACACGAACGACGCCGTGCAGCCGCCCAGCCACACCACGGCGTTGAGCGGCGCCACCAGCGGGTTGGTCAGGTTCTCGGCCGGCAGCTTCACGCCCATGGCGGTGAGCCGCTCGGCGTGCTGGGGCAGCGCCATCTGGCGCGGCATCCACATCCCGCCCGGGTTGTTGAAGGCCACGCGTGCGGCCAGCGCCGGGTCGGGCGCCCCGCCGCCGCCGCCGCCGCCGCCACCACCGCCGGGGTCGCCGCCGGTGCCTCCACCGGCCGTCGTCGTCGTCTTCTTGCCGCCACCGCCGCAGGCCGCGGCGAGCAGGAGCGAGCACAGGAACAGGTTGCGCTTCATGGCCGGCGGCATATCAGAAATCGGCGTCAGGGGCGGAGGAAAACCCGCCCCCGCGCTGACAGCCGCTTGCCAGGAATAGACCCGCGCGCGCGGCGGTTTCCACGCGTACGCCCGCGTCGCGGGCTGTCGCAGGTGTCGCACGTCGGCGCGGCCGCCCGCGGCGCGCTCGTCAGTCGTCGCCGGCGAAGCTGGCGAAGAACGACCGCAGCTCGGCCTGGGGCACCGCCGCCTTCGCCTCCTCGGCCAGGTCGCGCACCTCGAGCAGCTCGTCGGGGATCTCGAGCAGGAAGCGCGACGGCAGCCGCGGCACCTGGCGGCCGCGGCTGACCCGGGTGCAGGCGCGGGTGATGTAGAGCTTGCGCTGGGCGCGGGTGATGCCGACGTAGCACAGCCGCCGCTCCTCGCTGACGTCGGAGGCGTGCTCGGCGTCGAGGGCGTCGGTGGCCTGCGGGGAGAGGGTGCGGGCGTGGGGCAGGAGCTCCTCCTCGAGACCGACCATGAACACCACCGGGAACTCGAGGCCCTTGGCGCCGTGCAGCGTCGTGAGCACGACCTTGTCGCCCGAGGTGTCGGCCTCCTCGCCCGACTCCAGGGACAGCTTGCGCAGGTAGTCGCCGAGGGCGTCGGCGCCGCGGGCCTTGGCCTCGAAGCGGGCCAGCGAGCCGAGCAGGCCCTCGACGTTGTCGATGCGGCGCTGGGCGGCGGTGGCGCTGGGCGCGGCGGCGCGCAGGTCGTCGTGGAGGCCGATGGCCTCGACGAGCGCGCGGGTCGACGCCACCGCCGCGCCGTCGCGCAGCCCGCGGCCGAGCGCGTCGACGATCGCGACCAGCTCCGACAGCGCCCGCCGCACCCCGGGCCGCAGCCCGGCGTCGTCGAGGGCCTGGGCGTCGTCGGCCTGGGCCACCGCCTGGACCACCTCCCACATCGTGACGTGGCGGGCCTGCGACCACGCCGCCAGCTTCTCCACCGTCGCCGGGCCGACGCCGCGCGCCGGGTAGTTGACGATGCGCCGCAGCGACAGCTCGTCGCGCGGGTTGAGGGCGAGGCGCAGGTAGGCGATCACGTCCTTCACCTCCTTGCGCTCGAAGAACTCCTGGCCGCCGTACATCACGTAGGGCACGTCGTGCTGGCGCAGCTCGTCCTCGAGCAGCTTGGCCTGCAGGTTGGAGCGGTAGAGCACGGCCAGATCCGCCCAGCGGCGCCCGCCCTCGCGCTGGCGGGCCAGCTCCTGCGCCACCCACCGCGCCTCCTGCTCGACGTCCTGGGCCACGGCGTGGGTGATGGGCTCGCCGGCGCCCAGCTCCGACCACAGCGTCTTGCCGTGGCGCTGGGTGTTGTGGGCGATGACCGCGTTGGCGGCGGCGAGGATGTGCCGGGTCGAGCGGTAGTTCTGCTCGAGCTTGATGACGTGCGCGCCCTCGAACATGTCGGCGAAGCGCAGGATGTTGGCCGGCTCGGCGCCGCGCCAGGCGTAGATCGACTGGTCGTCGTCGCCCACCACGGTGAGGTTGCCGTGATGGGCCACCAGCTCCTTGACCAGCAGGAGCTGGGCGCGGTTGGTGTCCTGGTACTCGTCGACCATGACGAAGCGGAAGCGCTCGGCCCAGCGCGCCCGCACGCCGGCGTCGCCCTGGAGCAGGCGCACCGGCTCGACGATGAGGTCGTCGAAGTCGAAGGCGGCGTAGCTGCGCAGCGCCGCCTGGTAGCGGGGGTAGACCTCGGCGGTGATCGCGTCGTACTCGTCGCCCTCGCGTGGCTGGTAGTCGTCGGGGGCGACGAAGCCGTTCTTGGCCAGCGAGACGCGGGCCAGGATCGCCTTCACGTCCCAGCGCCGCTCGCCGTCGCGCGAGAAGTCCTTGAGCGAGCGCAGGACCTCGCGCACCACCCCGAGCTGATCGGCCTGGTCGTAGACCGCGAAGCCGCGCGGGTAGCCCAGGGCCTTGCGCTCGGCCCGCAGCAGCGTCAGGCCCAGGGCGTGGAACGTGCCCATGGTCAGCTTGGCCGCGGTCCGCCGGTCGCCGAGCAGGTGGGCGACCCGCTCCCGCATCTCCTCGGCCGCCTTGTTGGTGAAGGTGAGGGCGGCGATGGCGTCGGGCGGGATGCCGAGGCCGAGCAGGTGAGCGATGCGGTAGGTGATCACCCGGGTCTTGCCCGAGCCGGCGCCGGCCAGCACCAGCAGCGGCCCGCCGCCGTGGGTGACGGCGGCGCGCTGCGGTGGGTTGAGACGACTGGTGTCGACCGCCACGGCCCGCCACACTAACCGACCGCTGCCCGGCGGCGCGAGGGGGCCTGCTAAGATCGTCGTGCGCATGGGTCCGGATGAGCGCCACGCGCGCCACGAGCGCCGCTACCAGGAGCTGGTCGACGAGCTCCGGGGCGAGTTCCCGCGCCTGCGGATCGTCAACAAGGCGACCTCGCGCCTGCACCGGGCCATCCACCACGGGCTGCGGGTGCTCACCCTGGGCGGGATGACCGCCTACCTGGACGGCTACCAGACCACGATCGGCCGGACCATCTACGTCACCGCCGACTGGGACGACCGCGACCCCCGCGAGCGCTACTGCACCCTGCGCCACGAGGCCGTCCACCTGCGCCAGTTTCGACGCTTCACGCTCCCGGGCATGGCGTTCCTGTACCTGTTTTTGCCCCTCCCGCTCGGAGTCGCGTATTTTCGCGCACGGTTCGAGATGGCAGCTTACGAGGAGTCGATCCGCGCCGCGGCGGCCGTCTACGGCCCCGAGCATCCCCGCCGCGCGGGCTACCGGGCGCACGTGCTGCGCCAGTTCACCGGGCCGTCCTACGGCTGGATGTGGCCGTTCCGAGGCGCCCTCGAGCGCTGGTACGACGGCGTGCTGGCTCGGCTGCCGCCGGCCGCGCCGGCCGCCGGGCCTGGTCCCGGGCCCACGGAGGGACGCTGACCATGGCCGATCCGATCGTCGGCATCGATCTCGGCACGACCAACTCGGTGGTGGCGGTGTGCGACGCCGCCGGCCAGCCCCGGGTCCTCGCCGACGACCGCGGCACCAAGATCCACCCGTCGGTGGTGTCGTTCCACCCCGGCGGTCAGGTCGTGGTCGGCGTCGACGCCAAGCAGCGGCGGGTGATCGACCCGCGCAACACGGTCTACTCGGCCAAGCGCCTCATCGGGCGCAGCTTCCGCAGCAAGGAGCTCCAGGCGGCGCTCGGGCGCATGCCGTACCAGATCAAGGAGGGCGCCAACCAGCAGCCGGTCATCGTGACCCGCGCCGGCGAGTTCGCCGTGCCCGAGATCTCGGCGATCGTCCTCGACCACGTCCGCAACGTCGCCAAGAAGTCCCTCGGCCAGGACGTGGCGCGGGCCGTGGTCACGGTGCCGGCCAGCTTCACCGACGCCCAGCGCTCGGCCACCGCGACCGCCGGCGCGATCGCCGGCATCACCGTCGTCCGCGTCCTCAACGAGCCCACCGCCGCCGCGCTCGCCTACGGCCACCAGCGCCAGCTCTCGCGGGTGATCGCGGTCTACGACTTCGGCGGCGGCACCTTCGACGTCACGATCCTGCGCCTGCAAGACCAGGTCTACGAGGTCCTGGCCACCGCCGGCGACTCGTTCCTGGGCGGCGACGACATCGACGAGGCGTTGATGATGCACATGGCCGACCAGTTCCTGGCCAGCCAGCGCCTCGACGTCCGCGATAACGAGGTCAGCGTCATGCGCCTGCGCGCGGTCGCCGAGCAGACCAAGATCGAGCTGTCGCGGCGGTCGCGGGCCATCGTCAAGGTCGACGAGATCGCCTACGGGCCGGGCGGCGCCCCGATCAACCTCGAGATCGAGATCTCGCGCGACCAGCTCATCGCCCGCGCCCAGCCCATCATCGAGCGCTCGTTCGCGGTGTGCGAGGAGGCGATGCGCCTGGCCCAGCTCGCGCCGAGCGCGATCGAGGACGTGGTCCTGGTCGGCGGCACCACCAAGATCCCGTACGTGCGCGAGCGGGTGACCCAGTTCTTCCAGCGCACCCCGCGCACCGACGTCAACCCCGAGGAGGCGGTGGCGGTCGGCGCCGCGCTCCAGGCCTCGGCGCTCGAGCGCATCCTGTCGCGCAAGCCCAGCCGCATGCCGTCGTCGCCGGGCGTGCCGGCGGTGGGGGCGACCTTCGAGGACGTCGCCACGTCCGAGAAGCGGACGACCGCGCCGATGGGGGCCGAGGTCCGGCCGCCGGGCGGGCGGCCGCCGACCGAGCGCGGCGCCCGCCCCGGCCAGGCCGTCGACCGCTTCGAGGAGCCGACCACCGGCGCCAAGGCCATCGCCCGCATCACCCGGCCCGGCGCCGCCGCCCCGCCGCCGATCCCGTCGCAGAAGCGGACGATGATCGGGGTGCCGGTGACCCCGGCCGCCGACGAGGCGGCGGTCGGCGCCGAGCCCACCCGCGAGCGCCTGCCCACCGAGAGCACCCGGCCCGAGCCCACCCGCGAGGCCTTCGATCCGTTCGCGCCCCCGACCCGGCCGACCCAGGCGCTGCCCGCCGCCTTCGCGCCGCCGACCCAGCCGTCGCAGCCGCTGCCGTCGCAGCCGCTCCTCGATCCGTTCGGCCCCGCGACCCAGCCGACCCTGACCTTCGAGCCGGCGCCGCCGCGGCCGCCGGTGGCCGGGCCCCCGGCGGTCGGCTCGCCCCTGGCGGTGGCCGGGCCGGCGGCGGTCGGCTCGCCGCTGGCGGTCGGCGGCGCCCAGGCCCCGACCCTCCTGGGCGCGCAGCCACCGGCCGCGGCGTTCGGGGTCAGCCCGCCGGCGACCCCGGGCCCGGCCCAGATGCCGACGCTCGTGACGGGCCTCGCCGGCGGCGCCACCTTCGCCCCGCCGCCCGCCGGGGTGCCCACCGTCCTCGACGTCACGCCGCGCGGCCTCGGCATCGGCACCGTCGGCGGCTACTGCGAGGAGCTCATCCGCCGCAACTCGCGCGTCCCGGCCGAGACCATGAAGGTGTTCTCGACCTCGCGCGACCAGCAGCAGATGGTCCGCATCCGGGTGTGCCAGGGCGAGTCCCGGCGCCTCGACGACAACGTCATCCTCGGCGACCTCGTCCTCGACGGCCTGCCGCCACGGCCGCGCGGCGAGAGCGCGATCGAGGTGACCTTCCAGCTCGACGCCTCCGGCATCCTCCAGGTTCGCGCCCGCGACGCCCGGACCGGCAAGGAGCAGCGCGCCAGCCTCGACCTCGTCGGCGCCCAGTCGCCGGCCGAGGTCGCCGCCGCCCGCGAGCGCTTCGACCTGCTGCGCCGCTGACGTCAGCGCCCGCCCGGCCGGGGTTCCAGGCGCGGACCCGGCCGCGCCGCTGAACCGCGTCCACCCCGCGCGGCGCGGGCGACGCCGGCCCGGGCGTGCCCGGGCCAACCCGAGCGTGCTAGAAGGGGACGTGGCCGCACGGACCGCGCGCGTCGAGCGCACCACCCGGGAGACCCAGATCACGATCGAGCTCGGGCTCGACGGCAGCGGCGCGCGTCAGCTCGACACGCCGATCCCGTTCCTCACCCACATGCTCGACGCCCTGGCCCGCCACGGCCTGTTCGACCTGGCGGTCACCGCCCGCGGCGCCACCGAGATCGACGGCCACCACACCGTCGAGGACGTCGGCCTGGTGCTGGGCCAGGCCTTCCGCGAGGCCCTGGGCGACCGCGCCGGCAGCGCCCGCTACGGCTGGGCGACCCTGCCCATGGACGAGAGCCTGGCGACGGTGGCGGTCGACTTCTCGGGCCGGCCGGCGTTCGTGTGGAACGTGGCCGGCCTCGACGGCAAGTGGATCGGCACCTTCGACTGCGAGCTGGCCAAGGAGTTCTTCGCCGCGTTCGCGACCCGCGCCGAGGCCAACCTCCACGTCCTGCTCCACTACGGCGGCAACCCGCACCACGTCATCGAGATCATCTTCAAGGCCCTCGCCAAGGCCCTCGATCAGGCCACCCGGGTCGACCCCCGCGCCCAGGGCGCAGTGCCGTCGACCAAGGGGACCCTGACGCAGTGAGGCCGGACGCAGTGAGGCCGGACGCAGTGAGGCCGGAGTGAGGCCGGAGTGAGGCCGGAGCGTGGCCGCGGCGCCGCCGAGGGGAGGCCCCGGTGATCGCGATCGTCGACGTCTGCTCCGGCAACCTGCGCTCGGTGGAGAAGGCGGTGGCGGCCGCGGGCGGCGCCGCCACCGTCACCCGCGACGGCGATGTCGTCCGGAAGGCGGACAAGGTGATCGTGCCGGGGCAGGGCGCGTTCGGCGCCTTCACCCGCGGCCTCGCCGAGCGCGACCTCGAGGCGCCGCTGCGCGAGGCCATCGCCCGCGGCACCCCCTACCTCGGCATCTGCCTCGGGCTCCAGGTCCTGTTCGACGAGAGCGAGGAGCAGGGCCCGCAGCGCGGCCTCGGCCTGGTCGCCGGCCGGGTCGTGCGCTTCCGCCCCGCCGACCACGCCCTCAAGGTCCCGCACATGGGCTGGAACCAGGTGCGGCGGGTGGCCGCCGACCCGGTGGGTGACGCGGTCGCCGACGGCGCCCACCTCTACTTCGTCCACAGCTACCACGTCGTCCCCGCCGATCCGGCGGTGACGGTCATGACCAGCGAGCACGGCGTGGTCTTCGCCGCCGCGATCCGCCGCGACAACGTCTTCGCCGTCCAGTTCCACCCCGAGAAGAGCCAGCGCACCGGCCTCGCGCTGCTCGAGGCGTTCGTGCGGACATGAAGCTCTATCCGGCGATCGATCTGCTGGGCGGCCAGGCGGTGCGGCTGCGCGAGGGCCGCCGCGACCAGGCCACGGTCTACCGCGCCCGCCCCGAGGAGCTGGTGGCCGAGCTGGTGGTGGCCGGGGTCGAGCGCCTGCACGTGGTCGTCCTCGACGGCGCCTTCGCCGGCGCCCGCGCCCACGGCGACGTCATCGCCCGGCTGTGCGCGGCGGCGCCGGTGCCGGTCCAGGTCGGCGGCGGCATCCGCGACGCCGCCACCGCCCGGGCCGTGCTCGCCGCCGGCGCCGGCCGGGTCGTGCTCGGCACCGCCGCGGTCAAGCAGCCGGCGATGGTCGAGGCCCTGTGCCGCGAGCTGCCGGGCCGGGTGGTGGTCGCGGTCGACGCCAAGGACGGCCTGGTCGCGGTCGAGGGCTGGGTCGAGACCTCGACGGTGTCGGCCCGCGAGCTCGCCGAGCGCGCCGCCGCCTGGGGCGCCGCCGCCATCCTCTACACCGACGTCGCCCGCGACGGCACCGGCGCCGGGCCCAACGTCGCCGCCACCGCCGCCCTCGCCGCCGCGGTGCCGATCGAGGTCATCGCCTCGGGCGGCGTCCACGCCCTCGACGATCTGCGCGCCCTGGCCGCCGCCGGGGTGCCGGCGTGCGTGGTCGGCCGCGCGCTCTACGACGGCCGCTTCACCGTGGCCGAGGCGGTCGAGGCCGCGCGATGCTGACCCGCCGGGTCATCCCCTGCCTCGACGTCATGGACGGCCGGGTGGTCAAGGGCACCGCCTTCGTCCAGCTCCGCGACGCCGGCGATCCGGTCGAGCAGGCCACCGCCTACGACGCCCAGGGCGCCGACGAGATCTGCTTCCTCGCCATCTCGGCCTCCCCCGAGGGCCGCTCGACGATCGTCGACGTGGTCGCCCGCACCGCCGACCGCGTGTTCGTGCCGCTCACCGTCGGCGGCGGCGTGCGCTCGGTCGACGACGTCGAGCGCCTGCTCCTCGCCGGCGCCGACAAGGTCTCGATCAACACCGCCGCCATCCGCGATCCGCTGCTGGTGCGGCGCGCCGCCGAGCGTTTCGGCAACCAGGCGATCGTGGTCGCGGTCGACGCCAAGCGCCGCCCCGCCGACGGCGGGCCCCCACGCTGGGAGGTCTACAGCCACGGCGGCCGCACCCCGGAGGGGCTCGACGTCCTGGCCTGGTGCGCGCGCGTCGCCGAGCTCGGCGCCGGCGAGCTCCTGCTCACCAGCATGGACCAGGACGGCAGCAAGCAGGGCTACGATCTGGCCCTGGTGCGGGCGGTGGTCGACGCCGTGACCGTCCCGGTCATCGCCTCGGGCGGGGTCGGCACCCTCGACCACCTGGCCGACGGCCTGGCGGTGGGCGGCGCCGACGCCGTGCTGGCGGCGTCGATCTTCCACTACGGCCACCACACGATCGGCGAGGCCAAGGCGCACCTGGCCGCCCGCGGCCTGCCGGTGCGGCCGTGACGGCCGGGCGGGCCGCGCCCGCCCGCCGCGCCGCGAGAACTTGACAGCGATCGATCCGGGAGCCGACAACCGCACCATGCCGCTGCCGGAGCCTGCCTGGGACGACCGCGGCCTCGCCCCCGCCGTGGTGCAGGACGCCGACACCGGCGCCGTGCTCATGCTGGCGTGGATGAACGCCGAGGCCTGGCGGCTGACCCGCGAGCGGGGCGAGGTCCACTTCTGGTCGCGGTCGCGGGGCGCGCTGTGGAGGAAGGGCGAGACCTCGGGCCACACGCTGCGCGTGATCGAGCTCCGGGTCGACTGTGACCTCGACGCGGTGCTGGTCAAGGCCCGCCCCGCCGGGCCCACCTGCCACACCGGCGCGACCGCCTGCTTCTTCCACCGCGGCGACGGCGACGACGACGACGGCGCGCCGCCGGCCCACGTCGTCGACCGGCTCGAGCGCGTGCTCCACGCCCGCCGCGCCGCCACCGCCGAGAAGAGCTACACCCGCTCCCTGCTCGCCGCCGGCATGCCGAAGATCCTGGCCAAGATCGAGGAGGAGCACGGCGAGCTGGCCGCCGAGCTGCCGGCCGGCGACGAGGCCAAGGTCGTGCACGAAACCGCCGACCTGCTGTTCCACGTCATGGTCGGGCTGGTGGCCCGCGACATCCCCATCGCGCGGGTGTGGCGCGAGCTCGGCCGGCGCTTCGGCCAGAGCGGCCACGACGAGAAGGCGGCGCGCGCGCCGCGCCCGACCGGCGGCGACGGCGGCGGCGGCGAGGCCGGCGACGGCGGCGAGGCCGCGCCGGGATGAGCGTCGATCCGCTGGCGCCGGGCGGCGCGCTGGCCGCCGCGATCCCGCACTTCGAAGATCGGCCCGAGCAGCGGCGCATGGCCGAGGCCGTCGCCGCCGCCCTCGCCGACGACCGGCCGCTGGTGGTCGAGGCCGGCACCGGCACCGGCAAGACCCTGGCCTACCTGGTGCCGGCCCTGGCCTCGGGCAAGCGGGTCGTGGTGTCGACGGGGACGCGCGCGCTGCAGGACCAGATCGTCCGCCACGACCTGCCGCTGCTCAAGCAGATCGTGGGCCGGCCGTTCACCGCGGTCGCCCTCAAGGGCGTCGGCAACTACGTGTGCCGGCGCAAGCTCGAGGAGGCGCGGCGCAGCGCCGAGGCGGCCAGCTCGCCGGCGCTGCGCGAGATCCTGGCCTGGATCGACGACACCGCGACCGGCGATCGCGCCGAGCTCGAGGCGGTGCCCGAGGACGCGCCGGCGTGGGCCGAGGTCACGACCACGCCCGATCACCGGCTCGGCCCGCGCTGCCCCCACTTCGAGCGCTGCTTCGTGACCGGCGCCCGCCGCGCCGCCGACAAGGCCGACCTCGTCCTGGTCAACCACCACCTGTACCTGGCCGACCTGGCGCTGCGCGCCAGCTACCCCGGCGCCCGGGTGCTGCCCGATCACGACGCGGTGATCTTCGACGAGGCCCACCAGCTCGAGGACGTGGCCACCGAGCACTTCGGCGTCCGGCTCTCCACCGCGCGGCTCCACGCCCTGGTCCGCGACGCCCTGATCGTCGTCGGCGGCTCGCTGTGGGGCCCCGGTCTCGACGCCCTGGTCACCGCCGTCGATCGGGCGGCGAGCGCGCTCTTCGCCCACGCCCGCCGGGCGCTCCTCGCCGCCGCCCCCGACGGTGGCCGGGTGCCGCTGCCGCCCGCGCTCCTGGCCGGCCCCGGCCAGGACGCGTGGTTCACCCTCGACGCCGCGCTCGAGGAGCTGGCCCGCGCCTGCGACCTCGACGCCGTGCCGGCGCCGCCCCACGAGGACGAGGACGAGCGCGAGCGCGCGCGCCGCGAGCAGCACGCCGCCCTCGCCCGCCGCGCCCGCGCCGTGCGCGACGACCTGGCCGAGCTGGCCGAGCAGCGGCAGCGCGCCCACGTCTACTGGGGCGAGACCCGGGCCACCGGCACCACCCTGGCCGCGGCGCCGATCTCGGTGGCCGACGTGGTCCGCAAGGTGATCGTCCACGGCGGACCGACGGCCGTGTTCGCCTCGGCCACCCTCACCGTCGGCGGCGCCTTCGACTACACCCGGACCCGCCTCGGCCTCGCGCGCGACGAGGTCGACGAGCTGGGCGTGGCCTCGCCGTTCGACTACCGGCGCCAGGCCATGCTGTACCTGGCCCGCGATCTGCCGCCGCCCAGCGGCGAGGGGCTGTCGGCGCCGGTGGCGGCCCGCATCACCGAGCTGCTCGCGATCACCGGCGGCCGCGCCTTCGTGCTGTTCACCAGCCACCGCGCCCTCGACGCCGCCGCCCGCCTGCTCGCCGGCCTGCCCTACCCGCTGCTGCGCCAGGGCGCCGCGCCGCGCGCCGCCCTGCTCGAGCGCTTCCGCGCCACGCCGGGCGCGGTCCTCCTCGGCACCGGCTCGTTCTGGGAGGGCGTCGACGTGCCCGGCGACGCCCTGTCGCTGGTCATCATCGACAAGCTGCCGTTCCAGCCCCACACCGACCCGCTGGTCGCCGCCCGCGCCGCCGCGCTGGTCGAGCAGGGTGTCGACCCCTTCGCCGCCCTCCAGCTCCCCCAGGCGGCGCTGGCCCTCAAGCAGGGCTTCGGCCGCCTCATCCGCCGGCGCGACGACCGCGGCGTCGTCGCGATCCTCGATCCCCGCATCGTCACCCGCACCTACGGCCGCGTGCTCCTCGACTCGCTGCCCGCCGGCCTGCCCCGGACCTCAGCCCTCGAGCAGGTGCGGCGCTGGTGGCGCGCCGGCGAGGTGGTAGGCGGTCCGCTCGACGCGCGGGGCGCCGGCGGCGCGCAGGTCGGCCGCTAGCTCGCCCAGCGTCCGGCCATCGGACGGGTGGCGCAGCCCGGGGCCGACCAGGTCGATCACCGGCACCAGCGCGAAGGCGCGGGTCGCCAGCCGCGGGTGCGGGACCGCGAGGGCGGGCGGCCCGCGGAGGGCGATCGTGCGGGCGCCCCACAGCAGCACGTCGAGGTCGATCGGGCGCGGCCCCCAGCGGACCTCGCGACCGCGGTCCCGGCCCAGCGCGCGCTCGATCGCGAGCACCTCGCGGACGAGCTCGGAGGCGGCCAGCTCCTCCGGCGCGTCGACGGCGACGGCGGCGTTGAGGTAGTCGGCCTGATCGGGGCCGACGGCGGCGGTGCGATAGACGCGCGAGCCGCGCACGGTGCCCCAGGCCCCGAGCGCGCGCACCGCGCCGGCGAAGCGGGCCAGGATCGCGTCGTCGTCGCCGACGTTGCCGCCGAGGCCCAGGATCACGGTCTCGGCGTCGAGCTCGGTCACCGGCCCTCGGGCCGCGCCACCACCCGGTTGCGCAGCACGCCGATGCCCTCGATCTCGACCTCGACCTCGTCGCCGACCGCGAGATCGCCGACGCCGGCCGGCGTGCCCGTGGACAGGAGGTCGCCGGGCTCGAGGGTCATGTGCGCCGACACGAAGGCGATCAGGGTCGGCACGTCGAAGATCAGGTCGCTGGTGCGGGAGTCCTGGCGCAGCACGCCGTTGACCCGGCAGCGGATCGCGAGGTCGGACGGATCGAGGCCGGCGACCACCCGTGGTCCGACCGGACAGAACGTGTCGAAGCCCTTGGCGCGCGCCCACTGGCCGTCGCGCTGCTGCAGCTCGCGCACGGTGACGTCGTTGACGCAGGTGTAGCCGAGGACGTGGGCCAGGGCGTCCTCGCGCGCCACCCGCCGGGCGCGGGTGCCGATCACGACGCCGAGCTCGGCCTCGTGGTCGACGCGGGCGAAGCCGGCGGGCCGCTCGATGGCGCCGCCGTCGCCGATCATCGCCGACGGCGCCTTGAGGAAGATCAGGGGCTCGGCGGGGATCCCCTTGCCCATCTCCTGGGCGTGAAGGCGGTAGTTCTGGCCGATCGCCACGATCTTGGACGGGACGAGGTCGAGCTCGCCGACCACCGCGCCGTCCGGTGCCCGGACATGAGTGAGCCGCATGCACCCACACGTACCACGTCGCACGACAACGCGGTGCGCCACCGACGGTAGGATCAGGTAGGAGCCCCGCACCCGATCGTTGAAACTCCGCGTAGGGACCCGTAGAATGATCCGTCGATGGGACGTGGTCCGAGCCAGATCGGCCGCGCGCCGGCGCATCTGACCGTGCTGCCGGGCGGCGCCTCGGGGCTCGACGACCTCGAGGAGGACCGGACCACGATCGAGCCCGAGCCCCCGGCCGCCGACGACGAGGCGCCGACGCCCATCGCCGCCGCCTCGACCACGATGGACGAGCCGTGGGAGGACGGCACCACCGTCGCCGAGTCGGGGGAGAAGCCCGCCGCCGCCGTCGACGAGCCCACGGTCGAGGATCAGGCCCGTCCGCTGCCGCCCCTCCAGCTCGTCCCCGGCACCGCCACCAACGCCACCGATCCGCGGGCCATGGCCCGGCTCCACGTCCTCGGCGGCAGCGACCAGGGGCGGGTGTTCGAGCTGCGCCCGGGCAAGGACCTGCTGGTGGGCCGCGCCGTCGACAACGACGTCTGCCTCACCGACATCGCGGTGTCGCGCCGCCACCTCGAGCTGACGTGGGACGGCGACGCCTGGGTGCTGCGCGATCGCGGCTCCGGCAACGGCACGCTCATCAACGACCGCCTCGAGGACGGCCGCTGCCAGCTCCGCGACGGAGATCGCATCGAGATCGGCAACACCGTCTTCCGCTTCGACCACCCGCCCAGCGCGACCCGCCCGACGGTCACCGGCTGGAACCAGGACGACGAGGAGGCCGCCACCGTCGCCGGGCGCGCGACGGGTCGCACCCCGTCGACGCCGCCACCCGTCGACCCGCGGGGACGCGCCAGCTCGGTGACCGCGGCCGCCGCCAGCCGCCAGCCGCCGCCGCCCGGCCCGCCGCGCCCGCGCCGGGCCTCGCAGACGCCGGAGGCCCGCCCCGCCACCGTCCGCGGCGTGCCCGTCGCCAGCGCCCGCGGCACCGAGCCGCCGCGGGTGGAGGGACCGGGGAATCCGGCCGTCGCGCCCGTCGCGCCCGGAGCGCCGGTGATGCTCGGCCCCATCCCGGGCGGCTCGCTCTCGGGGCCGGTGGCGACGCCGGCCTTTCCGGGGGCGGCGGCGGCGATGTCGCTGCCGATGCCGGTGGTCCCCCTCGACGCCAGCGGCCGGCCGGCCACGACCACGGCCCTGGTCGAGCCGCGGGTCTACCCGGCCTATCCGTTCGTCATCGCGCCCGACCACGGGCGGCGGAAGCGCCTCCTCGTGGGCATCGGCGTCGCCCTCGCGGTCGCCCTGATCGGCGTCGGCGCCATGCTCGGTGGTGGCGAGGCGCCCCCGGCGGCAACGACCCCGGCGCCGGTCGCGGCCGGCGCTGCCACCGGTGATGGGGAGCGCGACCCCGCGGCCACGGCCGCCGTCGGCGTCGCCGCCGCGCCGGGCTCCCCCGGGGGCACCGCGGAGACCGCGGGCCCGCCGATCCCCGCCGTCGTCGAGCCCCCGCCGCCGACCCCCGCCGTCGTCGAGCCCCCGCCGCCGACCCCCGCCGTCGTCGAGCCCCCGCCGCCGCCCCC
>CAADGB010000084.1 GCA_900696455.1 uncultured delta proteobacterium
CGTCGGTCATGACGGGCGCGGGACCTCGACGCGCCAGCCGCGGGCGCGCCAGTCGGCCACGCCCTGCTCCAGCCGGTGCGCGCGGTACCCCTTCGCGCGGAGCAGCTCGACCGCCTCGACCGCCATCACGCAGTACGGGCCGCGGCAGTAGGCGACGATCTCGCGCCGCTTCGGCAGCTCGTGGAGGCGCGCCGCGAGCTCGTCCACCGGGATCGACCGCGCGCCCGGGAGGTGCCCGGCGCGGTACTCCTCGGCCGGGCGGACGTCGAGGATGGTGACGTCGCCGCGCTTGACGCGCCGGAGCAGCTCGTCGCCGGCCACGCCCTCCGGCTCGCCGCGCGCCGCGACGTACGCCCGCGTCACCTGGTCGACCTCGGCGAGGCGGGCCTCGGCCAGCCCGCGCAGGGTCACGACGAAGCGGGCCACCTCGTCGTCGGCGAGGCGGTACTCGACGTGGAGGCCCTTCCTGGTCGCCTCGACCAGGCGGGTCGCGCGCAGGACCTGGAGGTGCTGGGACGCGTTCGCGACCGACAGCGCCGCCTGCTGGGCGAGCGCCTCGACGGTCCGCGGGCCCTGGCACAGCAGGTCCAGCAGCTCGAGCCGCTTCGGCGCGGCGACCGCCTTCCCGATCCGGGCGAGCTGCTCGTAGATGGCGTCCTTGAACCGGCGGGGCGGGGTGGCCATGTTGATAGTATTCAACTGAATACTTGAATCGTCAACCAACCTGGCGATGACCGGGACGGCGTCCTGGGCTGGCGAGCCGAGCGCGCCGGGCCGAGCACCGGGCCGAGCACCGGCGCCCCGCCACCCGGCGATGCCGGGATGTGCCGGCAGGGGCCGGGCCGGTGTACCGTCGACGGACGTCCCCCCCCCGGTGCCCCACCTCCCGCCGTCCCCGCAGCTCCTGATCGGCCGCCTGGCGTCGCCGAGCGTGGGGGTCCGCGTGGAGGCGCTGCGGGAGCTGCGCCGCCACGGCGAGGCCGCGCGGGTCGCGGTGCCTCAGCTCGTGGCGGCGCTCGACGACGACACGGTCTGGCGGCTGGCGACGACGCCGGACTTCGACGGCCAGTGGCGCGAGCTGTTCGCCACCCCGTCGGAGGCCGCGGTCCTCGCCCTGGCCGCGATCGCGCCCGGCGCCGCCGTCGAGCGCGTGGCGGCGGCGGTGGCTCGCCTCCACGGGCACACGACGCAGATCTCCCATGGCAACGCCGAGCCGCCGCTGGCCGAGCGGCGGCGGTGGAGCGCGGAGTCGCTGGCGCCGTTCGGCCCGGACCTGATCGCGGCCCTGCGCGCGCTCACCACCGCGCCCGACGACGCGCTCCGCGCCGGCGCCGCCGCGGTGCTCGCGGCGCTGTCGCGATGATCGCCGCGGGTCAGCGCGTCGGGCGCGCGACGTAGGCGCTCGGGGCGCGCGGGCTCGGGCAGCCGGCGGCGGCGGCGGGGCCCGGCGCGGCGGGGCAGCGGTCGGCGGGGTCGGGGACGCCGTCGTGATCGCCGTCGCCGCAGGCGCCGTCGGCGGCGGCGGGGTCGACGGGGTGGCAGGTGTGATCGAGGTCGGGGCAGCCGTCGTCGTCGAGGTGACCGTCCCGATCCTCGGGGTCGTCGGGGCAGGCGTCGCGGTGGTCGGGGACGCGGTCGCCGTCGGCGTCGAGCTGGGCCGGGACGTAGGCGCAGCCCTCGGCGGCGAGCACCACCCGCGGGACCGGCCCGGTCGCCGCCACGGTCGCGACCTCGACCTGGGCGGCGGGCACGCCGCGGGCGATGAACGCGTCGCGGAGCGCGGCGCCGCGGGCGGCGGCGGCGGGCGCGGGCTCGGCGGCGCCGCGCTCGACCACCACGACCAGGCGCGCGCCGGCGGCGAGCCGGGTGGCCTCGGCGGCGACGACCGACAGCGCCACGGTCGCGTGGCCGGCCGGCTCGATCACCGGCGGCGGCGGATCCGGACAGCCGTCGTCCTCGAAGGCGAACCCGGCCAGGCACTCCGGCGGCAGGTACGGGCACCGATCGTCGCGGTCGACGAGGTCCTCGACGTGATCGCGCGCCGGCGCGGCCGGGGGCGCCGGCGGCCCGCACGCCCCCGCGAGGCCCAGGAGCGCGAGCGCGGCGGAGGCGGGGCGGGCGCGCATGCCGGACCAGTGTCGGCCCGGGCGCGCCGGGTTACCAGCGGGTCGGCGCGGAGGTTCGTCGCCCTCGTCCTGCTCGTCGGCGACCGCCGGTGACCGCGGCGCCGCCGGCTCGTCGGCGACCGCCGGTGACCGCGGCGCCGCCCGCGCGTCGGCGACCGCCGGTGACCGCGGCGCCGCCCGGGTCCGCCTCCGCGCCCGCGCGACGTTGACAAGCCGCGCGCCGGCCCGGGACAGTCGGGCATGTCCACCGTCCTGGCCGATCTGATCGCGCGGCTCGAGCTCGAGCGCATCGAGGAGAACCTGTTCCGCGGGCAGAGCCAGGACCTGGGCTGGGGGCGCGTCTTCGGCGGCCAGGTGCTGGGGCAGGCGCTGTCGGCGGCGGAGCAGACCGTGCCGGTCGACCGCATGGTGCACTCGTTCCACGGCTACTTCCTGCGCCCCGGCGACGCCGCCAGGCCGATCGTCTTCATGGTCGACCCCATCCGCGACGGCAAGAGCTTCACCACCCGGCGCGTGGTCGCGGTCCAGGACGGGCGGCCGATCTACACGATGGCGGCGTCGTTCCAGGTCGAGGAGCCGGGCTTCGATCACCAGGCGGCGACGATGCCGGCGGTGCCGGGCCCCGACGGGCTCCTGTCGGAGCGCGAGCTGGCCGAGCGCTACGTCGCCGCGATGCCGGCGGCGGCGCAGGCGGCCATGCCGGCGGTGATGCGCGAGCGGCTCCTCGCCGACCGCCCCATCGAGATCCGGCCGGTGTCGCCGCCGCCGCCGATCGACCCGCCGCGCACCGAGCCCGTCCGCCGGGTCTGGTTCCGCGCCAGCGGCGCCCTGCCCGACCGCCGCGCCATCCACGAGATCGTCCTGGCCTACGCCTCCGACTTCCACCTGCTGGGCACCGCGCTCCAGCCCCACGGCGTGAGCTGGCTGACGCCGGGCATCCAGGTCGCGAGCCTCGACCACGCGATGTGGTTCCACCGCCCGTTCCGCTTCGACGACTGGCTGCTCTACGACCTCGACAGCCCGTCGGCGCAGGGCAGCCGCGGCCTCGCCCACGGCCGCTGGTTCACCCGCGACGGCGTGCTGGTGGCGTCGACGATGCAGGAGGGCCTGGTCCGCGACCGGACCCGGACGGCGTAGCGCCCGGCGCGCGCGGTCCGACGCCCGGCGCCGCCGGCCCCGTCCCGGGGTACACCTTGCGGATGGCAGACGAGGCCGACGACGCGCTGCTCGCCCGCGTCCGCGCCGGCGACGACGCGGCGCTCGAGGCGCTCCTGGCCCGGTACCAGGCGCAGGTGTACCGGTTCGGCCGGCGCATGTGCCGCGATCCCGAGGACGCGCGCGACGTGCTGCAGGAGACGCTGCTGGCGGCGGCCCGCGGCGTGCACGACTTCCGCGGCGCGTCGTCGCTCTCGACCTGGCTCTACACGGTGGCGCGGAGCTTCTGCATCAAGCAGCGCCGGCGCAGCAAGTTCGCGCCGGCCGAGGTGCGCTCGCTGGACGCCGACGACCGCGCGGCCGGCGGCCTCGACGATCCGGCGCCGCGCCCCGACCAGGCGCTGGCCGATCGCCAGGTCGCGCGCGCCCTCGAGCAGGCCATCGCCGCCCTCGCGCCGCCGTACCGCGAGGTGCTGGTGCTGCGCGACGTCGAGGGGCTCACCGCGCCCGAGGTCGCCGAGGTGCTCGGCGTCGGCGTCGCCGCGGTCAAGAGCCGCCTGCACCGGGCGCGGGCCGCCGTGCGCGAGCGGCTGGCGCCGCTCGTCGAGGACGCCGCGCCGGCCGCGACGCCCGCCGGCACCTGCCCCGACATCGTCTCGCTGTTCTCGCGTCACCTCGAGGGCGACATCGATCCCGAGGCCTGCGCCCGGATGGAGCGCCACCTCGCGGCGTGCGGCCGCTGCCGCGGCGCCTGCGACGCGCTCCGGCGCACGCTGGAGCTGTGCCGCACCCGCGCCGGCGCCATCGAGGTCCCGGCCGCGGTCCAGGCCGAGGTCCGCGCGGCGATCCGCGCGCTCCAGGGCGGGAGCTGAGCCGCGGCGCGTGCCTGGTGGGAGCCCGGCGACGGCCGCCGGGGAGCCGCGACGATCGCGCGAACCCTTTTCGGCTGGCCTGGCTCCGACCCGCCATGGAGGCAACGATGGCGACCATCCAGGTGACCGAGCAGAACTTCGCGAAGACCGTCGAGCAGGGCATCGTGCTCCTCGACTTCTGGGCGGCGTGGTGCGGCCCGTGCCGGGCGTTCGGCCCGGTGTTCGAGGCCGCGGCCCGCCGCCACCCCGACATCACGTTCGGCAAGATCGACACCGAGGCCCAGCCGGGGCTGGCCGCGACCTTCCGGGTGTCGGCGATCCCGACGCTCGCCGTCCTGCGCGACGGCATCCTGCTCGCCGCCCAGCCCGGCGCCTTGCCCGCCGCCGCCCTCGACGAGCTCATCCGCAAGGTCCGCGCGCTCGACATGGACGCGGTGCGCCGGGAGATCGCGGCGCAGGCGGCCACCCGGCCCGACCGCGCCGGGCCCCGGGTCGCCGCCGGCAGGTGAGCCGGGCGTGACCTCGCGCGCGGGCCCGCGGGCCGGGCGACCGCCGTCCGCGAGACGTCGCGAAGCGCCGCGCTCGCCGGCCGCCGTTTCAGGCCGTTTCGCGACCGCCTACCACGCGCGCATGGCGCCGAGGTCGACGGCCTCGAGGCCGGCGCCGACGAGCTGCGCCACGGCCCGCTTGCTGCGGTTGCCGCTGCGGCAGTAGACGACCACCGGCCGGTCGCGGGGGAGCTCGCCGACGCGGGCCGGCAGCTCGGCCACCGGGATGTTCACGGCGCCGTCGAGGTGCCCGTCGCCCCACTCCTCGGCGCTGCGGACGTCGAGCAGGGTCGCGCCCGAGGCCACCAGCGCGCGCGCCCGGGCGCCGGTGACGGGCCCGCCGACGGCCGGCGCGGCGGCGGTCGCGCGCGACGAGCGCGGCGGCGGCTCGCCCGCGCCCGAGGCCGAGCATCCCGCGGCGGCGAGGGGCAGCGCGAGCGCGAGCGCGAGCGGGACGACGACGCCGAGCGGGTGGGGCTTCATGCCCGGCTGCAGGAGCAAGGGCCGTGCCGCCACCGCGGGCCGCGCTGACAGGCCGCGCCCTGCCCGCCCTGCGACAACGCGCCTTGCAGCGACCGGAGGAAGCGGGTCATCTCGTCCCGCGATGACCGACGTGCACTACCTGCTCGCGTCCACGGCCCTGGCCTGGCTCATGATCATGGCGGCGGCCGAGCTGCACACGCCGACCTGGACGCGCGCCGGGTTCCGGCTGGCGTTCGGCAACCGCGACGACGAGCTGCCGGAGCCGAGCGTGCTCGCCGGCCGCGCCGCCCGGGCGTCCCGGAACATGCTCGAGAACATGGTGCTGTTCGTGGCCCTGTTCGTGGCCGCGCGCAGCGCCGGCTTCGACCCCACCGCCGGCGCGGCGATCTTCTTCTTCTCGCGGCTGGCCTACTTCCCGGTCTACCTCGCGGGCATCGTCTACGTGCGCTCGGCCCTCTGGGGGGTGTCGCTCGTCGGCCTGGGCTGGATGGCCCTCGGCGCGCTCGGCGTGGTCGGGTAGCAGGTCGCGGCGCGCGGCCGGCAGGCGAAGATCCGCGCGCGCCACGGACAGGCCCGGCGCCCGCCCGGTACGCTGGTCGGCCATGAGGAAGACCAGCTACCTGTTCGTGGTGGCCGCGCTCGCGCTCGCGCTCGCGCCGGGCTGTGGCAAGAAGAAGGACGAGGCGCCGGGCGGGGCCGAGCCCAGGGGCGCGCCCGAGGCCGGCGACACGCCCGCGGGCGACCCGGGCAAGGCCGGCGCCGCCGCCGCGCCGAAGCCCGAGGAGAAGCCGGCGCCGCCGCCGGCGTCGTTCAAGGGCAAGGCGCGCGTGATCAACCTGCTGGTCGACCGCGACGGCAAGGCCCACACCATCGACGTGTGGGCCAAGCGCAGCTTCACCCACGGCCCGGTGCGGCTCGCGCAGAACGTCGCGCCCGGCACCGCCTCGGACTGGTTCGGCGTGCCCGAGGGCTCGCCGGTCACGTTCGTCGCGGCCGGCGCCGACTCGGACGCCGAGTCGGTGGGCGGCCTGTCGGCGCCCGGCGAGGGCGAGACCCGCACCGTCACCCTGACCCTCAACGACGCGGGCGAGCCGACCTCGGGGCAGACCAGCTTCGAGCCGACGCCGCCGGCCGCCGGCAAGGGCCTGGTCGTGCTCGAGGCCGGCGCCTTCCAGGGCCACGCCGAGGCGTTCACGCCCCTCCTCGGCGCGTGGGGCTTCTCGTTCAAGGTCGGCGACGGCAAGGGCTGTCGCGAGGGCCGGCAGCCGGGCCTCAACCTCGGCGGCACCTCGTACGTCGACTACGAGGTCGACCCCGGCCAGGTCACGTTCACGCTCCACAAGGGCGACGACTACACGTGCGCGCAGCCGGCGGTCTACACGATCACCCTCGACGTCGCCGCCGACTCGAGCCACATGGTCCACGTGTACACGCCCGACGCCAAGGGCATCACCCACCTGGTCCTGCCGATCACGTTCTGAGCGGCCGCGGTCGCTCGAGGCCACGCCCGGACCAGGGACCCGCGTCGCGCGCGGCCGCGGCTCACCAGACGAGGGTGCCGACCTGATCGCAGCCATGGTCGTCGCCGGCGGTCGGCCCGCGCGCTCGCGGGACGCCCCTCGGGACCGGCGCCGCCTCAGCCCGGCGTGGCGTACGGCTGCTTGCCCCAGTAGGCGTAGAAGCCGTCGTCGGCCTTGCGCCAGCCGGCGGCCACCGCCGGCATGTGCGCCTCGAGCCAGCGGACGAAGTGCGGGCGGCTGCCGTCGGCGTCGGTGACGCCGTAGGCGTCGCCCAGATCCCACGACGCCACGACCCGGCCGTTGCGGCGGGCGACCTCGGGGTCGGCGGCGAGGGCGGCCACGCCGCGGCCGACGAAGAGCGGCGTCTCGGAGGCGATGAACTCGGGGACCTTGGTCGCGGCGTCGCGCCAGGTGGCCTCGGTCACGCCCAGGTGATCGAGCATCCACTCCGAGCGCAGGAAGCCCGGGGTGACGGCGACGGCGGTGACGTCCCGCCCCTCGAGCTCCTGGGCCAGCGCGAAGGCCATGCGGATCACGGTGGTCTTGACCAGGTCGTAGAAGAAGTGGCCGCGGTAGTAGTAGCCGTCGCCGTCGGTGACCTCGACCACGAGGCCGCCGCGGCGCACCCGCGGCAGGCCGTGGTGGCTGGTGATGATGTGGGTCTTGATCGCGCGGTCGATGAGGGGGAGCCCGTCCTCGAGCCGGGTCTCCCACAGCCGCTTGCCCCACTCGATCAGGTCGTCGCCGCCCCAGATGTCGTTCACCAGGATGTCGAGCTCGCCGATCCGCTCGAACAGCGCCGCGACCTCGGCCGGCTCCGTGTGATCGACGCGGATCGCGACGCCGTGCCCGCCGCGCGCGGTCACGATGGCCGCGGTCTCGTCGATGGTCTCGGGCCGGCCCTTCATCCCGGGGCGGCCGGCGACGCTGCGACCGGTGCAGTACACGGTGGCGCCGGCCTCGCCCAGCGCGGTGGCGATGCCGCGCCCGGCGCCGCGGGTCGCCCCGGCCACCAGCGCGACCTTGCCGGTCAGGGGTCTCGTCATCGGGTCCTCCTCCCGCGGTCTTTCGCACGACCCGGGCGGCGGCGCCAGCGTCGGCCGGCCGGTGGGTGGCACCGGCCGGTGGCACCGGCCGGTGGGTGGCACCGGCCGCCCGGTGGGTGGCACCGGCCGGTGGGTGGCACCTGCCGGCCGGTGGGTGGCACCGGCCGACCGGTGGGTGGCACCGACCGGTGGGTGGCACCGGCCGGTGGGTGGCACCGGCCGGTGGGTGGCACCGGCCGCCCGGTGGGTGGCACCAGCCGGTGGGTGGCACCGCCCGGGCCGCACCGCCGGGCCGCCTGACGCAGGCCTTACAGCCGGGGCAGACCGCGGTCCCGGGCCGGGCGTTGGCATCCGGGAACCCCGCTGGCCCCGGGCCTGACCCCGGCGCCCCTCGATCCCCACGGTGTGGCCGCGCAGGCCAAGGAGCAGCTCCGATGACCGACCCCGTCCGTCCCTCTCGCCTCGGCCAGTGGCTCCGCCGCCACAGCCTCACGCTGGTCGCCACCCTGGGCGGCGCCACCGGCGTCGCCTTCGCCGTGGCCAGGTACGCGCCGTCGTCCAGCCCGCCGGCCGCGATCGCCAGCCCGGGGACGGGCACGCTCGCCGGCGGCCCCGGCCCGATCGCCCTCGCCGAGCCGGTGCGCGACACCGTCGTCGACACCGTCCAGATCGCGCTCATCCTCGACACCTCGAGCAGCATGGACGGCCTCATCAACCAGGCGCGCTCCCACCTGTGGAAGATGGTCGACGACCTCGGCCGCATGACCCGCGTGGTCGACGGCAAGGTCCGCGGCGTGCGCGTCGAGATCGCGCTCTACGAGTACGGCAACAGCCCGGTGCCGGCCACCGACGGCTACATCCGCCAGGTGCTGCCGCTGAGCGGCGACCTCGACCTGGTCTCGGAGAAGCTGCACGGCCTCTTCACCAACGGCGGCAGCGAGTACGCCGGCCAGGCCATCGTGACGGCGGTGACGTCGCTGGAGTGGTCGTCGGATCCGTCGGCCCTGCGCTTCGTCTTCCTCGCCGGCAACGAGTCGTTCGACCAGGGGCCGATCTCGGCCGCCGCGGCGATGAAGCAGGCGGGCGACAAGGACATCACCGTCCAGCTCATCCACGCCGGCGGCGAGGAGCCGAGCTGGCGGGCGGCCGCGGTGCTGGCGCAGTCGGACCTCCTGATGATCGACCAGAACCACGTCGCCCAGCACATCCCGGCGCCCCAGGACGACGAGATCCTGCGCATCGGCGCCGCGCTCAACGGCACCTACCTCGCCTTCGGCGCCGAGGGCCAGGTCGCGATGGCGCGCCAGGCCAGCGCCGACGCCTCGTCGGCCCGCCTCAGCAAGAAGGTCGCGCTCGAGCGCAGCCAGCTCAAGGGCAAGGCCAGCTACAAGAACGACCGCTGGGATCTGGTCGACGCCCGCAAGAGCGACAAGACCATCCTCGAGAAGACCAAGGACGCCGACCTGCCGGCCGAGCTGCGCGGCAAGACCCTGGCCGAGAAGCAGGCCTTCGTCGACGCCAAGGCCAAGGAGCGCGCCGACCTCCAGGCCCAGCTCGCCCGGCTCGAGGCGGAGCGCGTCAAGTTCCTCGAGGCCGAGCGCGCCAAGCAGGGCGAGGCCGAGGCCAGCTCGCTAGAGTCCGAGGTGACCAAGTCGACGCGCAAGGCCGCCGCCAAGAAGGGATACAAGCTCTGCTGTACCGCGACGACGACGCCGCGCGCGGCACCCGCGCCAACGCCCTCATCGACGAGATCGCCGCCCTCGAGCGCGAGAAGCTCGCCCGCTCCGACCTCGAGCAGCGCCTCGAGACCGCCCGCCGCGAGCTGGCCGCGCTCCAGGTGGCGCCCGCCGCGCCACCGCCCCCGCCGGCGCCCGGCCTGCTCGTGCACCTCGGCGTCTTCACCGCCGCCGCGGCCGCGACCTTCGCCGGCTACGCGCTCCTGTTCTGACGTCGGCCCGGCCCGGCGGCGACCACCTCGCGGGCCGTGCGCACCAGCGCCGCGACCCTGCGCCCCTCGCGGGGCGGGCGTCGGGCGGGCGTCGGGCGGGCGTCAGGCGGCGCCAGCCGCGCCGGTGGCGCCGGTGGCGCCGGTGGCGCCGGTGGCGATCGGCTGGATGACGAGCGTGATGTTCTCGGCCGGCAGCCGCGGCTCGTTCAGGTAGATCTCGCGCACCGGGCCGTCGCGGCGGGCGTGGTGGTCCTCGAGCCACTGCTGGATCGTCATGTGGGTGACGCCCAGATCCTCGTAGGGGCCGATGTGCTTGACCTGCACCGCCGGACCGCCCGCCAGCTCGAGCGGGCGGACCCGGCCGCGGGTCGCCACCGGCGCGCGCACCGGCATGACCGCCTCGACGTCGATCGTGTCGCTGTCGACGGCGTGGTAGATCGCGAACGGCGGCCCGGCGATCTGCTCGGCGCCGCACGCGGCGAGCTCGCCGAACGCGTTGCCGAAGAAGCCGGGCAGCTCGGACATGGGGAGCTGGCTGCGGATCGCGATCGCCAGCCCGGGGGACAGGTCGATGACCTCGGGGACGGTGTCCATGACGGCGCTCCTGGTGGGTTGACCTGCCCCCTTGCGAGCCGGGTGCCAGCGCCCGGTGCGCTCGCCGCGCCGCGGGGTTGGACCGCGCGCGCGGCGCCGCGGGCGCACCTCCTGCACCGGACCCCGGGTCCGACCGCAGCTCGTGCGTGCCGCGCCGCCGCCACCGCGCGAACCGGCGCGGAGGATCGGGGCGCCGACGAGGCCATGCTCGGCGCGCGCGCGGCGGCGATGGCGGCGGCGCGCATGACTAGCCCTCCTCGGCGGGGCCGCCGGCGCGCGGCCGGTCGGCGCGGGGGAACCAGGGCACGAAGGCGCTGGTGGTGCGCTGGTAGGCCCGGTAGTCGTCGCCGCGGCTGCGCAGCGCCTGGGCCTCGGTGGAGGGGATGCCGGTGACCTTGAACAGGAAGAGCAGCATCAGCGCAGGGCCGGCCCAGGCCAGCCAGCCCAGCGGCGCGCCCCAGGCGATGACCACGTACGACCACCACGTGAGCCACTCGAAGAAGTAGTTGGGGTGGCGCGAGTAGCGCCACAGCCCCTCGCGGCAGGTGCGGCCCCGGCTGCCGGCGCGGGCGCGGAAGCGCGCGAGCTGGGCGTCGGCCACGCCCTCGCCCACCACGCCGATCGCCCAGATCGCCACGCCCACGGCGTCGAGCCAGCCGAGCGCCGGGCGCGCGGCGCCCATCGCCACCAGGATCGGCAGCGAGAACAGCACCGACCAGCTCGCCTGGACCTGGAAGAAGACGAGGAAGTTACGCTGGGCGCGTGGCCCCCAGCGGGCGCGCAACGCCTGGTAGCGGCCGTCCTCCGCGCGCGCGCCCGCGGCCCGGCTCGCGACGATGCGGCGGGCGAGGTGCCAGGCCAGGCGCCCGCCCCAGATCGCCGCCATGGCGCCGACCAGGAGCCGGCGCTCGGTGAGGCCGTCGCCGGCCACGGCGTAGAGCCCGGCCAGCACCACCAGCGCCGCGCTCCAGCCCACGTCGACCAGGCTGGCGTCGCCGCTCCGCCGCTGCTCCCACCACAGCGCGAGCTGGGCCGCCGCGATCACCGCCCAGCCGCCGAGGACCAGGGCGATCACGGCGCCGGATCGCGCCAGCGCGGGCGCACGAGGTGGAGGTGCTGGACGCCGATGTAGCGCTCGCGGAAGGCGCCCTCGCAGTAGGCGAAGTAGTAGTCCCACGCCCGCAGGGTCGCGTCGTCGAGACCCTGGCCGCGGGCGGCCCCGGCGCCGGCGAGGAGCCGCCGCCGCCACGCGGCGAGCGTGGGCGGGTAGTGCGGCGTGAGATCGTCGAGCTGGCGCAGGCGCAGATCGCTGTGGGCGGTGGCGCTGGCCAGGAGCGCGGTCACCGACGGGATGCAGCTCCCGGGGAAGATGTGGCGCTTGAGGAAGTCGACCTCGGCCGCCGCCTGCTCGAAGTGCTGGTCGCTGATGACGATGGCCTGGATCAGGGCCTCGCCGGTGGGGCGCAGCAGGCGCTCGACGGCGCGGACGTAGCCGGGGAAGTGCTCGCGGCCGACCGCCTCGATCATCTCGATCGAGACCAGCTTGTCGTACTGGCCGCGCAGGTCGCGGTAGTCGTCGCGGCGGATCTCGACCCGGCCGGCGAGGCCGGCGGCCGCCACCCGGCGCGTGGCCTCGGCGTGCTGGCGCCGCGAGATCGTCGTGGTCGTGACCCGGCAGCCGTAGGTCGACGCGGCGTGGATCGCGAAGCCGCCCCAGCCGGTGCCGATCTCGACGACGTGATCGTCGGGGCCGAGGCGGAGCTGGCGGCAGATGCGGTCGTACTTGGCGCGCTGGGCGGCGGCCAGGTCCTGGCCGGGGTGCTCGTACAGCGCCGACGAGTAGGTCATGGTCTCGTCGAGGAAGAGGCGGAAGAAGTCGTCGCCCAGGTCGTAGTGGGCGGCGATGTTGCGGCGGCTGCCGGCGCGGGTGTTGCGGGTGAGGAGGGCGTGGGCCCGGCGCAGCGGCGCGGTGGCGACGGTGAGGCCGCGCTCCAGCCCCTGCATGACCTCGACGTTGCGCGCCATCAGGCGGATGACCGCGACCAGGTCGTCGGCGTGCCACGCCCCGGCCATGTACTGCTCGCCGAGGCCGAGGGTGCCGGACACCAGGGCGGCGACGTAGGCCTGGGGATCGTGGACGACGACCGTGGCGTCGAGGTCGCCGGCGCGGCCGAACCGGTGCCGGCCCTGACCGTCGACGATGCGCAGGGTGCCGTCGCGCAGGCCGGCGAGGCGGCGGAACAGCACCCGGCGCGCGACGGCCTGGGTCAGCGACGCCGGCGCGGCGCGGACGAGGTCGGCGGACGGGGACACGGCGGGCGAGAAGGGCGATGCGGTCACGGCGGCGCTCCCGGGCGTGGATCGAGGCGAGGCGGGGCGACGCGCGGCGCGGCGGCGGCCGCGGTCGCCGGGGGGGTGAAGACCGGCGCGCGCTTGAGCCACAGGCGCAGCGCCTGCCAGTAGATGCGGGCCACGACCTCGCCGGTCATCAGCGGGAAGCGAGCGAGGACCGCGGCCAGGTGGCGGCGATCGAGCGGCCGCCGGCGCAGGGTCAGCGTGGCGTCGAGCACGACCTCGCCCGTCGCCGGCGCCAGGCAGTCCATGTGCACGCTCAGCGCGTCGCCGGGCGGGGTGAAGCGCCAGTCGTAGCCGAGGTCCATGGGCAGGAAGGGCGAGACGTGGAAGGCCTTGGCGAAGCGGAAGCGCCGCGTGCCGGCGCCGGCGGCCAGCGCGGTCGCCGCCGGCAGGACGTAGACGTGGCGCTCGTCCCACGGCGTGTTCGAGACCTCGGCCACCACGGCGTCGAGGGCGCGCCCGGCCGGGTCCCAGCAGTAGAAGAACGAGACCGGGTTCATGGCGTGGCCGAGGTGGCGAGCGTGGGTGAGCAGCCCGATCGGCCCCCGCGGCCGCGGCGCCCCGGTGGCGGCGACCGCGTCGCGCACGACCTCGGCCAGCGGCGCGCCCGGCCGCCCGAGCCCGGCGAGGTGATCGGCGGCGCGCCAGCGGGCCACCGCCGGGCGACGGACGCCGAACAGGGGCCACAGCGCGGCGTCGCAGGCGTCGACCTCGTCGAGGTCGAGGTAGGTCATGTAGAGCGGGTAGGTGAAGGCGTTGGCCACCGGCGCGAAGCGGCGGTGGCGGACCCGGCCCACGTAGAGCGCGCTGCGGGCCAGCGCGCTCATGCCACGGCCCGCGCCGCGGCGGCGCCCTCGCTGGCCACGATGGCGTCGGCGGCGCGGTAGCCGCTGCGCACGCCGTCCTCGTGGAAGCCGTAGAACCAGGCGGCGCCGGCGTACACGGTCCGTCCGCCGGGCGGACAGACCTCGGCCCACCGCGCCTGCGCCCGCCGGGTGGCCACGGTGTAGACCGGGTGGTCGTAGGTGAAGCGGGCGAGCACCCGGGCCGGATCGATCGCCGCCGCCTCGTTGAGGGTGACGCAGAAGCGCACCGGCGCGTCGAGGCCCTGCAGCAGGTTCATGTCGTAGGTGACGGTCGCCGCCCGCGTCGGGTCGCGGCCGAGGTGGTAGTTCCAGGCCGCCCACGCCCGGCGCGAGCGCGGCAGGAGCGAGGTGTCGGTGTGGAGGACGACGTCGTTGGGCCGGTAGGCCATGGCGCCCACGACCTCGCGCTCGACCGGGGTCGGATCGGCGAGGAGCCGGATCGCCTGGTCGGTGTGGCAGGCGAGGACCACCCGGTCGAAGCGCTCGACGCCGCCGGCCGCGGTCGCCAGCTCGACGGCGTCGCCGCGCCGCCACACCCGCTCGACCGGGGTGCGCAGGCGGATGCGATCGGCGAACGGCCGGGTGAGCGGCGCGACGTACCGGCGCGAGCCGCCCACGATCGTCCGCCACACCGGGCGCCGGGTCAGGTCCAGGAAGCGGTGGTTGGCGAAGAACTCGACGAAGTAGCGGGCGGGGAACGCGCCGAGCTCGCCCGGCGGCGCCGACCAGATGGCGGCGCCCATGGGCGCGATGAAGCGATCGCGGAAGGTGGTCGAGAAGCCGCGGCGGGTCAGGTACTGGTCGAGGGTGGTGGTGTCGTCGGTGGTGGCGAGCAGCTCGCGCGCCACCCGGTTGAAGCGCAGGATCTCGGCCAGCATCCGCCAGTGCCGCGGGCTGGTCAGGTTGCGGCGCTGGGCGAAGACGCTCGACAGGTCGGTGGCCGCGTACTCGACGCCGCTGGCGTCGTCGCGCACGCCGAAGCTCATCGTCGTGGGCCGGCTGGCGACGCCGAGCTCGGCGAGCAGCGCGGTGAAGCGCGGGTAGGTGAGCTCGTTGTAGACGATGAAGCCGGTGTCGACGGCGTAGCGGCGGCCGCCGACCTCGACGTCGACGGTCGCGGTGTGACCGCCGACGTGGGCGCCGGCCTCGAACAGGGTCAGGTCGCGCAGCCCGGCCTGGTGGAGGCGGTGGGCCGCCGAGAGCCCGGCGATGCCGGTGCCGATGATCGCGATGCGGGTCATGCCGTCCTGTGCGTGCATGGACGCCGACGCGGCCGGCGAGGATGCGGCCGGACGCGCGCGGCGGGCGGGGCGGCGCCGGGAGGCGCGGCCGACGGGCCCGGTGGCGGGAGCGCGGCCGGGCGGCCGGGTGGAGGGAGGCGCGGCCGGGCGGCCGGGTGGCGGTCGATCGGCCGTAACCTGCCCCGCGGTCCCGGCGTCACAGCCGCGATGGCCGACGCCCGCGACCTGGCGCCCCTGCGGGTGCTCGACGAGCACGGCGCCGAGCTCCCGCTGGGCAGCCTGTGGCGGGACCGGACCGCGGTCATCGCGCTGGTCCGCCACTTCGGTTGACTGTTCTGCCGCGAGCAGGTGGTGCAGTTGCACCGCGTCCGCGACCGCATCCACGCCGCCGGCGCCGAGCTGCACGTGATCGGCAACGGCGCGCCGATGTTCATCGCCGGCTTCCGCGCCGACACCGGCTACGACGGCCCGCTCTACACCGACCCCGGCCTCGCCGTGTACCACGCCGCCGGGCTGGCGCGCGGCGTGGGCACGGTGCTGCGACCGTCGGTGCTCGGCCACGCCGTGCGCGCGCTGCGCGGCGGCTTCCGCCAGCGCCGCACCCAGGGCGACCCGCTGCAGCAGGGCGGCGTGCTGATCGTCAGCCCGGCCGGCGAGCTGCGCTGGCGATACGCGTCGCGCGCCGCCGGCGATCACCCGGCGGTCGAGGCCGTGCTCGCCCAGCTCGCGGCCCGCTGACCCGATCGCGCCGCCGCCTCCTGCGGTCCCCTTCCGGACCGCGGACTTCATGCTACCCAGGGAGCGTGTGGTTCATCTGGCTCGCGACCGGCCTGGCGCTCCTGGTCGCGGCCGGCCTCTACGTGCGGCGGCGCCTGGTCGCGGCCGCCGGCGCCCTCGGCCTCGGTGCGCGCGGGCGGGCCGCGCTGCGCTGGGTGTGGCTGTGGCTCGTCTTCGGCTACCCGGTGATCGTGTTCGCCACCGTCGCGGTCTCGCTGATCGTCGGCGGCGAGCGCATGGGCGCGCCCCAGCACCCGCTCGTCACCTGGGGGCTCATCCTGCCCTGGTTCCTGAGCGTCCTGGTCGTGTTCCAGGCGACGCCCTACCTGCTGGTCCTCGATCTGGTCCGGCGCCTGCGCCGGCGCGCGGTGCCGGCGGCGCCGTCGATGAGCCGCCGCCACGCCGCCGCCGTGCTCGGCGTGCTCGGCGCCTTCGCCGTCTACACCCCGGCGCGCATCGCGTGGGAGCACGGCGACCTGCGCTGGCGGCACCACGTCGTGCAGGCGCCGGCGCCCGCCGGCGGCGCGGCCCGCGGTGCGCCGCCGCCGCGCCTCCGCATCGCGTTCCTCGCCGACCTGCAGCAGGACGCGCACACCACCGCCGCCGACGCCCGCGCGATCATCGAGCGCCTGAACGCCCAGGAGCCCGACCTCGTGCTGTCGGGCGGCGACTGGATCAACATGGGCCCCGATCACGTCGCCGCCGCCGCGCGCTCGGCGGGCCTGGCCCGCAGCCGGCTCGGCACGTTCTCGGTGCGCGGCGACCACGAGCACTTCGTCTACGTCGAGCGCGCGCGCGGGGTGGCCGAGGTGACCGCGGCCATGCGCGCCGAGGGGGTCGAGATGCTCCACAACGAGGTCCGCCGCTTCGATCACCACGGGCGCACGGTCGCGGTCGCGTTCCTCACCTACAGCTACCCGGCGCGGACCCCCGACGACGAGATCGAGCGCCTGATCGCCGGCGTCGAGGACGCCGACCTCGCGATCCTGGTCACCCACCAGCTCGACGCCGCGATCGCCGCCCGCGCCCGCGATCGCGTCGATCTGATCCTGGCCGCCCACACCCACGGCGGCCAGGTCAACCCGGTCATCGGGCTGTGGCACGCGCCCCTGGCCCGGCTCGAGACCCCGTACACCGACGGCCGCTACCGGCTGGGCGCGACCACGATCATCGTCACCGCCGGGGTCGGCTACTCGATCGTGCCCTTCCGCTACGCCGCGCCGGGCTCGGTCGAGACCATCGACGTCGTGTGGTGAGCGGGCGCGCGCGGGGCGCGGGCGCGCCGGCCGCGGTGGCCACGGTCAGGGGCACGCGCCGGTCAGCCCGAGCGCGCAGGCGTCGCGCCGATCGGCGGCGGCCGCCGCGGCGTCGCCGCGCCGCTCGTGGACGCGGGCGCGGGCGAGGCGCCAGCGCGGATCGCCGTCGCGGGCGATGACGTGGCCGAGGGCGGCCAGCGCCTGCTCGTGCGCGCCGGCGCGGGCCAGGGCGAGGGCGTGGTAGCCGACGGTGGCGAGGTCGTCGGGCGCGAGCGCGAGGGCGCGGGCGCAGGCGGCGTCGGCCTCGTCGTCGTCGAGCTCGACCAGGCGCCGGCACAGCTCGCGGTGGGCCACCGGCCAGCTCGGGTTGAGGGCGAGGGCGCGGCGGAGGCTCGGGACGGCGGCGGCGGGCGGCTCGCCGGCGGCGCGCTCGAGCCAGCCGCGGGCGGTGGTGGGCCGCGGCCCGCGCTCGCCTGGCGGCCGCGCCGCCTCGAGCTCCATGGCCTGGCCGATCAGACCGACGAAGTCGCGGGCCAGCGCCAGGCCCTCGCGCTGCGCGGGATCGAGCTCGGGCTCGGGCGCCGGCACCGACGCCGGCGCGACCGCGGGCGGCGCCGGCGGCGGCTCGTCGGCGGCGCGCACCGCGACCGCGA
>CAADGB010000085.1 GCA_900696455.1 uncultured delta proteobacterium
CGGCGCGGTGGCGAGGTGGCCCGACCGTCGAGCCCGGCGCGCAAGCTGGCCCCGGCGCGCGAGCCGGCGAAGAAGCCGGCGAAGGCGCCGGCGAAGCCGCCCGCGCGTCGGCCCTGACCCGCGACGCCGGGGCCCGCCGGGGGCCCGGCGGCGGCCGGCGTGACCTTGGTCGTCCGACGGCCGCGGCTCGCGTGGTAGCGTGGCCAGATGTCGCGTGCCCTCGGCGCTGCCGCGCTCGTGTGCCTGGTCGCCTGCGGATTCAACCCGGGCGGGATGGGCGCCGACGACGTGGTGGACCCCGACGGCGGCGGCGATGGCGACGGCGGCGGCGAGGACGGCGGCGACGACGGCGACGGTCCGCCGGCCTGCGTCGCCCGCTGCGACGGCTTCCAGCTCTACACCTGCACCGGCGGGGTCGAGGACCCGCCCACGGACTGCGCGGCGGGCTGCCTCGCCGACGGCGGCCCGCACTGCGCCGAGGTCATCCCGTCCAACGGCGCCACCCTGGCCGACCTGGCGGGGGTGACCGCCGACCTGTCGGTCGCCACCGCCACCACCATCATGATCGACGGCGACGACGGCTCGATCGTCGCCTACACCAACCAGGGGCCGGTGATCGTCCGCGCGGCGGGCGCGGGCCTCGCCGGCGGCATCCGCTTCCGCACCCGCGCCCAGGGCGGCGGCGCGCCGGAGCTCGCGATCTTCGGCGTGCGCAGCCTCGAGCTCGCCAGCGGCGGGCGGCTACGCACCCGCGGCGACCGCGCGGTCCTGCTCCTCGTCGAGCAGTCGGCGACGATCGCCGGCGCCATCGACGTCGGCGCCGGCCGCACGCCCGATCAGGCGGCGCTCGAGTGCCAGGACTGCCCGGGCGCGGGCGGCGGACGCGGCGCCACGTTGCTCGGCGGCGACGCCGGCGGCTGCGCCCCCGGCCTGCCCGGCAACTACTACGCGACCTCGCACGAGACCGGCGGCGGCGGCGGCGGCCTCGGCGGGGCCGGCGGGCGCGGCGGCGACAGCGGCGCGTCGGTCGGCGGCGACATCACGCCCGTCACCGGGTGCCCGGGCGCGTCGCTGGTCCCGCTCGAGGGCGGATCGGGTGGTGGCCGCGGCTCGGCCACCGGCGCGGTCGGCGGCGTCTCCGGCGGCGGTGGCGGCGGGGCGCTCCAGCTCACCGCGCTGGTCGCGATCGAGGTCGCGGCCACCGCCGATCTCTACGCCGGCGGCGCCGGCGGGCTCGGCTCCGCCGCCGACTACGGCGGCGGCGGCGGCGGCAGCGGCGGCGCCTTCTTGCTCGAGGCGCCGCGGGTCGAGGTGGCCAGCGGCGCGCGCGTCACCGCCAACGGCGGCGGCGGGGGCAGCGGCCGCGAGGCCAACCGCGGCGAGAACGGGGCGCGGGCGGCGATGCGCGCCTCGGGCGGCGCCGGCACCGGCTCCGGCGGCAACGACGGCCGCGGCGGCCTGGGCGGCATCGGCACCGACGGCAACCAGATCGCGACCGCCGGCATGGGCGGCGCCGACGGCACCGGCGGCGGCGGCGGCGGCGGCGGCCTCGTCCGCATCAACAGCGTGGCGCCGCCCAGCACGACCGGCGCGGTGGTGAGCCCGCCGCCCAGCGTCGGCGAGCTGGCCCGGCAGTAGGGGCGATCAGGCCGCGCCGCGGCCGACGGCGGTGCGGGTGGTGCGGCGCGCCCGCGGCCGGTGGGCGGTGGCGGCGCCGGTGTAGTGCACGACCACCAGCGTGATGTCGTCGTCGATCGGGTGGTCGCCGCCGAAGGCGTTGACCTCGCGCACGACGCGGTCGCTCAGGGTGCGGGCGTCGTGGGTCCCGGCGGCGACCTCGTCGAGCAGCGTGTGGCGGAGGCGCCGCTCGCCGAAGCGGGTGCCCTGGCGCGAGATGCGATCGGCGAGCCCATCCGACGTCAGCACCATGAAGTCGCCGTGGCCGAGCTGGTACGAGCCGTCGGCGATGTGGGTGCGCGGCGAGCCCAGCGGGTTCGAGCGCACCGGCAGGACCTCGATGCCGGGCGCCGGCCCGCGGGCGTCGCCGAGGACGTAGGGGAAGGTGTGGCCGGCGTTGGCGAAGACCAGCCCGCCGTCGGGCGCGACGATCATCGCGAAGCAGGTCATGAGCAGGTGGCGATCGCCGACGTCGCGGATCGCGCGGTCGATGGCCTCGAGGACCAGGGTGGGGGTCAGGCGGTCCTGGGCCACCACCGCGAGCGCCTCGACCGCGCCGCGGGCGGTGGCGGCGATCATCGCGCTCGGCATGCCGTGGCCGGTCACGTCGCCGACCACGACCATCACCCGGCCGTCGCCGAGCTGCTGGTAGCTCCACCAGTCGCCGCCGCAGGCCGAGGCCATCTCGCAGTGGCCGATGAGGTGGAGGTCGCCGAGGGACACCAGCACCGGCGGCGGCGTCATCAGGCCCTGGATGCTGCGCGCGACCTCGACCTCGCGCTCGAGCCCGGCCTTGCGGCCGATCTCCTCGACCAGGAGGCCCAGGCTCTCGGCCATGGTGTTGAAGCTCTCGCTCAGCTCGCCGACCTCGTCGTTGCGGTGGACCGCGACCCGCCGGCCGAAGTCGCCGCCGGCGATGTGGCGCGCCTGCTCGGACAGCGCGCGCAGCGGCCGCGAGATGCGCACCGCCTGCCAGGCCCCGAGCGCGATCGCGACCACGAGCAGGGCGCCGGCGAACAGGAGCTGGCGCCGGGCGGAGGCGCGCGCGCGCGCCCGGCCCCGGGCGATGGCCTCCTGCTTGGCCCGCTCGAGGGCCGAGATGTCGAAGGCCAGCCGCACCGTGCCCACCCGCACCTCGCCGCTGGTCCCGGCGAGGGCGACCGGCGCGCCGAGCAGGCGCCGGGCCGGGTCGGTGGGATCGGTCATGGCCACGACCTGGCCGCCCGTCGCCGCCGTCAGCTCGGCCGCCAGCGCGTCGTCGAGGCGATCGCCCCGGCGCATCGGCGCGCCCTCGCTGGCGGCGACCACCGCGCCGCTGGTCTCGAGCAGCGCCAGCCACACCACGTTGCGGTTCTCGACCGCGAGCCGGCGCGCCGTCTCCTCGAGCCGGGTGTAGTCGCTGGTGCCGAGCAGCGACGCCGCGCTGGCCGCGGCGCTGCGGGTGAGCAGCTCGGCCTCGCGGTCGAGCGCCTGCTCGAGGTCGGCGCGGCGGGCCTCGCCGGCGTCGCGGGCCAGCTCGTCGAGCGTCGACAGGCTGTACCAGGCGCTCGAGCCGACCGCGATCGCGATCAGGAGGACGGTACCGAGGACGATCTTGGTGCCGAGCGAGATGCCGGCGCGGCGGGCCATGACGGGAGGGACTTCCTTGCCCCCACGACGGCGGGGCAGCACCGCATCCTAGGGCCCGCGAATGGGGAACTCAATCGCTGTCGCGGCCGATCCATCCCTGCTGGCTTCGTTGCCGGTTCCGGTCCTCGGGTCACATCCGGCGAGGATGCTCCCCTCCGGTCCTCGCCGTCGCCTCGCCAGCCGGGCGCCTCGACCGCGATCATCGCTCGCCCTCCCCATTCGCGGGCCCTTCGGGCAGCTCGCCGGCAGCGGGGGCAGCTCGAGCGATGATCGCGATCGAGGCGCCGGGATCGCGGGCGGCGGTGCGGTCGCGTCGGGTCACGGCGCCGGCGCGCCGGTCCGGCAGGCGGCGGCGAGGGTGGTCCAGTACGAGGGGCTGGCGCCGTGGCCGTAGCGCGAGAAGCGCGCGAGGCGCCGGCCGTGGAGGCGCTCGCACCGCTCCATCGCGGCGATGCGGCGCGGCGCGCGCTCGCCCGGCTCGGTGGCGATCACGTCGGCGAGCGCGGCGGTCGTGGTCAGGGCGTCCAGGTCGTGGGCGGCCAGCGCCGCGACCGGCCCGCGCGCCGGCAGGCCGCCGTCGGCGACGAGGTCCTTCCAGGCCTGGCCGCGCAGCCGCGCCAGCACCAGCTCGACCTGCGCGCCGGGCAGGTGCCCGGGGAGCTGGCTCAGGGCCGCCACCGCCGCCGGATCGAGCGCGGCCAGGATCGCGGGCTCGTCGACGAGGTAGCCGGCGGCGTCGGTGGCCAGCGCCCGGTCGCTGCCGGTGATGGCCGCCACCAGCACCGCGCCGCGGTCGCGATCGGTCGCCGCCTGGCGCCACGCCTGCAGCGACGACAGCATCGCCGCCGATGGCCGCTCGCGGTAGCCGTCGAAGTGGCCGGTGGCCCGGCCGTCACGGTCGAGGAAGACCAGGGCGGTCCGACCGGCGCGGAAGCCGGTCCGGCACGAGGTGTTGGTCTCGCGCGCCACCACCCGTCCCCGTCGGCCCTTGAGCGGGGTCCGGATCGTGAGCTCGACCGGCCCGGCCGCGCGCCGGCCGGGCGCCTTGTCGACGCGCATGACCCCGACGGTGGTGGCGAGGTCGAACAGCTCGAACACGGTCTGGTGGCGCTTGGCGCACGCGGCGGCGGGGCGCTGGGTCCCCGCGGTCGCGACCACGGACGCGGCCACGGCGGCCACCACGAGGGTCGTCCTCATGTCCGGACAGGACGTCCCGGCGGCCGAGAAGTTCTCGGCTTCCGGGGGCGTCCGCCGAGCCCGCCGAGCCCGCCGCGGCCGGGCTGGGCGCAGGTCCGACCGAGGCGTTCCCGCGGGCCGCGGATCGCGGTACGATGACCGCAGGTGTCTGCAGTCAGCGAGCAGTCCCGGCGCTGCTGTGTCGATGGATGTCGACGACAGGTCGCGTGCGAGTGCCCCCTGTGCGGGGTGCCGCTGTGCAACGACTGCAGCCGGACCAGCAACTCGCACACCTGCGCGCCGCAGCCGCCCCGCCGCCCGGCGCCGCGGCTGTAGCCGCCCGGCTCCGGGGCGGCGCGTGGTCGCTCGCCAGACGGCGCGCCGGCGGCCATCATCCTGGGATGATGCGTGCCGCCGGGCCGGTCCTGCTCGCGCTCGTCGCCCTCGCCTGTGGGGGCGAGCGGGCGGAGCGGGCGCCGCGCCCCGGGGCCCACCCCCAGGAGCTCGCCGTGACCGACCCGACCTACCGCAAGCCCTCCGACGAGGAGCTGGCCCGCACCCTGACCCGCATGCAGTACCTGGTGACCCAGCGCGACGCCACCGAGCCGCCGTTCGCCAACGCCTACTGGGATCACCACGCCGACGGGCTCTACGTCGACGTCGTCACCGGCGAGCCGCTGTTCAGCTCGCGCGACAAGTTCGACTCCGGCACCGGCTGGCCCAGCTTCACGCGCCCGGTCGAGCCCGGGCGCGTCGTCGAGCACGTCGACGACAGCCACGGCATGGTGCGCACCGAGGTCCGGTCGCGAGCCGGCGACTCGCACCTCGGCCACGTCTTCGACGACGGACCGCCGCCGGCCGGCCGCCGCTACTGCATCAACTCGGCCGCCCTGCGCTTCGTGCCGGCCGCCGAGCTCGAGGCGCAGGGGTATGGCGTCCACGCCGCGGCCTTGCGCGGGCCGGCCGCGCCGGTGCCGGCGACCGCCGCCGCCGCCTGCGCGCTCGCCGACGAGGCGCCGGGCTGCGCCACGACCCTCGAGACCGCGGTGCTGGCCGGGGGCTGCTTCTGGGGCATGGAGGAGCTCCTGCGCGGCGTCGCCGGCGTGATCGAGACCGAGGTCGGCTACGCCGGCGGCCACACCGAACGCCCGACCTACGAGCAGGTCAAGACCGGCCGCACCGGCCACGCCGAGAGCGTGCGCGTGGTGTTCGATCCATCGGTGATCTCGTTCGAGGAGCTGCTCGAGCGCTGGTTCTTCCGCATGCACGACCCGACCACGGTCGATCGCCAGGGCAACGACGTCGGCAGCCAGTACCGCTCGGCGATCTTCGCCCAGAGCGACGCCCAGCGCCGGGTCGCGGCCGAGGTCATCGCCCGCGTCGACGCCAGCGGCACGTGGCGGCGGCCGCTCGTCACCACCCTCGAGCCCGCCAGCACCTTCACGCCCGCCGAGGACTATCACCAGGACTACCTGCAGCGGTACCCCGACGGGTACACCTGCCACTACCTGCGTGACTGACCCACCGCGAAGACCTCCGATCGCGCGCGGGCGGCGGCCCCGGCTTCCGGGTCGATCGGGCTGGCGTCCGGCCCGCGGACCTGGCTACGATCGCCGGCGATGTCCCGGTCATCGTCTGGTGACCGCCCCCTGCCGCCCGGCAGCGTGGTGGCGATCGAGCTCGACGACATCGCCGACGCCGACGCCGAGCTCGATCTCGACCAGGCCGTGATCGAGCGCGGCCCGCCGCGGCCGGAGGCGCTGGCCGCGGGCAGCGAGCTGCGGTCGCGGGTGACCGTCCAGGGCCAGCCCAGCGACCTCGACCTCTCGCTCATCGCCTACCTGCTCGACCTCGAGCCGGTCGCCGCCGGGGCGGCCGGCGCCCCCGGCGACGACGACGACGACACCCTCGACGACGGGCCGACCGGGACCTACCCGCGCTGAGCCTCGGCGCCTCGGCGTCGCGGCCTCGGCGTCGCGGCCGCGCCTCGGCGCTGCTACCGTCGCCTGATGGCGACGCGCACCGAGACCGACAGCCTGGGGCCGATCGAGGTCCCCGCCGATCGCTACTGGGGCGCGCAGACCCAGCGCGCGCTGGCCAACTTCCCCATCGGCGACGGCCGCATGCCCATCGCGCTCGTCCGCGCCCTGGGCGCGATCAAGCGCGCGGCGGCGCGGGTCCACGGCGACGCCGGCCGCCTCCCGACCGAGCTGGCCGCGGCCATCGCCGCCGCCGCCGGCGAGGTCGCCGCCGGCGCCCTCGACGATCACTTCCCGCTCGGGATCTGGCAGACCGGCTCGGGCACCCAGACCCACATGAACGTCAACGAGGTGGTGGCCGGGCGCGCCAACGAGCTGCTCGGCGCCGGGCGCGGCGGCCGGGCGCCGGTCCATCCCAACGACCACGTCAACCTCGGCCAGTCGTCGAACGACGTCTTCCCGACGGCCATGCACGTGGCGATGACGATCGCGCTCGAGGATCGGACCGTGCCCGCCCTGCGGGCGCTGGCGGCCGCGCTCGACGACAAGGCGCGGGCGTGGGCCGCCGTGGTCAAGGTCGGCCGCACCCACCTCATGGACGCCACGCCGCTCACCGCCGGCCAGGAGGCGTCGGGCTGGGCGGCCCAGGTGGCGGCGGCGGCGGCGGCGATCGAGGGCTGCCTGCCCCGGGTGCGGGCGCTGGCCCTGGGCGGCACCGCCACCGGCACCGGCCTCAACGCGCCGGCGGGCTTCGCCGAGGCCGCGATCGCCGCGCTGGGCGCCGACCTCGGGCGGGCGTTCACCGCCGCCCCCAACCGGTTCGCCGCGCTGGCGGCTCACGACGAGCTGGTCGCGGTCTCGGGCGCGCTGCGCGGGGCCGCGGTCGCGCTGACCAAGATCGGCAACGACGTCCGGCTGCTCGGCTCGGGGCCGCGGGCCGGCCTGGCCGAGCTGGTCCTGCCCGCCAACGAGCCCGGTAGCTCGATCATGCCGGGCAAGGTCAACCCGACCCAGGTCGAGGCCCTGACCATGGTGTGCGCGCGGGTGCTCGGCAACGATCACGCGATCGCGGTGGGCGGTCTGCAGGGCCACCTCGAGCTCAACGCCTTCAAGCCGCTGATCGCCGCCGCCGCCCTGGAGTCGGCGACCCTGCTCGCCGACGCCTGCGACAGCTTCCGCGCCCGCTGCGTCGAGGGCCTGGCGGTCGACGAGGCGCGCACCGCCGAGCTGGTCGAGCGCTCGCTGATGCTGGTCACCGCCCTGGCGCCGCGGCTGGGCTACGACGCCGCCGCCCGCGTCGCCCACCACGCCCACGCCCACGGCCTGACCCTGCGCGCCGCGGCGCGGGCGCTCGGCGTCCTGTCCGAGGCCGAGCTCGACGAGCTCCTGCGCCCCGAGACCATGGTCGGGCGCTGACGCGACCGGCGCGGTCGTCGCGGCCCGTCGCAGGTCGGGCCGGTCAGCGGCCGGCGGTCACGCGGCGGCGGCGGCGGCGGCCGGCGGCGGCGAGGCCGAGGCCGGTCAGCGCGACCAGGAGCGCGGTCGCGAGCGGCGCCCGCGGCGCGCCGCCGGTCTGACAGCAGCCGCCGGCCGGCTCGCCCTCGGTCAGGTCGAGGGTCCGCTCGCACTCGATGGTGTCGGAGGCGTCGGTGCCGTCGAACGCGCGCACCCGGTAGCGGTAGCGACCGTTGGCCAGCCCCGACAGATCGACCGGGATCGGGGTGACCGTCCCGGCGAGCTCCATGACCGCGCTCGCGGTGTAGACCGGGAAGCTGGTCGTGGGGTCGTCGTCGAAGCGGAACAGCTCGAGCTCGAACGTGACCTGCTCGCCCTCGGGGTCGTCGACGTTGCGGACGACGATCGCGGTCGGCGGCGCCTGGTCGTAGGTGGTGGCCACGCACGCCCCGTCCCACGCCGGCGTGCCCGGCGGCGCGTTCTGCTTGAGGCGGAAGCGGCGGGCGTCGCTCCACTCGCTCTCGCCGCCGCGGGCGTCGCGGGCCCGGGCGCGAGCGAAGTAGCTGCCGCCCCAGGCCAGGTCGACGCCGGCGCTGGTCATGGTCGTCGCCGACACCAGGTTCGCGGGCACCGGATCGCTGGTCCAGACCACGTCGGTGAAGTTGCCGTCGCGGGCGATCGCGAAGACGTAGCCGATGGCGTCGTCCTCGGGATCCGTGACGTTGAGCACCGACAGGCCCGGCCGGCGCATGGCCAGGAGCTCGCCCTCGGCGGGCTTGACCAGGATCGGCACCTCGGGCGGGTCGTTGGCGGTGTCGACCAGGAACGCGCCGTACTCCGACCACGGGCTGAGCGCGGCGCCGCCGCGGGCGCGCACGCGCCACCACACCCGCGTGTTCTCGGCGATCGTCGACGGCACGAACGTGGTCGTCGCGCCCGCGGCGGCGGCGATCGCGGTCGCGGTCTGGACCGGCAGGCCGCCGGTGTCGCCGGCGTACCGCTCGAGGTCGTAGGTGACCGCGTCGCCGTCGGGGTCGGTCACGTTCTGCCAGCTCAGGGTGGGGGCGCCCGACGAGACCACCGCGCCGCCGATGGGCGCGACCAGGGTCGGCGCCGGCGGCGCCATGTCGACGGCGTTGACCACCAGGATGACGGTCTTGCTCAGGTCGAACTCGCTGTCGCCGGCGTCGAGCCGCAGGGTGTACGGGCTGCCGGCGGCGGCGTCGGCGGGCGCCTGCCAGACGTAGGTGCCGGAGGTGGCGCCCAGGGTGACGGTGCCGGTGGTCACCGGCGCGCCGCCGGCGTCGAGGTGGACGAACGCCTTGGTCGGGACGTCGCCGTCGGCGTCGACGTACGACAGGGTCAGGTTCAGGGTGTCGCCCTCGTCGATCGAGAAGGTGGCCGGCGCCGGCGGCACCTCGGTCGTGCCCTTGCGGATCGACGGCACCGGCGGCCGGTTGCCCATGGTCACGCGGAGCTGGTAGGCGCCGGTCGAGGTCTGGCCGCTGCCGACGTAGCTGGCGTCGCCGAAGGTGGTGACCGCGACGCAGTGACAGCCGGCGGTGAGCGGCCCGGTGTCGATCCGGGCGTCGTAGCCGCCGCCGCCGTCGTCGTTCTCGACCAGGCGCGTGACCCGCGCCCCGCGCCACAGCGAGACCATCGGGTCGGTCCACGGGTGGCGGCGGGTGGCGCCGGCGAACGTGAGCTCGGTGGTGGCGGTCATGAACATGCGATCACCGTCGACGGCGGTGAAGCAGTACCAGTCGACGTCGCCCAGCGGCGCGATGCGGGCGCCGGCGCTCGACCACGGCACCGACGGCGTCATGCGCAGGTTGGCCATGTTGATGCTGGCGGCGCCGCAGTTCGCGGTGTTGTTGCCCTCGTTGGGGTCGGCCGGCGTGTTGACCATCGTGAGGTTGGGCAGGGCGCCGACGGCGTTCGAGACGATCGCGTAGGGACCGGGCGCGAGCAGGGTGTCGCGCTGCCCGCTCGGGTCGTAGACCATGATCTGGTAGTCGGTGGCCGGGACCATGCCGCGCATCGAGACCAGGCCGGCGGGCAGGGCCTTGGTGAAGTCGTTGTGGTGGATGCGGGGCCCGCTCCGCCGCTCCATGCGCACCCACATGCTGGCGGCCTCGACCGGGCCGGGGCGGTAGACCGTGCCGTCGGCGCCGCCCAGGATCTCGAGGGCGATGTTGGCGCCGGTGAGGACGGTGGCGGCGTTGAGCACGAGGACGTCGGCGTCCTCGCCGATGTACCCGCCGCTGACCGGCGGCACGATGTCGAGCCAGCGGTCACCGTAGTTGGCGCCGCTGCCGGCCGGGCCCCGGGCGTCGACCTTGTAGCTGCCGGCGGCGACCGTGAACGCGTAGGTGCCGGTCGCGCTGGCGGCGACGGTCTGGTGGATGACCCAGCCCTTGGGGCCCTGGGTCCAGATCCGGACCTCGGCGCCGGCGACGGGCGCGCCGCCGGCCTGCGCCGTGATCGTGCCTGAGATGGAGGCGGCGGAGGCCGGGGCCGCCACCGCGAGGACCGCGGCGATGACGATCGGGCGCGGGATCATGGGATCTCTCTCCGGGTGTCGAGGCGGACCCAGTCGACGATGGCCGACCCATCGCCGTCGCTGTCGAGCTCGATGCGGTACTGGAAGTAGCGGCGGGCCGGCACCGGCGGCGGACCGGCGCCGGGGTCGACCAGCGGCGACGACCACGGCGCCGCCAGGAGGTCGTCGCTGGTGTCGCCGCTGCGGACGCGGAGGCGGACGGCGGCGCCGGCGCCCAGCCGCGCGCTCCACGCGAACGACTGGTACGAGGTGATGAGCTCGCCCAGGTCCTTGATCGGGGAGGTGTAGCTGGCGGCGGGCGCGATCGGCGGCCGGCCGCCCTGGTGGTGGACGGTGAGCTGGAAGTCGCGGAGGGTGCCGGTGTCGAGCGAGATCGTGTCGCGCACGCGCAGGCGCCAGGTGCCGCTGGCCGTGGTCTCGTCGAGCGCGGTGACGTGGACGCGCTCGGTGACGGTGCCGGAGGCGGCGCCGCCGACGTGATCTCGCACCAGGGTCGCGGTGCCGTCGGGCGCGATCAGGTGGATCTCGAGGTCGCCGCGGTAGCCGTGATCGAAGGTCCAGCTCACGTCGACGCCGCGGGTCTTGGCGCCGGGCGGGGCGTCGATGACGATCGTCGACTCGGCCTGGCCGAGGTCGGGGATGGCGCGGTCGGTCCGATCGACGCCGGTCTCGTAGCGGGCGCTGCGCGCCTCGACCGGGCGCAGCCGGCCGGGCAGGAGCGTGGCGCCCACCAGCTCCGGCCCCGAGGCCACGCCGAGCTGGGCCGAGGCGTCACCGGTGCTGGCGCTGTGGTCGACCACCAGGGCGTGCCAGCCCGGATCGAGCGTGATGGGCGCGGTCGTGGTGTCGTGGCTGGCGTCGTCGAGGAGGTCGATGACGCGGACGCCGTCGATCCACAGCCGCTGGCCCTGGGCGCTGGCGTAGCGGAAGACGAAGTCGCCGCCGACGTCGACGCGGAGCTGCCCCGACCACCGCACCGAGAAGTGCTCGCCGTCGGCGAGGCCGAGATCGGCGGGGTAGCCGCTGCCCCAGGCGGCGCCGGCGGGCGTGGTGCGATCGATCGACGCCTGGTGGCCGCCGAGCAGCCGGCTGTCGTCGAAGCCGGCCACCACCAGGCCGAACAGGTCGCCGGTGGCGAAGCGCAGGCGGTGACGCGGCACCGCCTGCCGGGTCAGCCCCGGCCCGCTGAGCTCGACGCGGAGCAGCGCCGAGCCGGTCTGCTCGCAGTGGGCGATGCGGACGGGGTGCCAGCCGGCGGCGGTGGCGACGAAGGTGCCGCTGGCCTCGGTCGGGTGGGTGGCCGAGACCACGCGGCTGAAGGCGCCGCCCGGCGGCGCCAGCTCGAGGAAGGCGCGGTCGTCGGCGAGGAGGTGGAAGGTCCAGGCCCCGGCCTCGAGGTAGAGCTCGCCGTCGTAGGCCAGGGTCAGGTCGTCGCCGCTGGTGAGCCCGACGCCGGCGGGGACGGCGGCGCCCCAGGCCGGGCTCAGGGTGCGGGCCGGCGCGGTCACCCCGGTGAAGGGCATGGCCTCGACCTGGGCCCAGGTGGCGGCGACGGCGTCGGTGAAGATCCCGGTGTCCGAACCCCGGACGCGCAGGCCGCCGGTGTAGTAGGCGCGGGGCGCGATCGCGCCCCAGGTCTCGATCACCGCCTGGTCGAGCTGGCCGCCGGCGAAGTCGGCGGCGACGTCGTCCAGGAAGAAGCCGGCGCCGACCATGGCGTCGGTCGGGGCGTCGACCGGCGGCGCGGCGTCGACCGGGGGCGCGTCGACCTCACCCGCGTCGGGGGTGAGCTCGGCGTTGGCGCATGCGCCGAGCGCGCACGTCGCCACCAGGAGGACGGTGGAAGGCAGACCCCTCAAGCTCGCGGAGGATACCACCGCCGCGGGCGCCGGCGCCGGGGATTCGGCCGGCGACGACGCCGGCGCCGCCCCGGGGCGCCGCGGCGCTCGGCGCGTGTCGGCGAGATCACACGCGCGGTTCGACGAAGGCCTCGATCTCGTCGAGGATCGACGGCAGCGTGGCCAGGAGCGCGTGGTCGTCGTCGAGCTCGAGCAGCCGGACCCGCGGGTTGCCGGCGGCCGCCTCGCGCGAGACCGCGACCGGGACGACGTCGTCGCCCACGCCGTGCAGGATGAGCGTCGGCACCGCGAGCGCGGGCAGGCCGTGGTCGAGCGCCTCGACGCCGCGGGCGAAGTCGGCGTGGACGCGGGCGGTGCCGCCGGTGGCGTGATCGTGGACCTCCAGCCAGCCGTCGGTCATCCAGCGCGCCCAGCCGTCCTCGCCCAGGCGCTCGCGCCAGCGGGCGCCGAAACGAAAGGCCGGCGCCAGCAGCACCAGCTTCTCGACGCGGGGCTCGCCCTCGGCCACCCGCGCGGCGACCAGCCCGCCCAGGCTCGAGCCGATCACCACGACCGGACCGCCGGCGCGCTCGATCGCCTCGCGCGTGCGCGCCAGCATGGCGGCGAAGTCGAGCCGCTCGAGCGAGGGCACCCGCAGGTCGAGGCGCTCGACGGCGTACCCGGCGGCGATCAGGCGCTCGGCCACCGCCACGCCCTTCTTCGAGCCGGGACCGGAGGCGAAGCCGTGGAGATAGAGGATGCGCGCGCGTCCGGGCACGCCCGACCGTACCCGCCAGGTGACGGCCAGGCCCGGCCGTCCCCCGAAGAACACCGTTGACGGGACCTCAGGGCGGGTGTACGCGTCCGACCCACATCTGGACACCCGCATCTCCGAGGGCGACGACGTGATCAAGCAGACCTGTCTCTCCGTGTACCTGTGGCTCGGCCTGCTCTGTGGCCTGGCGCTGGCCGCCTGCCAGTTCGGCCCGTCCGGCCCGGCGGCCGGCGATGACGACGACGACGACCCCGACGCGGCCCTCGAGATCGACGCTCGCCAGACCTCGTCGCCCGACGCCGCGCCCGGCTCGCCGGACGCGCGGCCCGACGCGCCGCCGGCGACGGTCGGGCCCGGGGGCGCATGCTCGTGCGACGCCGACTGCGCGTCCGACGGCGGCCAGCCCGGGGTCTGCGTCTACGGCGTGTGCATGGTGCGCGCGACCGGCGCGTGTCCGTCGGGCGGCGCCCAGCAGGGCTGTCCGGCCGGCTCGCGCTGCTGGAGCCTGTCGGGCTCCGACGTCGGGCCGCTGTGCTGGCCCGACTGCTCGGCGCACACCTGCGCCGGCACCTGCGACAGCGACGGCTCGTGCGTACCCACCGCGGCCTCCGACTGCGATCCGACCTGCGGTAGCGCGTGCTCGTGCACGCCGACGTCGTGCCCGTCGGGCCAGGTCTGCGTCGGCGGCTCCTGCGTCGAGCAGATGAGCGGCGGCCCCGGGCCGGGGCCGGGGCCGAGCTGCACCGGGCTGCCGGCGCGCGACTGCACCGGCACCACCTGCGGCGACCTGGTCACGTTCTCGCCGCGCACGAACACGGCCTGGGACGACTACCCCATCAACGGCGAGACCACGACCAACCAGTATCGCAGCTACCTGCGTCGCGATCTGATGATGCTGGTCGGCTACGCGACCTCGAAGGTGGCGTGCAAGGCGGCGGCGTGGACCGCCGGCAACGGCGGCGCGCTGGGCCTGGGCGACATGAGCGAGGCCAACGGCGCCATCCCCGGCACGTCGATCGGCTCGCCCGGCCACCCCGCCAACACCCACACCAGCGGCTACGACATCGACCTCGCGTACTACCAGAGCGGGACCGCCAACAACCGCCTGCGGCCGATCTGCGCCCACACCAGCGGGGGCAGCGATCAGTACCACTGCGTGTCGGCGCCGACCACGCTCGACGTCTGGCGCACCGCGCTGTTCCTGGGCGCGGTGTTCGAGAGCACCCGCACCCGCGTCATCGGCGTCGACGGTCAGGCCGGCCCCCTGCTCCTGTCGGCGTTGAACACGCTGTGCGCGAACGGCTGGATCGAGGCCGGCGCGTGCAACAACATCGTGCTCGCCTACGAGACCACCAACACCGGCCAGGGCTGGTACTACCACCACCACCACCACGCGCACATCAGCCTCAAGCGCGTGAGCAGCCTCGTCGACGACGACGCTCAGGTGGGCGACGCGGCCGCGGCCCACGACGGCGCCGCCGTCCACGATCACGGACCCGGGTGCCCGGGCGGCGACTGCGCCGGCGATCCGCGCCTCAAGGCGCTGCCCGGCCGCGAGCCCGGGCTGCACCGCCTGCGCTGACGAGCCGCCCCGCGCGCCTCAGCGGGTGAACTGCTCGACCGGCCGGTACTCGGCCCGGCGGCCGCCGGTGTGGTGGGCCAGCCAGCGATCGCGGCGCCAGCGCGCCACCCGATCGGCGACGACCTCGAGCGCGGGGATCGCGCGGCGCAAGGTCTCGGCGGTGAAGACCAGCGGGAACGCCGCGAGCGGGACGAGCGCCCACGGTCCGGCCGCCGGCAGGCGGTTGTGGCGATGGACCGACGGCGGCAGGAAGAAGCGGGTGTAGCCGAGGTGGACGCGGTGGCTGGCCTCGGCGCGCAGGCGCGCGAGCGCCGACGCGCGCCGGGCGCGGCCGCGGGCGGGGCCGCCGTTGCCGGCCGGCTCGAACGCGCGGGCGTACGACTGGCACAGGCGCACGCCGTCCTCGCCCGCGGTGCCGGCGCCCTTGAGCGCGGCGACGAACGCGAGCTGCAGGCCCTCGCGGACGGTGGTCGGGTACCAGCGCGGCCGCACGCCCATCAGGTGCCCGACGTAGCGCCAGAAGTGCATCATGGCCTCGATGTCGTCGGTCGACGGCCGGAAGCCCATCGCGCGCAGGCCGAGGCCGGGGGCGACGCTGCCGCCCATGAGCGTGAGCAGCGCGTCGGCCTGGCTGATGGGCACGCCCCACGCCGCGCGATCCCACTCGGGGTGGTCGAGCAGGCGCCGGCGCACGAACACGTGCATGATGCGCACGCGCAGGGCCGAGGCGCGACCGGGCGCGCCCGCGGCCAGGCCGCCGGGCTCGGAGACGGCGATCCAGAACGCGGCGGTCTCGAGGAAGCGGTGGCGGGTGCTGCCGCCGGCGTAGGCGCCCGTGAGGGCCAGCGGCTTGGCCACCGAGCTCTCGGTGTAGGCGGCCAGCGTGATCGTGCCGGCGAAGCGGAACACCGCCGGGCCGAAGCGGCGGAAGGCGCGGGCGCCGCGCTCGACCCGCGCCGGGTCGACCCAGGGCGGGTCGCGCTCCAGATCCGCGAACAGCGCGACCAGCGACGGCGGCGGGTCGGGGACCGAGGCCACGCCGCCGGCCAGCGCCTGCTCGAGCATCGCGCGGCCGGCCGCCATGCCGCGGCGCAGGTAGACCTCCTCGACGAAGGCCTCGGCCAGCGGGTCGGCGTCGTAGTACATCGCGGCGAACGTGCGGACGACGTCGTCGGGCGGCGCCGGATCGAAGCCGAGCACCGCCCGGCTGGCGCGGCGGACCAGGCGCGGCCAGCGCCGGTCGAGGCGGTCGTGGTAGCGGAACTCGGCGGGCGCCGCCGGCGCCTCGGTCACGTCGGGCATCGCCGGCGAACAGACCACGGCGGCCGCGGCCGCGGACCTGACATCGCCTGTCGCCGATCGGTCGCCGCGCGGAGCGTGTGCAGGAATCACACGCTCTGGTCGATCGGTCGGTCCCGGCGAGGACGCCGGTGCCGACCTGAGTCGGAGCAGATCGCCTCGGCTGCGCCTCGGCTCAGGCGCCGCGCGTCAGCGCGCGCCGTCGCCGCCTCGGTCGTGATCGCGGGTGATCGCGAGCGATCAGGCCCGCGGTCGCCGGCGCGCCGCCGGCCGGGTAAGGTGGCGCGGATGAGCGACGAGCGGTCTCCGTTCATGCGCCTCGGCGGCGAGGCGGGCGTCCGCCGCCTGGTCGATCGGTTCTACGATCTGATGGACAGCCGGCCCGACGCCGCCGAGCTGCGCGCCCTGCACCCGCCCGACCTGGCCAGCTCGCGCGACAAGCTGGCCTGGTTCCTCGACGGCTGGCTGGGCGGCCCGCCGCACTACGTCGCGCGCTTCGGCCACCCCCGCCTGCGCGCGCGCCACCTGCCGTTCGTCATCGGCGAGCGCGAGCGCGATCAGTGGATGGCGTGCATGCGGCAGGCCCTGGCCGAGACCACCGACGACGCGGCGCTGCGCGAGCACCTCGCCGAGACCATGGCGCGGCTCGCCGACCACATGCGCAACACCTGAGGGTCGTCAGGCGTCGCCGCCCGCGTCCTCGCCGCCGTCGGCGCCGTCCGGGCGGCGCTTGGCGAGCAGGCGGCGGATCTGGTTGCGGTGGAGGCCGAGGGCGCGGGCGGCGGCCGAGACGTTGCCGCCGTGGGCGGCGAGGGCGGCGTCGACGGTGGCGAGGTCGGGCAGGGGCGCGGCGCCGCGGCCGGCCTCCGCGTCGTCGCGCTCGTCGCGCTCGGCGCCGGCCGGGGCGACCGCGTCGGTGTCGAGGGCCTGGCCGGCGCGAGGGTCGAGGTGCTCGGCGCGCAGCTCGGGCCGGCCGTCCTCTCGCGCGGCGAGGGCGGCGTGACGCACCTCGCGGCGGAGCTCGCGGACGTTGCCCGGCCACGGCCGGCGCAGGCACCGCTCGACCACGGTGGGGTGGACCGCGACGCCGGCGGCGGCCGCGACGCTGGCCACGTGGTAGCCGATCTCCTCGCGGCGGTCGCGCAGGGGCGGGATGGTCAGCTCCGGGCGCCCGATCCGGTAGTAGAGGTCGTCGCGGAAGCGACGGGCGGCGACCTCGCCGCGCAGGTCGCGCAGGGTCGCGGCCACGATCTTGAACCGCACCGGCTGCGGCCGGGCCGCGCCCAGCGGCAAGAGCTCGCCGGTCTCGAGCACGCGCAGCAGCTTGGCCTGGACGCCGAGGTCGAGCTCGCCGATCTCGTCGAGGAAGAGCGTGCCGCCGTCGGCCGCGGCCAGGTAGCCGTCGGCGTCGCGATCGGCGCCCGAGTAGGCGCCGCGGCGGGTGCCGAAGAGCAGGCGCTCGGCCACGGTGGCCGGGATGGCGGCGCAGTTGACCGCGACCAGCGGCGCGGCGGCGCCGTCGCGGGTCGCGGCGCGGTGGAAGGCCGCGGCCGCGAGCTCCTTGCCCGAGCCGCTCTCGCCGGTCAGGAGCAGGGTCTCGCCGGTGCGCGCGGCCCGCTCGGCGGCGCGCCACGCCACCTGCAGGGCGGGGCCGGCGAGGGCGTCGCCCTCGGTGACGACCCGGGTCCCCTCGAACGGGCGGATGTCGGCGCACAGCAGCGCGAGCGTGCGGCCGGCGCGGAGGACGTCCCCGGCGACGGCGGCGACCTCGCCGTCGTGGACCTGGCGGCCGGCGACGTGGGTGCCGTTGCGGGAGCCGAGGTCGGTCACGCTGAAGCCGGCGGCGCCGGGGCGGACCCGCGCGTGCAGCCGCGAGATGCGGTCGTCGCGGCCGTCGGCCAGGAGCTCGCGCCCCAGCACCAGCCCCGCCGGCGGCAGGCGAAAGGGCTGGAGCGCCGGGGCGTCGCCGCTCCACACCACGAGCAGGCCCGGGGCCGGCTCGTCGTCGCCGACGCCGCTCCACTGGCTGTCCGGGGCGGTGTGCCGCACGGCGCGACTATCGCACGCGGCGGGGCCCGCCGCGCCGTCGTCGGCCGCGAGGGTGGTGACCGCGCGTGGCCGTGGGCCCGCTACGCCGGGCCGAGCAGGCCGACGGCCTCGGCGAGGGCGGCGTCGAGGGCGCGCGGGTCGGTGCCGGGCGCCAGGCGCTCGCGCAGGCGGATCAGGTGCGCGCGGGCGCGGTCGGCGTGGAGGCGGGCGCCGTCGACCTCGGCCAGCGCGGTCAGGATCCGGGCCAGCCCCAGCTCGGCGCGCCAGCGGTGGTGGAGATCGCTCGGCTCGAACAGGGCGACGGCGCGGGTCAGGTGGGCGCGCGCGGTCGCCAGGTCGCCGCGCCGCTCGTGGGCCTCGCCGAGCAGGACGTGGGCGAGGCCCTCGTACTCGACGCGGGAGGTGGCCAGGCACAGCTCGGCGGCGCGTCGCAGCATCGCCAGCGCCTCGTCGTCGCGGCCCAGCGCCAGGAGCGCGCGCCCGACGTTGACGCGGCAGTCGCCCTCGCAGGCGCGGTCGCCGATGTCGACGAAGATCTGGAGCGCCGCCTGGAACTGGTCGTGGGCGCGCCGCGCCTCGCCGCGCTCGACCCAGGCCTCGCCGAGGTTGGCCAGCGAGATCGCCTCGCGCCGGCGATCGCCGAGCCGGCGCGCCATGGCGACGCACTCCTCGAACCCGGCGGTGGCGGCGGCGACGTCCCCCGACTCCTGGCGGGTCGCGGCCAGGGTCGAGACCGCGGTGACCTCGCCCTCGAGATCGCCGCCGGCGCGCGCCAGATCGCGCGCGGTCCGGGCGTCGGCCTCGGCGCCGGCGAAGTCGCCGGCCTTGAGGCGTCGCCAGCCGCGCGCGCCGTGGGCGCGGCCGCGCAGCGCCGGCGGCGCGGTCTCGGCCTCGGCGATGAGGGCGTCGAGCCAGGCCGGCGGCACCAGGCCCGCCCGCCCGCCGAGGCTCACCAGGAGCACGCGGGCGGCGAGCGCCCGCTCCGGATCGGCCAGCGCGCCGGCCTCGGCCGCCGCCCGCTCGGCCTCGCGCACCGCGGCCACCAGCTCGCCGCGCGCGCCGAGGTTGCGGGCGAGCTCGGTCCGGACCTCCACCGCGAGGCCCGGCCCGGCCGTGGCCAGGGCGCGGGTGAGGCGGCGGGCGCCGCCCTCCAGCTCGCCGAGCGCGGTGGCGATCGCGCCGCCCAGATGATCGAGCCGGGCCGAGACCTCGCCGTCGGGGCGCGCGCCGGCGGCGGCGAGCTGGGCGTGGGCGTCGTCGGCGTGCCCCAGCGCGGCCTGGGCCTGCGCGTAGTCGCCGCGGGCCAGCGCCTCGCGGGTCGCGCGCAGGCCGAAGCCGAGGGCCTCGCGCCAGGCCCCCACCGCGTGGTGGTGGTAGGCGAAGACGTGGGCGAAGCGGTCGTCGTGATCGCCGTAGATCCGGGTGAGCGCCTGGGCGACCTCGCGGTGCAGGCGGCGCCGGGCGCGGGGCGCGAGCTCGTCGTAGGTCACCTGGCGGGTGAGGGCGTCGCGGAACCGGCAGTCGTTGCCGGCCGACACGCCGCGCTCGCTGAGGAGCCGGACCGTCAGGCCGGCGTCGACGGCGTCATCGATCGCGCGCTCGTCGGCGCCGGTGACCGCGGCCAGGGTCGCGATCCGGAACTCGTCGCCGATCACCGCCGCCGCCTCGAGCAGCGCGCGGTGCGCCGGCGCGAGCTCGCCCAGGCGCGCGGTGACGATCGCGGCGACGCTGCCCGGGGGCTCGATCGGCTCGCGGTTGCCGTCGACCCGCCAGCCGCCGCCGTCGCGGACCAGGGTGCGGCGGGCGACCAGGTGGCGCGCGACCTCGACCAGGGCGAGCGGGCTGCCCCCGGTCGCGCGCCACAGCCGGCGCAGCTCGATCGCGCCCAGGCGGATGCCGCGGAAGGCCGCGCCCAGCCAGGCCGCGACCTCGTCCTCCCCGAACGGAGCCAGCGGCAGCTCGCGGAGCCCGTCGCGCTGGCGGGCGCGCCACGCCGTCAGCTCGTCGCCACCGCCGGTGCCGGCCCCGGTGTGGACGGTGGCGACCGTGAGCAGCGCGCGCGGGCCGAGGCTGCGGCGCAGGTGGTCGACCAGCTCGAGATCGGCGCGGCTGGCCCACTGCAGATCGTGGAGCAAGAGCACCAGCGGGCGGCCGGCGGCCTGCCCCGACAGCGCGTCGGCGATGGCGGCGAACGCGTTCCAGCTCGCGCCGGTGGCGTCGCGATCGAGGCGGGCGCGGGCGTGGGTGGCCGCGGCCTCGCCGGCGGCGCCGCGGCCGAGCATGGCGAGGAAGGTCTCGAGCGGGGGCGGGCGGCTGCCGGCGTACGCGAAGAAGCGGCCGGGCAGGGTGAGGGCGCCGCGCTCGCGGGCGTCGACGGCGAAGCGCTCGGCCAGGCGCGACGCCCCGAGCCCGGGATCGGCGGTGACCAGCACGAGGGGCGCGCGGCCGGCGAGCGCGTCGTCGTAGGCGGCGCGCAGGGCGTCGAGCTCGTGGCGCCGGCCGACGAAGCGTCCGTAGCCGGGGACCGCGTCGTCGTCGTCGCTGGCCAGGGTGGGGGTGTCGTCGCGGCCCGGGCGAGCGGTGCGGGCGGTGCGGGCGGCGGAGTCCAGGGCGCCGGCGGGCGCGGCCGCGGCGGTCGCGGCCGCGTCGGCGGTGGCCGGCGCCGGCGCCGGCGGACGGAGGTCGAGCCCCTCGACGGCGAGCTGCGCCACCCGCTCCGGCGACGCCGGTCGTTCGTCCGGATCCCGGACGAGTGCGCGCGCGATGGCGGCGCCGAGGCCGCGCGGCAGGTCGGGGACCAGCTCGTGCGGCGGCCGGTAGTGGCCGCCGTGGATCGCGAGCAGGAGCTCGCCGGGGGTCGGGGCCTGGAACGGGCGGACGCCGGTCACCATCTCGTAGAGGATCACGCCCAGGGCGTAGACGTCGGAGCGCGGCGACGCGCTCGCCCCCTCGGCCTGCTCCGGAGCCATGTAGGCGATCGTGCCGACGAGCTGACCGGGCGGCGTCGGATCGCTCGCGGTCAGCCGGAGGTCGACGGCCAGCCCGAAGTCGAGGACCTTGACCAGCTCGCGGCCGTCGTCGGTCGCGGCGATCATGACGTTGGCCGGCTTGAGGTCGCGGTGGACGATGCCGCGGCGGTGGCCGGCCTCGACCGCGGCGCACATCGCGGCGAACAGCCAGGCGGCGCGGGCCGGGGGCAGCGGCCCGGCGGCGAGCGCGTCGGCCAGCGTCGGCCCGTCGAGCTTCTCCATCACCAGGTAGGGGCCGGCGTGGGGATCCTCGCCGTAGTCGAAGACCTGGATCACGTTGGGGTGGCGGATGTGGGCGGCGGCCTGGGCCTCGGTGGCGAAGCGGCGGCGGCTGGCCGGGGAGTCCTGCTCGGGGAGCAGCCGCTTGAGCGCCACCTCGTCGCCGATCGCCAGCCGGCGCGCCGCGTAGACCTCGCCCATCCCGCCGGCGCCGAGCGGGCGCAGGATCTCGTAGCGGCGATCGATGACGACGCCGGCCGCGAGGACCGCCGCCGGCGGCTCCACCATGACGCCCATCGAACCACAGCCCGGACCCCGGCGTCATGCCGGGGAGCCGGGTGAGGACGGCGCGGGCGCGGCGGCCCCGCCGGCCCCGGCCGGCCCCGCCCCAGCCGTGGTGACCGGCACCGGCCAGATGCGGACGAGGGCGGGGTGCCCGCGGAGGTCGACGGCGGCGCACGCGGCCCGGGCGCGTCGCCAGGCCTCCGCCGCCGGCGCGCCGGCGAGGTCGGCGCGGCGCGCGTCGATCACCGCCGCCAGCGCCCGGGCCCACGGCGCGGTGGTGCGCGCCAGGCGCC
>CAADGB010000086.1 GCA_900696455.1 uncultured delta proteobacterium
ATCCGGACGCTGGAGCTCACCGGCCTGATGCGCCAAGGCATCTGGACCGACGAGCGCGTGACGGCGGCCAACGCCTGGCGCGACGACTTCCGGCCTGCGCGTCCGGTGCTCGTCGTCGGCGAGCCGGTGAGGCTGCGCCTCGCGAGCGCCGACGTCGTGCACGCCTTCGCGCTGCCCGACCTCGGGGTCGCGCCGATCGAGGTCTATCCGGGGCGGCCCGTGGAGGTCGTCGTCGTGCCGCGCGAGGCGGGAGTCTTCGCGTTCTACTGCACGACGGTCTGCGGCGACGCCCACTTCGCGATGCGCGGTGTCGTCCAGGTGGTCGAGTCGTCCGGTGTCCAGGTCGCCGAGTCGCCCGGTGTCGCCGCGGCTTCGATCCCCGCGACGCCCGGTCGCGACTACTGGCGCGCCGAGGCACCCGCTGACGACGCCGGAATGGTGACGCGGGGAGCCTGGATCTTCCGGCGGCAGGGGTGTGTCACCTGCCACGGGGAGGGGGCGGCCGGGGGCGTCGCCAATCCCGGGGCGATGAACGCCACCGTTCCGGCGCTGGCGGACCTCGCCCGTCGCACCTTCCTGTTCACGTCGGCCGACGCGGCGTCGCTGCTGCGCGCGCTGGAGCAGGGGCCGCTCACCGCGCTCGACCAGGCACCTGAGATCCCGCTCTACGCCGTCGTGAAGAAGCAGTACCTGGCGACGCACCAGCTCGTCGCCTCCGGGCGCGTCGCCGCGCCGATGGACCCCGCGAGCGCCCCTCCGCCGCTCGAGATGCCGGCGTGGGGGGCCCGCCTGACCGGCCGGGACATCGACTCCGTCCTCGCCTACCTGTTGACCCTGAGCCAGGACCGCACCGCGACCGCCGCGACCGGGCCGGGCTCGACCACGTCGAAGGAGTAGAGCCATGAGATTCCACATCGTTCCCACCGTCGTCGCCCTCGGACTCGGCTTGGCCCTCGCTGGCTGCTCGCGCAGCGAAGGATCCGCGCAAGGACCCGCCGCGTCGGCACCCCACGCGGGTCACGCGTCGGCCGCCGCGGCCGACGAGCGGTCCCCATCCCACGCGGGACACGGTCCCGCCGTCACGACCGCCGCGATCGGCCGGTCGGCATCGGGTCAGGTCGTGCCGGCGGCGGCCGCGGGTGTCGCCCTGCCGGCCTTCACCGGAACCCGAGAGGAGACGGCTCGGTTCATCGAGGACTTCCGGAGCATCCCCCTCACTCCCGAGCAGGAGCGAATCAAGGTCGAGGCTCTGACCGCGATTCCCGCGCCCTGTTGCGCGGAGAACCCGCTCGCCACCTGCTGCTGCCCGTGCAACATGGCCAAGGCGGCCTGGGGACTGAGCGCCTGGCTGATCACCGAGAAGGGATTCGGCGTGGAGCAGATCCGTGAAGCGACCCGCACCTGGCTCGCGGCGGCGAACCCGGACGGCTTCTCCGGCGACGCGTGCCACCGTGGAGGGTGCGCGCGGTCGATGCGCCACGACGGCTGCGGCGGGATGAACGAGGGCGAGGTGCTCTGATCCCGGATGCCGCGAGGCTCGCCGCCGGCTGGCAGGTCCCGGGCGGAGCCGACCGTCAGGTCAGCGGCTTGGCTACGGCTCGCACGGCCTTCAGACCCGAGCCGAAGCGAGCGATCGCATCGCGATGCCGGCGCAGCTCGCCGTAGGGCAGGTAGGACAGGGCGAGATCGCGGACGCGATTGAAAGCCGGCCGCGCCAGCTGAGCCCGCACCTCCTCCTCGCGCTCGTCGGGCGCGACGAGAAAGCAGGCACCCGCCGCCGGCTGCTCCGGCTCGAGGCCCAGCGCGAGATCGAGCATGCGCACGATGCCCGAATAGATGCTGGTGGTGTGCTCCACTTCGAAGGCCGCCTCGGCCCGGCCGCTCGTCCGGTCGAGCCAGAGGACGTCGATCAGGCGGATGGTCTCGGCAGCCGGCGACGAGGCGAAGACGGCCGGCAACTCGGTTCGGCAGCCGTCCGCCAGTCGGCCGGAGCCGTAGGCCCGGCTGCGGTCGTTGGCGGCGACCCAGACCTCGAAGCCCAGGGCGAGGCCGAGGTCGCGCAGCCAGCCTTGCACCTCGGTGTGGGTGTGGTCGCTCTCGCGGGCCCGCTCGATCGCCTTCGCCTGTGCCGCGGTCTCCTCGCGCACGCGCGCGAGCTCGTCCTCCCATCGGGCCTGCTCGGTGGCGTCCCCGCCGCGTGGCGGCGCCGGATAGCGTCCGCTGCCGACGTCGAAGAGGAAGCCGCCGATGGCCCCGAGGTCGTTCGAGAGCAGATCGCGGAAGCGCTCGTTGAGCGCCAGGATCCCCTGCCGCATGGCGAGAAAGTCGTCCCAGCGGCCGAGCCTGGCCTTGGCGCCGGTGATCGCGTTGTAGCCGTTGACGATGGCCGTGTTGAAGGGGGGAACGAGCACCGGGTGTAGAAAGTAGAGCAGGTTCGCCGCTGCCGGTCCCAGGCCCTTGATCCGCCGGGCGTCGAGTTGCCGGATCGCCGCCACGACCTGCTGCTCGCCGTCGCAACACGCGCAGGTGTGCAGGAAGCGCCCGAAGGCGCGCTGGTTGTCGCTGTCCTCGTAGATATCCGGAATCCGCAGCTTGGGCTTCCAGAGGAAGGCGTGATCGGCGCCCTTGAAGATCTGGCGCTGCTCGGCGATCGAGCCGACCACGATCTCGAGCGACGAGCCCTTGTAGGTGTTGCCGAAGTGGCCCGCTTCGATCTCGGCGACCACCAGTTCGAGCCCACGGCGGATGGAGCGGAAGTTCTTGAGTCGCTCTTCCCAGAGAAACCAGGACTGGAAGGTGCTGCGGGGGTCCTGGCGCCAGCGGGCGATCAGTGCCCGCAGCGCCTCGTCGCTCGAACGCGCCTCGGTCAACGTTGCGATCTCCACGAGTCGCCCCGCCAGGCAGGTGAAGGGGCTCCGCGCACGAGCTTACCTCCACGGCCGCCGCGGGTCGCCTCGTTCGCTTGCGAGTCCCGGTCTAGCTGCTCTGAACGTGCCGGAGAGCCTCCTCGGCGTCGAGCTCGCGTGTCGCGTTGCCGGTGCGCACCAGGAGGTGCGAGCCGTGGCCGTCGCGCAGGAAGACCGGGCGTGGCGCCGGCTCGACGGTCACGCGGCAGACGTCGCGGTCGCCGACCCGCTGGAAGAGCACGTGGACGAAGGCGCACGACGCCGTGCCGAGCCTCTGCGCCACGAGATCCAGGATCAGGCGCTCGAAAGCGTCGTGGCTCCGGCCGCGCAGCGTCGCGAGATCGTGCTCGATCCCGAGAACCTCGCCGGCGTCGGAGACGCCGATCAGCAGCGTGCCGCCGCCGCCGTTCAGGAAGCCGGCGATCGAGCGGACAATCGGCAGCTCGAGCTCGCGATGGACGCAGCCGTTGCGGTAGTCCCAGCGGATCGACGCCTTGAGCTCCAGGTTCTCTCCCTCGCCCTGGCGGATCAGCGCCGCGAGATCGCGCTCGAGCAGCCGGGCGAGGTGCTCGACCTGCCGGCGGTGGCGCCGGG
>CAADGB010000087.1 GCA_900696455.1 uncultured delta proteobacterium
GCCGCCGCCGCGCTCGCCGCCGCCGGGCTCGCCGCCTGCGCCCCGGCCCACGCCGACGAGCCGGGCTACGAGCTGCGCGTCGTCGACGAGGTCGCGCTCGAGCTCGGCGCCACCGGCTCGATCTCGGTCGCGATCGTGCCGGCGGCCGGGCGCACGGTGTCGGGCGACGGGCCGGTGCGGGTGGCGGTGAGCGCGCCCGACGGCGTCGGCCTGCCGCGCCGCCGCTACGCCCGCAAGGACGCCGCCGATCCCGCCGCCGACGCGCCGCGCTTCGACGTCCGCCTGCGCGCCCGCGAGCCCGGCGACCACGCCGTGGAGCTCGACGTCCGCTTCTGGCTGTGCGGCGCGCGGGTGTGTCGCCCCATCACCGCCACCCGCACGGTCCTGGCCCGGGTGGCGGCGCCGCCGCCGGTCGACGCCGCGATCGACGCCGCGGCGCCGGTCGACGCCGGCGTGCCCGACGCGCGTCGCCGGCGCTGACCCTCACTCCCGACGCCGGCGCCGGCCGTCGGCGCCGACCGGGCCGGGGCCGCCCCGGCCCGTCACCGCCACGTCGCCACCACCTCGCGCAGCTCGCCGATCCGGGCCTTGGACAGGGCGCCGACCGCGGCCAGCACCAGCCCGTCCGGGGTCAGCACCCGGCGCGCGCTCTCGACGATGTCGTCGGCGGTGACCCGCGCCATCGCCGCCAGGCGCTCGGCCAGCGGCGGCGGCGGGTAGTAGAGGGCGGTGCCGCCGAACCAGCCGGCCATGGCCGCCGGATCGTCGAGCGAGGCCAGGGTCTCGTAGCGGTAGCGGGTGCGGATCTTGGTCAGCTCGTCGTCGTCGATGCGCTGCGCGCGCAGGCCGCCGACCAGGGCCAGGATCTCCGCCACCAGCGTCGGCAGCTTGGCGTTGGCGGTGGCGCTGGTGATCTCGAACAGCGCGGCGTCGGCCAGGGGCTCGATGCCGGCGCCGATCGAGTAGGCCAGGCCCTTCTGGTCGGCGAGCTGGTAGTGGAGGCGGGTCGACATGCCGTCGTCGAGGGCGCGCAGCAGGCCGACGAAGGCGTGGTAGCCGGGGTCGAGCTCGGGCACGCCGCGGAACAGCATGGCCAGGGTGGTCTGGGCGCCGCTGTCGCGGACGTGCTTCCACCGCGGCCCGTCGGGTCCCGGCGGGGCCGGCGCCGGCTCGGCGGCGGCGCCCGGCGGCAGGTCGGCGAGGTGGCGGCGAGCGAGCTCGACCACCGCGTCGTGCTCGACCGGGCCGGCCACGCACAGGATCATGTTGCGGGCGCCGTAGAAGCGGGCGAAGTGGCCGCGCACGTCGGCCTCGGTGAAGCGCTCGACGTTGCCGCGGGGGCCGATGATGCGCTGGCCCAGGGCGTGGTCGCCGAACATGAGGCCGCGGGCGATGTCGTCGGCGTTGATCTCGACGTCGTCCTCGTCGTAGTCCTCGTTGATCTCCTCGAGCACCAGCGCGCGCTCGAGCTCGATGTCGCCGAAGCGGGGCCGGGCCAGGAGCTCGCCCAGGACCTCGAGGCCGGCGCCGATGCAGGCCGGCTCGAAGCCCATCGAGAACAGGGTGTAGTCGCGCCCGGTCTCGGCGTGCAGCGTCGAGCCCAGGCGCTCGATCGCGGTGTTGACGGCGAGCGAGGTCGGGTAGCGCTCGGTGCCGCGGAACAGCATGTGCTCGGTGAAGTGCGACAGGCCGTTGGCGTCGGGGCTCTCGAACCGCGACCCGACCTTGATGAAGGCGGCCACGGTGGCGGTGTGGAGGTGGGGCAGGGCGACGGTCGTGACCCGCAGGCCGTGATCGAGGACGGTGGTCTCGACGGCGGGGGCGAGGTTCACATGGGAGGCTCGGGACACCAGGGGGTGAGCAGTAGCACGCCCGCGGCCACCCGACGCACGCCGAGTTCCTCTGACCGAGGTGGGCGGTTGACCCGGTTGCCGGGCGGCGGTATCACCATGCTGCGCGCCATGTTGCTCAAGAAGATCGTGGTGGCCGAGGACGATGACGCCATCGCTCACATGGTGAGCATGGCGCTGGGCGACGCCGGCTTCCTGTGCCTGCGCGCGTTCGACGGCGAGGAGGCCCTGCGCCTGGTCCGGGCCCACGACCCCGACCTGCTCATCCTCGACGTCATGATGCCGCGCATCGACGGCCTCGAGGTGGCGCGCCGCCTCAAGGCCGACGTCATGTGGTCGCGCACGCCCATCCTGATGCTGACCGCGCTGGCCTCGGTCGACAACTCGGTCGAGGGCCTCGACGCCGGCGCCGACGCCTACATGACCAAGCCGTTCGACCTGCGCGAGTTCTCGGCCCGGGTGCGGGCCATGATCCGCGCCACCCGGCGCGAGCGCGACCGCAACCCCACCACCGACCTGCCGGGCTCGCGCGCGATCGACGCCCACCTCGAGGAGCTGCTCAAGGCGGGGCGGCCGGTGGCGGTCCTGCACATCGACGTCCTCCACTTCGACGCCTACCAGGACCGGATCGGCTTCGCCCGCTCCGAGGACGCGGTGCGGGCGCTGGCCCGGGTCATCCTCGACGAGGCGCGGGTCGCCTCCGCCGGCAGCGCGTTCGTCGGACACCTCGGCGGCTCCGACTTCATCGCCGTGACCGCGGTCGATCAGGCGCCGGTCCTGGCCGCCCGCCTGCTCGAGCTGGCCCGGGGCAAGCGCGACGAGCTCTTCCCCGGTGATCCCGCCGACAGCGAGAAGCTGGCGGTGGTGATCGCGGTGGCCTCCACCGACGGCCTGGGGCCGCAGGGCTTCGATCAGCTCGGGCGGCGCCTCGGCCAGGCCATGCGCGTGGCCAAGGACGCCGGCACCGCCGGGTGCGTGACCTGGCCGGTCGGTTGAGTCGGCGTTGACCTCCGGCGGCCCCGGCGATGGCGGTGACGGCGGTGCCGGCGGTGCCGGCGGTGCCGGCGCGCCCGGCCCCGCCGACGAGCGCGCCCGCGCGCTCGGGCACGCCGACACCCTGGCGTCGGAGCCGGTGTCCGGGGGCGCGACCCCGCCGTCCGGTCCAGGGGCGTCGGCCGCGGCGCTGGCGCCACCGTCCCAGCCCGGGGCCTCGGGCGCGACCGGCGCGATCCGCGGCGTCGGCCCCGGCGATCGCCTCGGCCGCTACGAGCTCGGCGACGAGCTCGGCGCCGGCGGCATGGCCTCGGTCTACCGCGCCCGCGACGGCGAGCTGCGGCGCGAGGTCGCGGTCAAGGTGCTGTTCCCCCACCTCGCGCGCAAGTCGGAGATCACGCGCCGCTTCCAGCGCGAGGCCCGCGCCGCCGCCGTCCTCGAGCACCCGAACATCCTGCGGGTCTACGACGTCGGCGCGCAGGCGGGCGCGCCGCCGTTCATCGTCATGGAGCTGGTGCGCGGCGCGAGCCTGCGCGAGGTCGGCGAGGCCCGCGGCCCGCTCCTGGCCGAGCTGGTGGCGGCGATCGGCGCGCTCCTGTGCGACGCGCTCGCCGTCGCCCACGCCGCCGGGGTCATCCACCGCGACGTCAAGCCCGGCAACGTCATGCTCGCCGACGACGGCCGGCTGCTGCTCGCCGACTTCGGCGTCGCCCACCTCGAGGACGACGACTCGCTGGTGACCCGCAGCGGCGCGCTCCTCGGTACGCCGTCGTTCATGGCGCCCGAGCAGGCGCTGGGCAACCCGGTCGACGGCCGCAGCGACCTGTACTCGGTGGGGGCGACGCTCTACCAGCTCGCGACCGGCGTCCTGCCGTACACCGGCCCCACCGCCAAGATCGTCGCCGACGCCTCGCGCGGCGGCGCCGCCCCGGCCCTGCGTCGTCGCCCCGCCGTCGGCGCCGAGCTGTCGCGGCTGCTGGAGCGGATGATGGCGCCGGAGCCGGCGGGGCGCCCGGCGACCGCGGCCGAGGCGGCGGCGGCGCTGCGGGCGCTGGTGGCCGCGATCGGCGCGCTCCTGTGCGACGCGCTCGCCGTCGCCCACGCCGC
>CAADGB010000088.1 GCA_900696455.1 uncultured delta proteobacterium
CCAGCAGCGCGCCGGCGGCCCACGCCGCGGCCACCGCCACCAGCGCGCCGCGCAGGGCCTCGGGCCAGGGCAGGAGCGCGGTCGCGCCCAGGCCGCCGGCGACCGCGCCCGCCCGCTTGGCGACCCCGTCGAGGAAGCCGCCGACCCGGCCGCGGATCTCGGCGGGCAGGAGGTTCTGCGCCAGCTTCTGCGCCGGCGCGTCCACCGCGCCGTCGAGGACGCGGGCCTGGGCCTGGACCGCGGTCGCCGCCGGCAGGCCCCCGAGGAGCGCGCTGGCGGCGGCCGACAGCGCCGCCCCCAGCGGCGCCACCACCAGCGCGCCGCCCACCCCGGCGCGGGCGATCAGGCGGGGCGCGATCGCGAGCTGCACGATCAGCATCGCGGCCTGCGACACCGCGCGCACCGCGCCCAGGAACTGGGCGAGCGCCGCCGAGTCGGCGTAGCGGCTGGCGGCCTCGGCGCCGAGGACGAAGTAGGCGAGCGACGCGAAGGCGCCGCCCAGCGCGACCACCACCGCGAGGCCGCGGGCCAGCGGCTGGCGCCGGAGCTGATCCCAGCCGCCGCCCCAGCGCATGCTGCCGCCAAGCGAGGGCGCCGCGCCCAGGCGCCGCGCCGGATCGAGCCGCGTCGCGCCCACCGCCGCCACCGCCATCAGCCCGGCGCCGGCGCCGAGAGCCAGGCTGGCGCCGCCGAGCCGGGCCAGGGGCACAACCAGGGCGGCGCCGACCACCGCGCCGACGCCGCCGGCGGCGGTCAGCCACGGCACCAGGCGGCGCGCGGCGCGGGCGTCGAAGCGCTCGGCGATCGCGACCCAGAACGCCAGGTCGACCGCGGCCTGGAGCTGCTTGACGACGATCATCGACGCCACCGCCGCCGCCTCGGCGCCCAGGCGATGGGCGAGGTCGAGCGCGGGCAGGACCACCGCCGCCGCCGCGCACAGCGCGACCAGCGTACGGCGGCGATCGCGGCGATCGCTGACGGCGCCGACCACGGCCAGCGTGAGCGCGACCAGGAGGCTCGACGCCGCCAGCGCGGTGCCCAGGTGACGGGGGCCGATCGCCGCCAGGAACCAGGCGTCGGCGGCGGCCGCCGCCAGTTGCGCCCCGCCCGCGGCGCAGGCCAGGACCAGCGCGGCGCGGCGGGCCTGGCGATCGCGGAGCATGCGCCGCCATTATCAGGGAACCGGCGCTGGCGTGGCGGTGTCCTGGTGGCATCCTGGTATGGTCGTGGCTCGCACCGTCCCCGCCGTGATCGCCGTGGCCGTGGTCGCCGCCGGGCTGGCCGCCGTCGCCTGGGCCCAGCGGCCGCCGCGCAAGCTGCACGAGGACGTGCCGTCGCCGGGCGGCGACGAGGCCGGCGGGCCGCTGGTCGGGGCCCGCCCCGAGGCCGGGCAGAACCCGGCCGGCTTCGCCGCCGGCGACAAGCTCCTGCCCGAGCCCGAGCTGGCGCCGCGGGGCCGCGGCGAGGAGGTCTTCGGCCGCGACGGCTTCTCCACCGATCGCCAGACCGAGGCCCGCCCCGACTACCAGACCGGCAGCGACGGCACCCTCCACTACGTCAGCGTCTTCAACCCCGACGTCATGCCGTTCAAGCGCATGAGCGCGCTCGACGGCGTGGCCGCCGACTACACCGCGGTCATCCGCAGCCGGGCGCTGACCGACCTGCCCATCGGCGGCGCGACCGATCAGAGCCGCGACCGCTTCTGGGCCTCGCTGATGATCGAGCTCCGCCCCGGCCAGGACGTCGCGATCCCGTCGGTGGCGCCCGACATGCGCGTCCTGTCGTACGAGGCCCAGCCGCCGGTGCGGCTCACCTTCAGCAAGGACTCGGCCGACAACTTCTACGTCCGCTCCGACGAGGCGAGCGCCGCCGGCCAGTACCGCCTGGTGTTCCTGTCCGACGCCGACGCCGGCTACTTCGCCCCGTCCCTGCCCCGCCAGCGCTACACCGTGGCCAAGGTCCGTGACCTGGCCGCGCGCGAGGGCCTCGTGCCGGTGTTGCCGGCGCCGGTCCTGACCATGGCTCGCCGCGCCCTCAACGATCGCGGCCTGTCCGAGCGCGACGAGCTGGGGGTGGCCGTCGACAAGCTCGTCTACTACTTCCGCGGCTTCGAGGCCAAGACCATCGCCCACCCCACGGGCGACATCTTCTGGGACCTGTACGCCAACCAGGCCGGCGTGTGCCGGCACCGCTCGTCGGTGTTCATGATCACCGCCAACGCGCTCGGCATCCCGACCCGGCTGGTCCACAACGAGGCCCACGCCTTCGTCGAGGTCTGGTTCCCCGAGCGCGGCTGGCAGCGCATCGACCTCGGCGGCGCCGCCCTGCGCATGGAGGTGCAGAACGGCGCCGGCAAGACCATCCACCGCCCGCGGGCCGAGGATCCGTTCGCCAAGCCCGAGGCGTACGACCAGGGGTACACCCAGCTCGAGGGCGACATCCGCGGCCTGTCGAAGGCGCAGCTCGACGAGGCGCGCCGCCCCGCCGGCGAGGGCCCGCCCAGCGGCGACTGGGACGACCTCTTCGGCGACGGCAGCGGCGCGGGCGCGGGCTCGGGCGCCGGCGCCGCCGCGGCCAACGACGACGACGACGACGACGTCATGGGGCCGGGCCACGGTCCCGACGCCCGCCCGCCCGACCCGTCGAAGCTCACGCCGGTGGTCACGGTCACCCTGGCCGATGCGGTCGGCTACCGCGGCGAGACCCTGCGGGTGGAGGGCCGCGTCGACGGTCCGCGCGCGCCCGTCGGCGGGGTCCGCGTCGACGTGCTGCTGTCGCCGGCCGGGGCCGACGGTCGCGGCGCCATCCGCGTCGGCCGCACCGTCACCGCCGCCGACGGCTCGTTCGCCGTCGACGCCGATCTCCCGACCGAGCTCGACCTGACCCGCTACGAGCTGTGGGTGTCGTCGCGCGAGGACGCGCGCCACAACGCCGCCATCAGCGACTGACCGCCTGGGCCGGGGCCACGCGCCGGGCCGGCGCGCCCCCTGCGACAGCCGGGCCCGGGCGCGGTCGCCTGCGACACCCGAGGTGGTCACGCGCGGTCAGAGACCGGCCGGCGCCGGGGGGCGTTCGCGCCCCCATGCCTCCGTCCATCCGCTTCTCTCGCGCCTCGGGTCGCGCCTCGGGTCGCGCCTCGGGCCGCCTCCTCGTGGTCGCGCTCGCCGCCAGCGCCGTGGCCGGCGCCGTCCTCACCGACCGCGCGGCCCTCGCCCAGGGCACGACCGGCGCCATCCGCGGCGTCGTCACCGACGCCGCCAGCGGCGAGCCGCTCTACGGCGTCACCATCGTCGTCACCGCCGGCGGCGTCACCGACACCGTCATCAGCGAGGACGACGGGAGCTACCGGGCCAGCGGCCTGCCGCCGGGGGAGGCCCTGGTCACCTTCTTCTTCGGCAACACCACGGTCACGCGCAAGGTCCGGATCGGCGCCGGCAAGACCGTGCCGGTGTTCCAGGCCCTGCGCCTCGAGATCGACGACGTCCACGTCATGGAGGAGCGGTACCAGCCCGACATCGATCTCATCCGCACGGCGCCGGTGACCACGATCGATCGCGCGATGCTGGGCGGCGTGCCCATCCCCGGCCGCGGCTTCGAGGCCGCGCTCGGCATCACCCCGGGCTCGCAGAGCGACGGCGCCGGCACCGCGTTCTCGGGCTCGACCTCGGCCGAGAGCGCGTACTACCTCGACGGCGTCGCCACCACCGGCCTGCGCTACGGCACCGCCGGCTCGACGGTGATCAACAACTTCATCGAGGAGATCGAGGTCATGACCGGCGGCTACCACGCCGAGCACGGCCGCTCGACCGGCGCCGTGGTCAACGTGGTCACGGTCAGCGGCGACAACACCCTCCGCGGCGAGCTGTTCGCGACCGCGCGGCCGGGCGCGCTGGTCGCGCAGCGCGAGGTCGCCCCGTTCGAGGGCGCGTCGATCGACGCCACCGCCAACCTGGCGCTGTCCGCCGACGGCGGCTTCTGGCTGGCCGGCCCGGTGATCAAGGACCGGCTGTGGTTCGCCGTCGGCCTGGCGCCGACCTACAGCGCCACGACGATCACGCGGACGACCCGCCGGCGCATGGACTGCCGCCGCCAGCTCCCGTCGGGCGAGCTGTCGCCGTGCGATCCGCGCTCGATGGCCAGCGGCGGCCACGCCGACGGCACCGCCGACGTCGATCCCGAGACCGGCTTCACCCTGTTCGAGATCCTGGCCCGCCGCGAGCTGACCACGAGCCGCAAGGGCGCGTTCGCGTTCGCCAAGCTCAACTACGCGCCCCGCGCCGAGCATCAGGGCCAGCTCGCGCTCAACGCCCAGGGCGGGCGCGGGTTCACGCCCACGATCTACGGCCTGCCGCGGTCGGGCGACTTCGACAGCGACGAGCTCACCACCGATCTGTCGGCGCGCTGGACCTCGAAGCTCGACGACGATCGCACCGAGCTCGAGGCGGTGCTGGGCTGGCACCGCGAGGCGTTCCGGGTCCGGCCGCGCGGCGCCACCGCCGCCACCGATCCCTACGAGGTCCTGCTCTTCGGCAACCTCGGGGTGTGGAGCCGGCTCGGCCACGAGGACGCGGCGACCGCCGCCGGCTGCGCCGACAACACCGGCGGCGATCCCTACCCGCTCATCGAGAACTGCCCCGACGCCGTCGGCCACGGCTACCGGGTGGGCGGGTTCGGCGGCGTCGTCGACGATCGCGCCGACCGCTACGCCGCGCGGCTGGCGCTCACCCGCCGGGTGCGGGCGCTCGGCAACCACGAGCTCAAGCTCGGCCTCGACGCCGAGGACAACCGGCTGCGCGAGCCGCGGGCCTTCACCGGCGGCGCGTTCTTCCAGAACTTCGCCGACCGCGGCCAGATCTACCGCACCCGCTGGATCCAGGCCGGGCCGCTCGGCACCACCGATCCGAGCTTCGATCGGACCTGCGCCCACACCCCGGCCGGCGCGACCACCAGCGTCGCCCAGCCCTGCCGCTACATCGGCCAGACCGGCGACGGCGCGGTGGTCACGGGCCAGACCGTCAACTGGGCGGCGTTCCTCCGCGACTCGTGGCAGCTCCGCCCCAACCTCACGATCAACGCCGGCCTCCGCTACGAGGAGCAGCGCCTGCGCTTCGCCGAGCACCTGCGCGACGACCTCGATCCGGTCACGGCCCGGCCCTACGGCAAGAACGCGGTGACGATCGGCCAGATGTGGGCGCCGCGGGTGGGCGCGCTCTACGACTGGACCAAGGTCGGGCGCTCGAAGATCTACGGCCACTGGGGCCGCTACTTCGAGTCGATCCCGATGACGATCAACGCGCGCTCGTTCGCCGGCGAGGTCTCGTACCGCCAGGTCCACGCCTACGGCGAGTGCGGCGAGAGCGTCGACGGCTTCGGCGGCCCGAGCGGCACCAACTGCCCCGATCAGGGCGCGGGCAGCGGCGACATCCTCGGCATCAACGGCTCGCTGGTGGCCCCCGGCCTCCGCGGCCAGTTCCTGGACGAGGGGCTCCTCGGCGTCGAGTACGAGATCCTGGAGGACCTCAAGCTGGGCGTGGTCTACCAGCACCGCCGCCTGGGCCGCGTGATCGAGGACGTCTCGACCGACGGCGCGGCCACCTACATCATCGCCAATCCCGGCGAGTGGGATCCCGCCGAGGAGGCGCGGCTGGCAGCGCGGATCGCCGCCGCCACCGAACCCGGCGAGCGGACGCGGCTCGAGGGCCTGCTGCGCCAGCTCCAGGGCATCCGCGCCTTCGACCGCCCGCGCCGCCGCTACGACGCGCTCCAGCTCACCGCCACCCGCCGCTTCTCGCGGGCGCTCTACGCCCAGGCCAGCTACACGTACTCGCGGACGCGCGGCAACTTCCCCGGGCTCATCTCCTACGACAACGGCCAGCTCGATCCCAACATCTCGTCGCAGTACGACCTCATCGAGCTCCTGGCCAACCGCGACGGCGCGCTGCCGCAGGACCGCCCGCACTACCTCAAGCTCGACGGCTTCTACCGCTTCGATCTGCGGCGGGCGGGGATCCTGACCACCGGCGTGCGCGCCCGCGCCCTGTCCGGGGTGCCGCGCGACGCGCTCGCCCGTCATCACCTGTACGGACCCGGCGAGTCGTTCCTCCTGCCGCGCGGCCAGCTCGGCCGCACCCAGTTCGAGACCGGGCTCGACCTCCGCCTCGGCTACAGCCGCAAGCTGCGGGGGCAGATGGAGCTCGAGGTCTTCGTCGACGTCTTCAACGTGCTGAACGATCAGGGCGTGTTCTCGGTCGAGGAGGACTACACGACCCGGTCGGCGTCGAACCCGATCGTCGGCGGCACCTACGAGGACCTGGTGTGGGCCAAGGAGAACGACCTGGCCAGCGGCGGCGAGACCGCGACCCCGATCAAGCGCAACCCCAACTTCGGCAACACCGTCGGTCGCTACGCGCCGCTGTCGACGCAGCTCGGCGCCACGCTGCGGTTCTGACTCGCGGTTGGCCTCCGGGCGGCGAGCGTCCGTCGATCCGGGCGCGGCGGGCCGCGCGCCTCGTCGGCCGAAGCCCGCCGGGCCTCCCACGCGGCCGCGGCCGGCCCCCCGGGCGGGCGCGACCGCGTCGCGTCGCCGCGCGAGGGCGTCGTGGCGGGATCCGAGCCGCGCGCCCGGCGCCGGTGGGTTCACTCGAGGTGGAAGGGCGCGGTCACGACGGTCGGCGCGCCGGTCGCCGGAAAGCCGAAGCCGCGGGCGGCGCGGCGGGCGCAGGCGAGGAGGCCGTGGCGGTGCAGCCAGGCCGGCGCCCGCACCCGCAGCTTGCCGACCTTGCCATCGGCGCCGACCAGGAGCTGCACCGTCACCTCGGCCTGGAGCGCGGCGCCGGCGGTGGCGTCCTGGATGCACCCGACGATCGCGCCCGAGCCGCGGGCGAGGCCGGCCTGGATCTCGCCGTCGTCGAGGGGCCGTCCGTCGTCGGCCTGGCCGAGGTCGAGGGTGCGCGCCGGCAGCGCCACCGCGTCGCCCCGCCACTCGGGGCGGCGATCGGCGTCGGTCAGGACGACCTGCTCGTCGATCTCGTAGGGCGCGGCGCCGCCGCTGCCGCCGCCGCGCGCCTTGCGGCGCCCCTTCTTGCGGGTGGGTGCGCCGGCGTCGTCGCCGGGCTCGACCTCGGCGACCTCGGGCGGCGCCGCCGGCGCCTCGCCGCGCCACGGTGGCTCGAGCGCGAGGTATGTTCCGGTGGCGCCCAGCGCCAGGCCGATGGCGAGCCCGAGCCAGAACCTCACGCCTCGCTTGTACCACGGCGGCGCCGCGCCCCTGCCGGCGTCGGTGGCGCTGACCACGTGGGCGCTGGCGGCGGCGACGTTCTTCGCCGTCGGCCTGACGGTGGGCGGGCTCGCCGGCAACGCGCTGGCGCAGGTGGTCGGGCTCGCGCTCGTGCCGCTGGCGGTCCTGCGCGTCCACGCCGTGCCGCCGGCGGCGCTCGGGCTGGCGCTTCCGCGGGGGCGCGCGCTCGCCGGCGCGGCGCTCGCCGGCGCATGCACCTGGTACCTCGCGCTGCAGGTCGCGGTGCCCATCATCGAGCTGACCGGGCGCCACGAGGCGGTGCGCGACGCCAGCCGCGCCGTGACCGGCGACGGCGCCGCCCTGCCCTGGGTCCTGATCGCGAGCGCGCTCGCGCCCGGCCTGTGCGAGGAGCTCCTCCACCGCGGCGTGCTCCTGCCCGCCCTGCGCGCCCGCGCCGGCGCGGTGGCCGCCCTCGTCACCAGCACCGCGCTCTTCGCGGTCATGCACCTCGAGCCCGCCCGCATCGCCGCCACCGCCCTCATCGGCCTGGTCGCCGGCGTCCTCGCGCTCGCCACCCGCTCGCTCTGGCCCGCCGTCCCCCTCCACGTCGTCAACAACACCGCGGCCCTCCTCGTCGGCACCGGCCAGCTCCCCGCCCTGTCCCGCCACCTCGCCGCCCATCCCCACGCCGCCCTCGCCCTCGCCGTCCTCGGCACCCTCGCCGGCCTCGCCCTCGCCCGCCCCGGACCTCAGCGGTCCTGACCGGTGCATCTGCCGGTGGGCACGTGCCGGCGGGTGGCACCGCCCGCCGGTGCGCCCGCCGGTGCGCCCGCCGGCGCGCCCGCCGGTGCGCCCGCCGGTGGGTGGCACCGCCCGCGCGGCACCGCCCGCCGGTGGGTGGCACCTGCGACCGGCACCTGCGACCGGGTGCGATAACCACTCATGATCACCGCGGATTGGCAGGTGTCGCTGACCACCGGGCTGGCCAGTCAAAACGCCCCGCCCGGAGCCAGCGGAGGCGGACGGGCCAAGCGCCCGGGACTGCTCCGCAATCGTGTCAAAATCCGCTGAGCCTGCACGCCCGCAGGCGTGACACGATGGCGCACCCGAGCTGGGCGGTGGGTGGCACCTTCGGCCGCAACTCGGTGCGAATCCTCGCGTCACGCGCGAGATCGCCCCGCCCGCCCGGCGGCACCCAGCTTGCTACATCGGCGGCGATCTCCCCCGGAGCCAACCACGCATGAGCGATTTCAGGATCGGCGACAAGGCAGTCTATCCCGCCCACGGCGTCGTCGAGGTCGTCGGGGTCGACACCAAGGAGATCAACAAGACGGTCTGCGCCTTCTACGTGCTGCGCGTGCTCGAGAACGAGATGCAGATCATGGTCCCCAAGCAGAAGGCCGAGCAGGTCGGCCTCCGCCCGGTGGTCTCGGCGCAGGAGGCCACCGAGGTCTTCGACGTGCTCCGCGATCAGGACGTCCACATCGACAAGCAGACGTGGAACCGCCGCTACCGCGGCTTCATGGAGAAGATCAAGACCGGCTCGCTCTTCGACGTCGCCGAGGTCTATCGCGACCTGTTCCGGCTCAAGAGCACCAAGAACCTGTCGTTCGGCGAGCGCCGCATGCTCGACACCGCCCGGACCCTCATGGTCAAGGAGCTGGCGGTCGCCCGCAAGTGGACCGAGGCCAAGGTCGAGCAGGAGCTCGAGAAGGCCTGCGGCTGACCCCTTCCCGCCCCCCCGCCCGCCGGCCCCTGCCGGCCCTCGCCGGTCACCAGCGCGGGAGGCAATTGAATCTCGCGGCCTGCGCGTGCTAGCGTGGCGCCGCGCATGCAAGTTCACGTCGCGCGTGCCGAGCTCGGCACCCTCCCCGTCGACGCCATCGTCAACCCCACCAGCTCGCTCGGCATCATGGGCGGCGGGGTCAGCGGCCAGCTCCGCAAGCTGGGCGGCGACGTCATCCAGCAGGAGGCGATGGCGGCCGCCCCCATCGCCGTCGGCGCCGCCATCATCACCAGCCCCGGCTCCCTGCCCTGCCGCCACGCCATCCACGCCCCGACGATGGAGGAGCCGGGCATGAAGATCCCGGCCGAGAACGTGCGCCGGGCGGCCCGCGCGGCCCTCATCGCCGCCGACGTCAAGCAGCTCAAGGTCATCGCCTTCACCGGCATGGGGACCGACCTCGGCGACGTCCCCCTCGACGAGTCGGCCCGCGCCATCGTCGAGGAGATCCGCGCCCACAAGCGCGCGTGCCCCGAGACGATCTACCTGGTCGACACCAACCAGGAGATGGTCGAGGCGTTCGAGGACGCCCTGCGCAACGCCGTCCAGAACCTGTAGCGGCCGCGCCCGGCCGCGGCCGCGCCGTCCCGACGCCCGCGGGAAAGCGCAGGATCTGACGCCGTTTGCGACGGTCCCGGCGTTGACGGGAGCACGGGGGGGATGCTCTATACTCGCCCCGCTTTGCAGCTCCAGGCCTATCTGCCAGCAGGGTTCGCCATCCTCTGCGCGCTCGCGTTCTGCGGGCTCTTCACCGCCCTCGCGGTCCTGGTCGGCCCCAAGGCCACCAGTCCCGAGAAGCTCAAGCCGTTCGAGTGCGGCTCCGAGCCCATCGGCAGCCCGCGCGGCCGCTACTCGGTCAAGTTCTACCAGGTCGCCATCCTCTTCCTGGTCTTCGACATCGAGGCCGCCTTCATGTACCCGTGGGCGCTCCTGTTCTCGCGCCTGTCGGTGACCCCGACCGGCGGCATCAGCGTCTTCGGCTTCGGCGAGATGCTGGTCTTCGTCGCCATCCTGGCCGTGGCGCTCACCTACGTGTGGCGCAAGAAGGCCATCGGCTGGGACTGAGGTCTCGGCCACCGCCCGACCACCGCCCGACCACCGCCGGACACCGCTCGACCCACCCCCCCGACGAGACACGACGCGGCGAGGAGTCATCATGCTGGAGCTCGTCACCACCAAGCTCGAGGACGTGGCCAACTGGGGCCGCAAGTTCTCGCTGTTCAGCTACCCGTTCGTCACCGCGTGCTGCGGCATGGAGTTCATGTCCGTGGCCGCGCCCAAGTACGACATCGCGCGCTTCGGCGCCGAGTTCCCGCGCTTCTCGCCCCGGCAGTCCGACCTGCTCATGATCGTCGGCACGATCACCGAGAAGCAGGGCCCGGCGCTCAAGCGGGTCTACGACCAGATGGCGGAGCCCAAGTGGGTCATCGCTTTCGGCGTGTGCGCGTCGACCGGCGGCTTCTACCAGAACTACCACGCCATGCCTGGCGCCGATCAGGTCATCCCCGTCGACGTCTACATCCCCGGCTGCCCGCCCCGCCCCGAGCAGGTCCTCGACGCGCTCATCCTCCTGCAGGAGCGCGTCGCCCGCCGCGACGGCCACAGCCAGCTCCGCCTCAAGCGCGAGAAGATCGTGCTCGAGCAGGCGCGGGCGCGAGAGGACGACTGATCATGTCGCAGAAGGTGCTCGACGCCCTCCGGGCCAAGTTCGGCGACGCCGTCGTCGCCACCGAATCCCAGCACGGCGACGAGGTCGCCCTGGTCAAGCGCGACAAGCTGGTGGCCATCGCCACCTGGCTGCGCGACGACCCGGCCATGGCCTTCGAGGTCCCGGTGTTCGTGACCTGCATCGACCTCCTCGACTGGCGCCCGGTCAAGGCCCCGGGCCAGCCGTCGTCGACCCGCCCGGCGTGGGACAACGTCGACGGCAAGGCGCCGCGCTTCGAGGTCTGCTGGCAGCTCCGCTCGTTCTCCCGCCGCCACCGCCTCCGGCTCAAGGTCGCGCTGGTCGAGAACGACCTGAAGGTGGCGAGCCTGACCCCGCTGTGGTCGGGTTTCGACTGGCAGGAGCGCGAGACCTTCGACATGTACGGCGTCGAGTTCCAGGGCCACCCCGACCTGCGCCGCATCTACCTCTACGACGAGTTCGTCGGCCACCCCCTGCGCAAGGACTACCCCAAGGAGAAGCGCCAGCCCCTGGTGCGCCGCTCCGATCTCGTCGGGGACCACTGATCATGCCTGACCTCAAGACCCTCGTCCTCGGCCAGAAGGAGGCCGCCGACCTCGACGACGAGCACGAGCTGCCGCACGAGCTCATGACCGTCAACATGGGCCCGTCGCACCCGGCCATGCACGGCACGGTGCGCATCGTGCTCTCGGTCGACGGCGAGCGCATCGTCAAGGGCGACATCCAGCCCGGCTACCTCCACCGCTGCTTCGAGAAGGAGGCCGAGCACGCCACCTACACCCAGGTCTTCCCGTACACCGACCGCCTCAACTACGTCTCGCCGATGATCAACAACGTCGGCTGGGCGATGGCGGTGGAGAAGCTTCTCGGCCTGACCGGCGAGCTGCCGCGCCGCGCCGAGTACGTGCGCGTGATCGTGTCCGAGGTCTCGCGCATCACCGACCACCTCACCTGCGTCGGCGCCTCGGCGATGGAGCTGGGCGCCTTCGGCCCGTTCCTGTTCTTCCTCAAGGCCCGCGAGTGGCTGTACACGCTGCTCGAGGAGGTCTCGGGCGCGCGCCTGACCCACACCTACGTGCGCGTCGGCGGCGTGTCCAAGGACCTGCCCGACGGCTGGGTGGCCAAGCTGCTGCACCGCCTCGACGAGCTGGCCCCGGTCATGGTCGAGGTCGAGACCCTGCTCAACAACAACAAGATCTTCCGCGACCGCATGGCCGGCATCGGCGCGTTCACGCGGGAGGAGGCCCTGCGCTGGGGCTGCACCGGTCCGGTCGCCCGCGCCTGCGGCATCGACTACGACGTCCGCAAGGACCACCCGTACTCGGTCTACCCCGACTTCGAGTTCGACGTGCCGGTCGGCACCACCGGCGACTGCTACGACCGCTACCTGGTCCGCATCGAGGAGATCAAGCAGTCGATGCGCATCCTGCGCCAGGCCTGCGCCCAGCTCCCCGATGGCCCGACCATGGTCGACGATCCGCGGGTGGCGCTGCCGCCCAAGCGCGACGCCTACAACACGATCGAGTCGATGATCCGGCACTTCAAGCACATCGTCGATGGCGTGCGGGTGCCGGCGGGCGAGGCCTACTGCTTCGTCGAGGGCGGCAACGGCGAGCTCGGCTTCTTCATCGTCGCCGACGGCACCGGCCGCCCCTACAAGGCCTACTGCCGCAGCCCGTCGTTCGTGCACCTGTCGACGTGCCAGCAGCTCATCCTCGGCCACCTCATCGCCGACGTCGTGCCCATCTTCGGCATGATCAACATGATCGGCGGCGAGTGCGACAAGTGAGCCGGCGCTGACCGCGCCGCCTGGCCAGCTCGCTCCCGACGCCCGAGACGCCCGCCCGAGAAGCCCGAACCGAGAAGCCCCGAGAAGCCCGACCATGACCGCACCCGAGGCCCCCGAGACCGGCGCGCCCGCCGCCCCGCCCCCCGACACCGTCACCCTGACCATCGACGGGGCGTCGGTCACCGTGGCCAAGGGCACCAACGTCCTCGAGGCCGCGCGCACGCTCGGCATCGACATCAGCGCCTTCTGCTACCACCCCGGGCTCTCGATCGCCGCCTGCTGCCGGCAGTGCCTGGTCTCGATCGAGAAGAACCCCAAGCTCCAGCCGTCCTGCCAGCAGGCCGCCGCCGACGGCATGGTCGTGCGCACCACCGACCCGCAGTCGACGCTGGCGCGCAAGCAGATGCTCGAGTTCACGCTGGTCAACCACCCCATCGACTGCCCGATCTGCGACAAGGCCGGCGAGTGCACGCTGCAGAAGCTGTACTTCGACCACGACAACGCCGACAGCCGCGTCGACGTCCCCAAGGTCCGCAAGCCCAAGGTCGTCGACCTCGGGCCCCACATCGTCCTCGACGCCGAGCGCTGCATCCTGTGCACGCGCTGCATCCGGGTCTGTGACGAGGTCGCCGGCCAGCACCAGCTCGAGATGAAGCACCGCGGCGATCACGAGGAGCTGACGACGGCGCCCGGCCAGCGCCTCGACAACCCGTACTCGCTCAACACCGTCGACGTCTGCCCGGTCGGCGCGCTGACCTCCAAGGACTTCCGCTTCACGATGCGGGCGTGGGAGCTCGAGGCCACGCCCAGCGTGTGCCCCGGCTGCGCCACCGGCTGCAACGTCGAGATCCACCACAAGCAGGGCCGGGCCTGGCGCCTGGTGCCGCGCCACAACCCCGACGTCAACGGCCACTGGATGTGCGACGAGGGGCGCTTCACCTACCACGAGCTGCGCGAGGGCCGGCTGGCCGCGCCGGTGCTCGACGGCCTGCCCGCGTCCTGGGATCGCGCGCTGGCCACCGCCGCCGCCCAGCTCGAGGCCGCCCGCGCTGGCGGCGGCCTCGCCGTCGTGCTGTCGGCCCAGGCCACGAACGAGGACAACTTCGCCCTCGCCCGGCTGGCCGCGGCGTGGAAGGCCAAGGTCTTCTCGACCGCGCGTCCGGCCCGCCCCGAGCGCGCCGACGATCGCCTGCGCGACGCCGACGTCAACCCCAACACCCGGGGCGTCGCGACGCTGCTCGCCAGCCTGCCGCCGGCCGGCGGCGCGGCCGGCGACGCCGCCGCCTTCGAGGCCGCGCTGGCCGCCGGCGCCGTCAAGGCCGTCGTCCTCCTCGGCGCGGACCTGCCGCTGTCCGACGGCGCGCTCCGCCACCTGCGCGAGCTGCCGGTGGTGGCGCTGGCCAGCCACGAGCGCGGCCCGGTCAAGCACGCCGCGGTCGCCCTGCCCATCGCGGCCTGGGCCGAGACCGCCGGCTCGTTCACCAACCGCGACGGCGCCCTCCAGCGCACCCACGCCGCCTTCGCGCCGCCCGGCCACGCCGTCCCCGGCTGGGAGGCGGTGGTCCGGCTGGCCCAGGCCACCGGCGTCAAGCTGGCGTGGGCCCACGGCCGCGACGTGTGGAAGGACATGACCGCCGCGGTCGCGCCGTGGAAGGGCGCGGCCTGGGGTCGTGAGGTGCGGCCGATCCAGCTCCGCTTCGCCAACTCGCGCGGGTAGTCGGAAGGAAGCCATGCAGACGCTCTACGCCGTCCTCGATCACCCCGCGACCAAGTGGGTGCTCCTCGTCTTCGTCATGGTCATGCCCCTGGCCTCGCTGCTCACGTGGGCCGAGCGCCGGCAGAGCGCGATGATGCAGGACCGGCTCGGCCCCAACCGGGCCGCGCCCACGTTCGCGCCGTGGCTGAAGCTGAAGGGCATCCTCCACTTCGTCGCCGACGCCATCAAGATGATCTCCAAGGAGGACTTCATCCCCGGCAACGTGCACAAGGGGCTGTTCACCCTGGCGCCGTTGCTGGCCATCGGGCCGGTCCTCATCGCCTTCGCGATCATCCCGTTCGGCCCGACGATCTACCCCCACGTCCTCGACGGCACCCTCGACCCGCTGCTCCTCGCCAGCCAGCCCGAGCACCAGGACTTCCTGCACTCGATCCGGCTGCAGGTGGCGTCGTTCGACTACGGCATCCTCTTCTACTTCGCGATCCTCACCCTCTCCAACTACGGCGGCACCCTGGCCGGCTGGGCCAGCTACAACAAGTGGGCGCTGCTCGGCGGCCTCCGCGCGTCGTCGCAGATGATGAGCTACGAGGTGGCGATGGGCCTGTCGCTCATGGGCTGCTTCCTCCTGGTCGGCAGCCTCGAGCCCGGCTACATCGTCGGCGCCGGCGCCTCGTCCAAGCTGGCGCCGTCCAACCCGCTCAACTGGCTGTGGCTGTGGCAGTTCCCCGCCCTGGTCCTGTTCATGACCGCGGCCATCGCCGAGACCAAGCGCGCGCCGTTCGACATCCCCGAGGGTGAGCCCGAGATCATCGGCTACTTCGTCGAGTACTCCGGCCTGCGCTGGGGCCTGTTCTTCCTGGCCGAGTTCATCGAGATCGTCTTCATCTCGGCGGTCATCACCAGCGTCTTCTTCGGCGGCTGGCAGGTGCCGTTCCTCGACGCCGACGGCTTCCGCATCGGCGGCTACATGGCCGAGGTCAACGGCCAGCTCGTCTCGACCGGTGGCACCGTGCTCAACCTGCCGCACGCCGTGGTCACCGCGCTCCAGCTCGGCGCCTTCGCCCTCAAGGTCATCCTGCTGTGCTGGTTCCAGCTCCTCATCCGCTGGACCCTGCCCCGCTTCCGCGCCGATCAGCTCATGAACCTGGGCTGGAAGGTGCTGTTGCCGCTGGCGCTGGCCTGGACCATGCTCAGCGCGCTGTTCAAGCTCGCCGCCATCCACTTCGGCTGGGTCTAGGCTCGGCGCCTCGCCGCCCCCCGGACCAAGGAAGAAACGAGAGCAGTCATGGGAGCCTCCCACGGTCACGACGCCGCCGACGACGAAACCCCGGGCCCGCGCGTGCTGGTGGTGTCGGCGGTGAGCCCCCGGGTCCGCACGATCGCCGTCGAGCGGCCGGGCCCCTCCGACGTCACCTACCTCGAGGCCGCGCGCAAGGGGCTGGGCGTGACGCTCCGCCACTTCGTCAAGAACGTCCTCGGCAAGCGCCGGCCGGCCGCGGCGCTGGCCCGCGGCGAGGAGGTGGCGAAGCAGGGGCTGGTGCCGTGGAACGAGATCGAGACGATCCAGTACCCCGAGGAGAAGACGCACTACCCCGAGCGCTTCCGCGGCCTGCACCGGCTGATGCAGCGGGACGACGGCGCCGTGCGCTGCGTCGCCTGCATGCTCTGCCCCACCGTCTGCCCCGCCCACTGCATCACGATCGTGCCGGCCGAGGCCGACGACCAGGGCGTCGAGAAGAAGCCGGCGGTGTTCGAGATCGACGAGCTGCGCTGCGTGGTGTGCGGCCTGTGCGTGGAGGCCTGCCCGTGCGACGCCATCCGCATGGACTCGGGCGTGCACGCCAAGCCGGTCGAGCACCGCGGCGACGCGATCATGACGCGCGAGAAGCTGCTCGACCTGTCGAAGCAGGTCGGCAAGGATCCGGCGTCGACCGCCACCCAGGGCGGCGAGGGCCCCGACTGGCGGGAGTAGCTCGCAGCGAGCGCCGGGGCGCGCCGTCGCGCCGCCGGTGCGCATCGAGTTCTCGTGACTTGCCGCCGCGCGTCGTGACGCGCGCGCAGCTCCCGCAGGTCGATCGCGCGCATTCGATCGACGCGCGATGATTTTCCGTTGACGCTCGTGATCCGCGTCGCTAGGGTTGTTCTCGAGCCCGGCGGTTCGATACGACAAACGGGGCGAATCTTTCTCCTACACCGTCTATCCAGGGATCTGCCTCTGTCTCGGGAGTGCATGCCCGCACGTCGGGAAGCCCGATGAGGCATCGCGGAGCCCACCTACCACGTTGGTAGGGGATAGATCTCGCCCTACGGTCGGACCTGTCGGGCTCGTTTTTTTTCGGCGCGGTGCTCACGCACCCACGCCGCCGCGCTCGCCGGCGCGCCCGAGACCAGCAGGGTGCCGCCGGCGAACAGCGCCAGCACGGCCGCGCCCAGCGGCGCGCCGCGTGCCGCAGCCAGCCCGGCGCAGCCCGCGAGGTAGGCCGCCGCCGCGAGCTCGAGCCACGCCGTCACCGTCGGCGGGACGCGGTACCGACGCGCCGGCGGCGGCGCCGCGCCCACCGCACCGTCCTTGGGGGTGCGCACGAACGGCGTGCGGTGACCGATCAGGGCCTCGATCACCGCCTTGCCCTGGCTCACCGCCAGGCCCGCGGTCAGCGCGACCAGCGCCGGCACCTGCGCGACCGCCCGCAGGCGCGCACCGCGCGCCGCGCTCGCCGCGACGAACGTCGCCAGCACCGCGAGGGTCACCGCCGCCGACGCGGCGTGCACGAGCGGCGCCCAGGTCGGGCCACCGCCGCGGCCGAGGCAGGCGCCGCCGGCGAGCACCAGGACGAGCGTGACCAGGTACGGCAGGTTGTGGGTGAGATGCGCGACCGCCTCGAGCCGGCGCCACCACGGCCACGGCGCCCGCACCACCGCCGGCACCAGCTTGCGCGCGCACTCGACCGAGCCCTTGGCCCAGCGGTGCTGCTGGCTCTTGAAGGCGCGCAGGTCGGCGGGCAGCTCGGCCGGCGCCACCACGTCGCCGGCATAGACGAAGCGCCAGCCGCGGAGGGCGGCGCGGTACGACAGGTCGAGATCCTCGGTCAGGGTGTCGGCGTGCCAGCCGCCAGCGTCGGCGATCGCGGCGGCCCGCCACAGCCCGGCGGGGCCGTTGAAGTTGAAGCAGGCGCCGGCGGCGGCGCGGCCGGCCTGCTCGACCGCGAAGTGGCCGTCGAGCAAGAGCGCCTGCAGCCGGGTCAGGAGCGAGCGCTCGCGGTTGAGGTGACCCCAGCGAGCCTGGACCAGCGCGACCCCGGGATCGGCGAAGTGGCCGACGGTGCGGCGCAGGAAGTCGGCTGGCGGCACGAAGTCGGCGTCGAGCACCAGCACCAGCTCGCCGCGCGCCACCCGCCGCCCGACCTCGAGCGCGCCCGCCTTCCAGCCGGCGCGGTCGGCGCGGTGGAGGTGGACCGCGTCGGTGCCCCGCGCTCGCCAGCGCGCGACCTCGGCCGCGCAGCGCGCGGCGGTGGCGTCGGTCGAGTCGTCGAGGACCTGGAGCTCGAGGCGGTCGCGCGGCCAGTCGAGGGCGGCGGCGGCGGCGATCACCCGCGCCGCCACCGCCTGCTCGTTGTAGAGCGGGAGCTGCACCGTCACCACCGGCAGCGCGCCGTCGGCCGGCAGCGGCGGCGCCGCCGGCGCCCGCCGCCGCCCGCGCCAGGCCCGCGCCACCAGCGACAGACGGTGGGCGCCGTAGAGGCCGAGCACCGCCAGCGCGCCCAGGTAGACCACCCAGGCCGCGGCCAGGGCCGTCGGCATCGCCGCGGCCACCCCCGGGCTCAGCGCGGACACGGTCGTCCGTCGGTCGGACACTGCGCGATGGCCAGCAGGTCCATGGTCCAGGCCACGCCGACGTGGATGACCACGCCGCCCCAGATCGAGCGGGTGCGCATGGCCAGCGTCCCCAGGATCACGCCGGCGAAGATCGCGCCCACGGTCTCGGCCATCGGCTTGCCGAAGTGGATGAAGCAGTAGGGGACGATCATCACGAAGATCGCGCTCGCCCCCATCACCCGGCGCAGGGCGTGGAGCAGGAAGCCGCGGAAGAAGAACTCGAGCGACAGGAACTGCAGCGCGTACATGACCTCCCACGACCAGGTGTCGAAGGCCGAGCGCGGGGCCAGGCGATAGAACGGGTAGGTCTGGCGGAACTCGGGCGTCCGCGACGCGATGATCACCGCCGGCAGGATCAGCGCGAACATGAGGGCGTAGATCCACAGGTGCTTGAAGAAGCCGCGCGGCGACAGGTAGTAGTCGCGCAGGCGCTCGCCGGGGAGCAGCGCCACCACCAGCATCGGCAGGAGCAGGTAGCCGCCGACCCGCCACGCCGTCCACCAGCCGTAGCCGTAGAGGCTCCAGTACGGATCGGGATCGGTCGGATCGTAGGGCCACCAGCGCTCGTACTGGGCGCGCTGACCGACGTACTCCTGCAGCGTCAGCACCACCGCCACCACCAGCAGGATCACGGCGATCTTCCAGTCGGCCCGGCCCGGCGGCGCCGCCCCCGGTGAGCCCGGCCCGCCGTCGGCGTCGATCGCGCGCCACTGCTCGACGGTGAGCCGCGCCACCACCCGCCACGTCCAGTGATCGCGGGCGCGGGCCCACGCCAGGAGCGCGATCACCGCCGCCAGCCCGAGCACGCCGGCGGCCGCCGGCAGGCCGAGGCCCGCGAGCGCGGACCAGTCGACCGGCGACGCCCGGCCGGGCCGCGCCGGATCCATCGTCCAGGCCAGGGCGATCTGGAGCGCGGCGCCGGCCCAGATCGAGCCGGTGCGCATCGCCAGCAGGCCGAGGCCGACGGCGATCGGGATGGCGGCCAGCACCTCCGCCATCGGCTTGCCGAAGTGCAGCATCACGTACGGCACCATCGCCATCCACACCGCGTTCTCGCCCATCACCGCCCGCATGCCGCCCAGCAGGTAGCCGCGGAAGAAGTACTCGAGCGCGATCATCTGCACGGCGACCAGCGCCATCCACAGCGCCTGATCGGCGGCGGCGCGGTCGGCCTGGCGGAACTGCGGGTAGAGGTCGCGGAAGCCGGCGGTCGTCGACAGGAGCCAGACGCCGCCGACGACCACGGCCAGGCCGAGCGTCAGCTTCGCGGCGTGGGGCCCGAGCCCGCGCGGCGACAGGTGGTGATCGCGCAGGCGCTCGCCGGGCAGGGCCAGCACCGCCGCCACCGGCAGGACGACGTAGCCGAGCAGGCTCCACACCGTCCACCAGCCGGTGCGAGCCAGGCTGCCCTGGCGGGCGGGCAGGCTCGGATCGTAGGGGAACCACTCGTGGGTGAGGCGCGGCCCCAGGTACTCCTGCAGGGTGACGGCGAGCGCCGCCATCACCAGGAGGGTGGCGATCCGCCAGTGCGGGCGGTCGGGGCCGGTCATGCGCGGCGGGCCAGGAGGTCGGCAGCCTGCCGCAGCCGGCGCCGGGTCACCTCCTTGCCCAGCACGGCCATGACGTCGAACACCGGCGGCGAGGCCTTGCGGGCGGCCACCACCAGGCGCAGCACCATGAACGCGTGCTTGGTCTTCCAGCCCAGCTCGGTCGCCCACGCCCGCCCCACCTCCTCGAGCATGGCGGCGTCCCAGCCGTCGCGGGCCTCGACCTTGTCGAGGTAGGCGAGCAGGCCCTGGGCGACGCCGGCCGGCGGCACGTCGGGCACGGCGAGGTCGGCCAGCACCGGGGTGTAGTCGAGGTCGCCGGAGAAGAAGTACTCGGTCAGCGGCACCAGCTCGTCGAGCCGCTTGATGCGCTCGCGCACCAGCGGCGCCAGCTTGAGCAGGTAGGCGCGGGAGAAGCGCCAGGCGTGGAGCGCGTCGACGAGCTGGTCGTGGCTGAGCTCGTGCAGGTACTTCTCGTTGAGCCAGGTCAGCTTGTCGAGATCGAAGACCGGGCCACCGAGCGAGACCTTGTCCCACGCGAACGCCGCCACCATCTCGTCGACGGTGAACTTCTCGCGATCGTCGCCGAACGACCAGCCCATCAGGCCCAGGAAGTTGACCAGGGCCTGGGGCAGGATGCCGACGTCGCGGTAGTAGTTGATCGAGACCGGGTTCTTGCGCTTGGAGATCTTCGAGCGGTCGGCGTTGCGCAGGAGCGGCAGGTGGTGCCAGGCCGGCGGCTCCCAGCCGAAGGCCTGGTAGAGCGCGACGTGCTTGGGCGTCGACGAGATCCACTCCTCGGCGCGGATGACGTGGGTGATCTCCATCAGGTGGTCGTCGACCACGTTGGCCAGGTGGTAGGTCGGCATCCCGTCCGACTTGAGCAGGACCTGGTCGTCGATCTGGGCGACGTCGAAGTCGACCGCGCCGCGCAGGCGGTCGTCGACCCGGATCGTCCCGGTGAGCGGCATCGCCAGCCGCACGGTGTGGGCCTCCCCGGCGGCGGCGCGGCGCTCGGCGTCGGCGCGGTCGAGGCCGCGGCAGTGGCGGTCGTAGCCGAGCACGCTGGCCTTGCGCGCCTGCTGCTCGGCGCGGACCTCGGCCAGGCGCTCGGCGGTGCAGAAGCAGCGGTAGGCGTGGCCGCCGGCGACCAGGCGCCCGACGTGCTCCCGGTAGATCGCCTTGCGCTCGCTCTGCCGGTAGGGGCCGTAGGGCCCGCCGATGTCCGGCCCCTCGTCCCAGCTCAGCCCGAGCCAGCGCAGGGCGTCGAAGATCATCTGCTCGCTGTCGGCGCGTGCCCGGGTCTGGTCGGTGTCCTCGATGCGGAGGATGAACTGCCCGCCCTGCTGGCGGGCGAAGACGTGGTTGAACAGGGCCATGTAGGCCGTGCCGACGTGCGGATCGCCGGTGGGCGACGGCGCGATGCGGACACGGACGGGCCGGGCGGGGGACGACATGGGGGCCGCTGGTGTACCACGGCCGGGCCGAGGTCAGCCTCGTCGCGCGGGCACCGGCCGCGGCGCACGCGGCGCACGCGCCCGGCGCCGGCGCGCGCCGCCCCCCGCCGCCACCCGCCAGAAGGGTCAGCGCTCGACCTTGGGCGGCTCGAGCTTCTGCAGGCCCTTCTCGACGACCCAGGTCTTGTAATAGGACTCGGCGGGCGTGCCCTGGGCGACGCGCTCCTCGGCCTTCTTCAGCTCCTCGTCGATGATGTTCTTGAAGGCGGGGAAGGGCTGCGCGCCCGACAGGAAGCGGCCGTTGATGAAGAAGGCGGGCGTGGCGCCGACGCCGAGCATCGACAGGCTCTGCATGTGCTTCTGCACCCAGGTCTCGCAGTCCTTGCTCTTCAGGTCCGCGGCGTACTTGCCGGCGTCCATGCCGGGGACCTCCTTGCCCAGCGACAGGATGAGCTCCTCCTCGAACTTGCGGGTCTTGAAGACCTTCTCCCACAGGAGCTCGTCGATCTCCTTGAACTTGCCCTGGCGGTAGCCGGCGCAGGTGGCCTGGGCCGGCAGGGTCGCGGTCTGCGGGTGGACGACGAACGGGGCGTAGACGACGCGGACCTTGTCGCCGTAGGCCTCGTGGATCTGCGCCAGCGTCGGGCGCGCCTTCTCGCAGAACGGGCAGGCGTACTCGTAGGCCTTGACGATCGTGACCAGGGCCTTGGGGCTGCCGACGGCCGGCGCGTCGTCGATCTTGACCGCGTAGGTCTTGGACGGATCGGGCTGCGGGCGCTGGGGGCGCTGCTGGGCGGCGGCGCCGGCGGCGGGCGGGCGCTTCTCGATGTTCTCGAGGCGCTTCTCGATGGCGGTCAACTTGTCGAGGACGGCCTTGTTGTCCTGCTGGCAACCGCCGAGCGCCGCGACCGAAGCGACCGCGAGCGCGGCCGCAAGGAACAAGATCTTCTTCATGGATCGACTCCTCGCAGACAGGTAGGGATGGACGCAGAGACCTCGACCGCTTCGCGGGTGGACACGCCGCCCGGGGCGTAGGGGTCGGGACAATCGCAGCACAGGCTCGACGACGCAAGCGCGCCGCCGCCGTCGCGGAGCTCCGGCAGCATGCTGGCCAGGGCCTCGCTCTCGGCCGCCGTCAGCTCGGCGGTCGTCGTCGGCGCCGCGACCAGGCGACGCCGCATGATCTGCTGGAAGTCGCAGACCTCGGTCCGGCTCAGGGCGCCGTCGCCGTCGGCGTCGGCCTCGGGGAAGCTGGCCATGATCGACGACGCGACCTCGGGGGTGAAGACGCAGATGCGGGGCGGCGCCGGCGGCGCCGCGACCGGGGCGGCGCCGGCGAGGCCGAGCGCGGCGAAGCTGGCGACGGCGACGCCGCCGGCGAGCCCGACCCCGGCGCCGGGCGGGCGGTGGCACAGGGCGTCGACCCGGCGGCGGAGCTGCCCGCCCCGGCGCGCGAGCGCCAGCCCGCCCGCGGGCGTGGCGGTGGCACGCGCCGCGCCGACCAGCATGCGCGCGTAGTCCCGCGCCGACAGCGGTCCGACCGCGACGGCCCAGGCGTCGCACGCCTGCTCGCGCGCCAGATCGAGGCGGCGGTTCACCAGCCGCACCACCGGCCAGAAGAAGAACAGCGTCGCGGCGGCGGCCTGCACCACCCGCACCAGCGCGTCGGCGCGGCGGACGTGGGCCAGCTCGTGGGCCAGAGCGGCGCGGCGCGCGGCAGCGCGCTCGTCGGGACCGGCGGTGCCGTCCGCCGCGGCCACGACCCCGGCGGGCGCGCCCGTGGTCAGGGTCGCGGGCACGACCACGATCGGGCGCAGCAGGCCGACCAGGTAGGGGGCGGTGTCGACCGGCGACACCCGCACCGGGATGGCGCGGCGGAGCCCGAGCCGGCGCGCGATCGCGTGGGCCTCGACGGCGAGCCACGCCGGCGCCGGCGCCGCGGCCAGGGCGCGGGCGCGCGC
>CAADGB010000089.1 GCA_900696455.1 uncultured delta proteobacterium
ACCGGCTCGAAGTTGTCGAGCAGTAAAAGGACGCGCTCGCCCTGGAATTGCTCTAGCAGGGAGTTCATTTTGCTTCCCGTGCTTCCCTGCGGATTTTTGTAGATCGCTGCCAGCGCTCGAGCGCCGCGCGCAGCGCCGGGTCGAGGGCGTCGTCACCGGGGTCGACGCCGGCGGCGTCGCCGGGGTCGGCGCGGTCGGGACCGCCGGCGCGGCCGCCGTCGGCGCGGGGGGCGAGTGGCTCGCGATCGTCACGCGTCATGGTCGACCTCTCGGTGGGCCTCGGCGAGCGCGGCGCGCAGCGCGGCGCGGGCCCGCGCCAGGCGCGAACGCACGGTGCCCGGATCGATGCCCAGGGCCTCCGCGATCTCGTGGTGCTCGAGCCCGTGCAGCTCGCGCAGCACGAACGCCGCGCGGTGGACGGGCGCCACCCCGGCGAGCGCGCGATCGATCGCGGCCGCGAGCTGGCGGCGCGCCAGCGCCCCGTCGGCGCGCTCGCCCGGCGCCGGCGCCGCGATGTCGTCGAGCGCGATCGGCGCCGGCGCGCGGCGGCGGAGCTCGTCGATGGCGCGACGCGACGCGATCGTCAGGATCCAGGTCGACAGCCGCGCCGGCCCCTGGGCGCTGAAGCCGGGGAGCTGGCGGAACACCGCCAGGAACGTCTCCTGCGCCAGATCCTCGACCAGGCTGCGCCGGCCGCCGCCCAGCATGCGACCGAGCAGGGCGAACACCGCCGCCTGGTGGTGCTCGATCAGCGCGCGCCACGCCGCCGGCTCGCCGCGCTGGGCGCGGGCCAGGGTCAGATCGTCGAGCTCGCCGGGACGCCGGGAGGCGGGACGGGGCGCGCGCGGGGCCAGGGCCACGGTCACGAACCCTTACTCGAAGCCGACCCCGAGGCGTTCCCCGAAAAGCGACGGGCGCCGCGCCGATCGGGGCATCGGCCCCCAGGCGGGGCCGGACGCCCCACGGCTGCCCGGCCAACCCCGCGGATGGCAAGGCCCGCCCGGGGCACGGCGGTTGCTTGCGTCCTCCCCATGCCCATCCCCTCGATCGCCGACCTCACCCGGGCCGTGACCGCCCTCGCCCTCGTCGTCGCCCCCGCCGGCTGCGTGGTCGGGGCCGAGGACCCGGGGGACGACGTGCCCCCGCCCGACGGCATCGCCGGCAGCATCACCCGCGACCAGACCTGGGCCGGCGCCCAGACCCTCGTCGCCGACGCGACGATCGAGGCCGGCGCCACGGTCACCGTCACCGCCGGCGCCGCGATCGAGGCCCGCGACGGCGTCACGCTCCGGGTCAAGGGCACGCTCCGGATCGAGGGCACGGCGGCCGACAAGGTCACGCTCCTGCCCACCGCCGACGCCCTGAGCTGGGCCGGCATCGTCGCCGACCCCGGGGCCACGGTCTCGCTCGCCCACGTCGAGGGCACCGACGTCGCCACCCTGGTCTACTGCCACGCCGGCGCCACCTGCGACCTGTCGCACGTCGTCTTCGACGACCTCGGCAAGGCGCTCGTCGTCGCCGGCACGGCCACGCTGGCGCGCTCGCGCATCAGCAAGGTCGTCAACGGCGGCGTCACCGTCATGGGCGGCGCGCTCACGATCACCGACTCCCACCTCCTCACCTCGAGCGGCGACGTCGTGGTCCAGAGCGGCGGCGCCCTGATCATCGAGCACTCGGAGATCGGCGAGGCCATGGGCAGCTACGAGCACTGCAACCTCCACGTCGGCGCCGCCGAGACCCTGCGCATCACCCGCTCCAACATCCGCGCCGGCGTCTACGGCCTGATGCTGGGCGGCACCAGCGGTGCGATCATGCAGTACAACAACTGGATCGAGAACGATCCCGGCCTCGACATCGCCGAGGTCGGCGTCAACACCGCGGTCGACCTCCGCTTCAGCTACTGGGATCAGGGCGCGCCCGACCTCGGCCCGGCCTACGACACGTCGAGCCCGTCGCCGACCCGCATCGCCGACGCCGGCCCGCGCCCCGAGTGAGCGCGGCCCCGGGGCCCGGCGCGGATCAGCGCGCCGGCAGGATCTCCTCGAGGATCGACGGGCCGTCGGCGGTGGCGGGCCGCAGCAGGTAGACGCCGACCAGGTCATCGCCGGCGCGAAACGCGGCCCAGCTCCGCGTGCCGTCGGGGATGGGCTGACGGGCGAGGAGGCGGGCCCGCGCCTCCTGCGACACCGGGGTGCGCGCCGCCCGCTTCTCGATCAGCAGGTTCCAGCGCTCGGCGGCGCGCGCCTCGTCGGTCCAGCGCTCGAAGCGCTGCAGCCGCACCAGGCGGCCGCCGTCGTAGCGCGCCACCACCCACGCCGCGCCGAAGCCCGCCCCCGGCCGATCGCAGCGCGGATACACCTCCTCCTCCGACGCCGCCTCGAGGCGAGGGCAGAAGTCGTGGTGGCGCAGCGCCCGCGCGGTCTCGCTCCGCGACAGGCCGAGCGCGACGTCGAGCGGACCCTCGCCGCGCTGGGCGGCGCAGCCGGTGGCGGCGAGCGCGAGGAGGAGCGCGGCGGACGCGGTGACCCGCGCGAGGGAGCGATCGAAGGCGGCGCGACCGGGCATCGTCGCTTCCACGCTATCAACCCGGCGCCCCGTGGTATAGGCGCGACATGCGCTCCCGGCTCGCGACCTGGCTCTCGGTCCTCGGCTGTCTGGCCGTCCTCGCCTGTGGCAGCGACTACGGTCCTCCGCGGGCGACGCCGCCCACCAAGATCCAGCTCGACGGCCGCTACGTGGTCGAGGGGGTGCCGTCCTGGAACCTGGTCGGCAACGCGCTCACTCCCGGCCACGACGCGCTGGACCTCGTCGTGACCGCGGCGCCGAACGCCGAGGTCGTCGACGTCTGGGTCGCCGGCGGGCCGGGGCAGCGCCTGGTCGAGGATCCGGCGACCGGCCGCTTCACCGGCCGCCTCGACATCTCGGCCGTGCCCGCCGGCGAGCACGACATCCTCATCGCGGCCAACGGCTCCGACACCGCGTCGAGCCACGTCGTCTTCAGCCGCACCCACCCCTACTACGTCCTGCTCTCCACCGACTGGGACTTCGCCGAGCCCGGGCAGGTCTCGCTCGACTACCACGACCAGCTCCGCGCCGAGCACCCCGACATCAAGTTCACCCACTTCATCGGGCCCTACACCTTCACCGCCCCCACGGTCACCGAGGAGCGCAAGGCCGAGCTGGCGGCGTGGGCCATCGCCCGCCGCGATCAGCACGGCGACGAGCTCGGCCTGCACATCCACCCCTACTGCCACTTCGTGGAGACCGCCGGCGTCACCTGCAACACCACCGACTCCACGGTCTACGCCAGCGACACCAGCGGCTACACGATCCGCCTCGACGCCTACAGCCAGGCCGAGTTCGAGGCCCTGCTCACCCGCGCCGACCAGATCTTCGTCGAGCGCGGGCTGGGCAAGCCGGTCACCTTCCGCGCCGGCGGCTGGACCGCCGGCCTCCACACCCTCAAGGCGCTGGCCGCCCGCGGCTACGTCGCCGACACCAGCGCCAACAACTGGGCGCGGATGGAGGAGTGGCAGGGCCAGGGCACGCTCTACACCTGGAACATGACCAACTGGTCGACGATCGGCGACACCAGCCAGCCCTACTACCCCAACGTCGACGACAAGCAGTCGGGCGCGCCGCCCCACGTGCCCATTCTCCAGGTCCCCGACAACGCCATCATGGTCGACTACGTCACTCGCGCCGAGATGGTGGAGATCTTCGGCCTGAACTGGCCGGGGCCGGCGCTGCCCGAGCCCCGGACGTTCATGATGGGCTTCCACCCGTCGCCCAGCATGACCATGGACGAGTACCGCCGGCTCGACGGGATCCTCGACCACGCCGACCAGTACCTGGCCTCGAACCGGGCCGGCCCGGTGGTCTACGCGGTGCTCGAGGACATGCCGACCGTGTGGCCGCTGCCCTGACGCCCGGGCGCGACCGCGTCGCGCCGCGCGCGTGATCCCCTGACGCGCTCTGATGAGAAGAATACCGATCTCGAATCACCCGCGCGGGGTGATCGGCTGTCGAATCGCCACCTCGCCGTTGGAGTAGTGGTCAATTTCGTGCCTACGATGCGCGCCTGCTTCCCAGTCAGGAAAAAGCCATGACCGAGATTGAGCGTCGCATCAACGAGCTCGTCAGCACCTTCATCAACGACATCACCAAGCTCGCCCGCCAGGCCGCCCACGACACGCTGTCGCAGGCGCTGGCCGGCGTCGGCGGGACGGTGGTGAGCGATCTGCGCCTGCCGGTGGGCCGCCGCGGCAAGGGCCGCGGCTTGGCGCTCGCCGGCGGGCGGCCCAAGGGCGCCAAGCGTCCGCCCGACGAGATCGCGCGCACCAAGGACGCCGTGCTCGCCCACATCAAGGAGCACCCGGGCGAGCGCATCGAGCAGATCAACGCCCACATGGGCACCCGCACCGCCGATCTCGCGCTGCCGCTCCGCAAGCTCATCTCCGAGGGCTCGGTCCGCACCGAGGGCGACCGCCGGGCCACCCGCTACTTCCCCGGCGACGGCCAGCCGCGGTCGAGCGGCCGCCGGCGCAAGGCCAAGAAGGGCTAGCCCGGGCTCGCCCGCGCCGCTCGCCGCGCGAGGCCGTGGCCGCGTCGCGCGGCGCGACCACGCGGCTGAGCGCAGGTCAGCGTCGTCGCCGGGACCGACCGCCCCGCGTCCGGCGGGCGGCCGGTCGCGGATCGAGCGCGCCAGGCCTGGGGTACAGTCGGGCCCGTGACCGCCGCCGACATCATCCCGCGCCGCCTCCTCGAGCAAGCTCGCCGCCGACCGGCGAGCGCCGCCTACTACACCCGCGTCGACGGCGTGTGGCGACCGACCTCGTGGGCCGACTACGTGGCCGAGGTCCGGACCGCCGCCCGCGCGCTCCTCGCCCTGGGCTTCCCGCGCGGCGGCAAGGTCGCGATCCTCGGCTTCAACCGGCCGGAGTGGGTGATCTTCGATCACGCCGCGATGATGGCCGGCGGCGCTCCCGCCGGCATCTACACCACCTGCTCGGCCGAGGAGGTGCAGTACATCGTCCACCACAGCGAGGCCCACGTCGTCCTGGTCGAGGACCTCGCGCAGTGGAAGAAGATCGCCGCCCAGCGCGCCAGCCTGCCCCTGCTCCGTCACGTCGTCACGATGAAGGGCTGTCCGGCCATCGACGATCCGCTGGTGCTGTCGTGGGAGGACTTCACCGCCCGGGCGGCGCCGATCGCCGAGGCCGCTCTCGACGAGCGCACGGCCCAGATCGCCGAGGACGAGCTGGCCACGCTCATCTACACCTCCGGCACCACCGGCCCGCCCAAGGGCGTGATGCTCTCGCACAAGAACCTGGCGTGGACGGCGCAGACCCTGGTCGATCACGGCGGCGCCCGCGCCGGCGACAGCTCGCTGTCGTACCTGCCGCTGTCGCACATCGCCGAGCAGATGAGCACGATCCTGGCCCCGGCCACCGCCGGCGCCGCGGTGTTCTTTGCCGAGTCGATCGAGAAGGTCCCCGACAACCTCAAGGAGGTGCAGCCGACGGTGGTGTTCGGCGTGCCCCGCATCTGGGAGAAGTTCCACGCCGGGGTTTCGGCCAAGCTGGCCGAGGCCAAGGGCGCCAAGCGGCGGCTGGTGGCCTGGACCCGCGACGTCTGCACCCGGGTGACCGACCTCCGCAACCGCGGCCGCGAGCCGTCGGGCCTGCTCGCGCTGCAGTACCGGCTCGCCGATCGCCTGGTCCTGTCCAAGCTCAAGCCCGCGCTCGGCCTGGGTCGCGCCCGGCTGTGCGTGAGCGGCGCCGCGCCCATCGCCAGGGACGTGATCGAGTTCTTCGCCAGCCTCGACATCATCATCCACGAGATCTACGGCCAGTCCGAGGACACCGGGCCGACGTCGTTCAACATGGCCGGCGCCACCCGCTTCGGCACGGTCGGCCAGGCCCTGCCCGGCGTCGAGGTCAAGATCGCCCCCGACGGCGAGATCCTGGTCCGCGGCCCCAACGTCTTCCTCGGCTACTACAAGGAGCCGGAGGCGACGCGGGAGACCCTGGTCGACGGCTGGCTGTGCTCGGGCGACCTCGGCGAGCTCGACGCCGACGGCTTCCTCACGATCACCGGCCGCAAGAAGGAGATCATCATCACCGCCGGCGGCAAGAACATCGCGCCCAAGAACATCGAGGCGGCGATCAAGGAGTCGCCGCTGGTCAGCGAGGCGGTGGTCATCGGCGACCGCCGCAAGTTCCTGTCGGCGCTGATCACCCTCGACGACGCCGCGGCCCGCGTCCACGTCGGCAACGGCGCGACGACCGCGCTCCACGACCACCCCGAGATCCGGGCCGCGATCCAGCGCCAGCTCGACGCCGTCAACGACAAGCTGGCCCGGGTCGAGCAGATCAAGAAGTTCACGATCCTGCCGCGCCAGCTCGGGATCGAGACCGGCGAGCTGACGCCCACCCTCAAGGTCAAGCGCAAGGTCGTCAGCCAGAACTTCGCGCCCGAGATCGACGCCATGTACGAGGAGTGACGGGCGGGCGCGCCGCCATGGAGCTCGGAGACCTCCGCCGCCCACGCCTCGGCAACCCCCTGTCGTGGCGCGTGTCCGATCGCTGCTACGCGATCGCGCTGCTCCTGAGCGCGATCACCGCGCTGGTCGGCCTCGCCTACGCCGCCGGCGGCTGGCCGTTCGCGCCGCCCGAGAGCGGCTCCGCCGACCTGATCGCGTTCAACGCCTCGGCGTGCACGGCGTGGGCGGTGATGGCGGTGGTGGCGCGGCTCCTGCGCGGCCGCGAGCGCGCCGGCTTGCCCCTGGCCTTCGCCACGGTCTGGCTCTACGCCCTGACCCTCGCCGCCTTCACCCTGTTCACCGGACCGTTCGGGGCGCCGGGCTGGGTCGGCTTCCTCGGCGGCGCCGTCATCGGCTACGTCGTCTTCCCGCGCTGGATCGCGCTGACCGGCCTCGCCTTCTACGTGGCCGCCGTGATCGTCGGCGCGGTGGTCATGGCCGGCGGCCACCTCGACGGGACGATCCTGGGCCAGGCGGCGCGGGCGGTCCGGGTCGACCACGCCGCGATCGTCCGCGGCGCGGTGTCGTCGGTGCTGATGAGCGCGCTCACCTTCACGATCATCGTCTGGATCGTCGAGCGCTGGCGCGATCGCGAGGCCCGCTTCGCCCGCCTCGCCACCACCGACCCGCTCACCGCCGTCGGCAACCGCCGGGTGCTCTTCGATCACGCCCGCCGCGAGCTGGCCCGGACCCGCCGCTACCAGGCGCCGACCTCCCTCATCCTCGTCGACCTCGATCACTTCAAGGCGGTGAACGACCGCTTCGGCCACCTGGTCGGCGACGGCGCCCTGGTCCACGCCGCCGGCGTGCTGCGCGAGGCCGTCCGCGACGTCGACGTCATCGCCCGCTACGGCGGGGAGGAGTTCGGGATCCTCCTGCCCAGCACCGACCTCGAGGGGGCGTGCGAGGTCGCCGAGCGCTGCCGCGCCCGCCTCGCCGGCCACGCCTTCCGCCACGGCGGCGAGCCGATCACGATCACCGCCAGCTTCGGCGTCGCCACCACCGCCGGCGAGGGCGACGTCGACGACCTCCTGCGACGCGCCGATGACGCGCTCCTGCGCGCCAAGCGCCTCGGCCGCGACCGGGTCGAGCGGGCCCGAGCCGAGGCGTAGCCGGGGCGAATCACCCGGCGAGGGCCGCGACCAGGGCCGGCAGCGCCTGCCCCAGCGGCGCCTCGAGCTTGATCGCCGCCACCGCGTCACCGCGGGTCGGGCCGAGGTTGACGATCGCCACCGGCACCTGGCGCTCGGCGGCGCGGACCACGAAGCGGTAGCCCGAGAACACCGCCAGCGACGAGCCGACGACCAGGAGCGCGTCGGCGCGCTCGAACAGCTCCCACGCCCGCCCCACCACCGGCGCTGGCACGTGCTCGCCGAACAGCACGACGTCGGGCTTGAGCACGCCGCCGCACCCCGGGCAGGCCGGCACCGCCAGGTCGGCGGGCGGCTCGAGCTCGGCGTCCCCGTCGGGCGCCGCCGCCGCCGCCGCCGCCGCCAGCCCCGGGTTGGCGGCCTCGATCATGGCCTGGACCTCGGCCCGGGCCAGGACCGCGTCGCAGCCCAGGCACCGCACCCGGGCCAGCGCGCCGTGCAGCTCGACGACCTGGCGCGAGCCGGCGGCGGCGTGCAGACCGTCGACGTTCTGGGTGATCACGCCGACCGCGACCCCGGCGGCCTCGAGCGCGGCCAGGGCGAGGTGACCGGCGTTGGGCCGGGCGGCGGCCAGCCGCGGCCAGCCGGCGGCGCTGCGCGCCCAGTAGCGGGCGCGGATCGCCGGGCTGGTCACGAAGTCGCGGTACTGGATCGTGCGCCGCGGCGAGCGCCCGGCGCCGCGGTAGTCGGGGATGCCGGACTCGGTCGACACCCCGGCCCCGGCCAGCACCACCACCCGCCGCCCGCGCAGGAGCCCGGCGACCGCGGCCACCGCCGCCGCGGGGGGAGCCTGCGGGACCGCCGCCATCGCTACTTCTTGAGCGGGTTGGTCGGCCGCGCGTTCTTGAGGGCGCGGCTCACCCGCTTCATGCACTGGTCCTCGGTCTCGGTGCCGTCCTTGACGAACACCAGCGGCTGGGCCACCGCCGCCTGGTACTCGTCCTCGGTCAGCCGCCCGCGCTTGCGCATGAGCGCCAGGATGCGGTCGATCTTGTTGTCGGTCCAGCGCGTCAACGTGCCCTTGCAGTACTGGCGATAGCGGGCCTTGGGCGAGGGCAGGATCGACGAGAAGAACGCCGCCTCCGTGGGCGTGAGGTCGCGCGGCGCCTTGCCGAAGTAGTGCCGCGCCGCCGGCCCGATGCCGTAGAGCCCGGGCCCGTACTCGATGGCGTTGACGTAGATCTCGAAGATGCGGTCCTTGTCGAGCACCTGCTCGATCGAGTACGTGAGGAAGAGCTCCTGCAGCTTCCGCGACAGCGTCTTCTCCCGGTACAGCAGCACGTTCTTGACCGTCTGCATCGTGATCGACGACGCCCCGTACTTGAAGTAGCCGGCGGCGAGGTTCTTGATGAGGGCGGTGCGGAACTCGCGCACGATGAAGCCCTTGTGCTGGTAGAAGGCCGAGTCCTCGGTGGTCATGAACGAGTTGAGGAGGTGGGGCGAGACCTCGGCCAGCGGCACGAAGTCGGGGTTCTCGGGGCCGACCACGAACGCCAGCCACTGGTCGCGCTCGAGCTCGACGTAGTGCTCGAACGACGCGAGCAGGCGCTTCATCTCGACCGGCGTCTCCAGGATGCGGCAGTTGCGGATCGCGACCGAGCCGTCGAGCAGCGTGGCCTCGAGGTCGCCGAGATCGACGGCGACGCGGAGGTCGGTCGAGAACTTGCCGCGGAGCTTGTAGCCCTGCATGTACGGCGTCATCTCGGGCGGGAACGCGGCCAGCGCCCGCTGGCAGTCGATGGGCGGCACCACCAGGCGCGCGGCCACCGCGAGGTGGCTGCGGGTGGCGCCGGCCGGCGTCCGCCCGCCGGGCAGGGCCAGGGTGCCGGTCAGGCGGAACGGCAGCTCGCGGGTCACGAAGTCGCCGCGGGTGAGCGCGAGCGTCCGGCTGGTGCGGTCGATCGAGCCGGCGATGTCGCCCGACACGTCGAGATCGGGCACCGGGCGCTCGGCCAGCATGGGGTGGCCGACGGTCAGATCGTGGAGGTGGAAGCCGCCGGCGAAGGTGACGACGTCGCGCGCCACCTGCACCGTCAGCGCGGCGTCGACGGTGGTCGCCTGGTAGTCGACCAGCGAGCTGTGCTCGAGGCTGGGGCGCAGCCGCTCGAGGCTGAAGCGCTCGGCCTCGAGCGCCAGCTCGCCGGCCTCGCCCGCCGGATCCAGCCAGCCCGACGCCGTCCACAGCCTGCCGGCGACGCCGCCGTAGCCGCCCTCGAGCGCGATCGCCAGGCGGCGGGCGCCGCCGGCCTCGACCTCGGTCACGGTGCCGGTGACGCCGGTGAGGTTCAGGCCCGACCACGGGGTCAGCTCGCCGCCCTCGACCACCGCGCGGCGACCGTCGTCGTCGGCGGTGACGGTCACGCGGGCCACCGCGAACACCCGGCTCGCCGCCGCGCGCGCCGGCGCCGTCACCCCGGCGTCGGGGGTGGCGGCCGGATCGGCGCCCTCGGCCTCGGCCTCGAGCCCGTCGCCGAGGTCGGCGTCGAGGTCGGCCACCCCGCCGCCGAGGCCGGCGCGCAGCCACGATCCCAGCGCCGCGTCCACGCCGATGGTCTCGACCACGAGCTGGGCGCGCCCGTCGACGAAGGTGCCGGCCAGGGCCGCGGCGCCGCCGCGGAGGTCGCGGCCCTCGTCGACGAGCTCGAGCGAGATCCCGTCGAAGCTGGCCCGCTCCGGACGCAGGCGGCCCATCCCGCCGCCCGGCCGCGCACCCGCCCCGCCGTCGTGGTCGGCGCCGCCGGTCAGCCGGGCGCGAAGATCGTCGACGTTGCTGGTGCCGCCGCCGGCGCGGCGCACCGCGATCTGGCCGCCGCGCACGACGACCTCGTGGACGCGGGCGCGGGCGAGGAACGACGACCAGGTGTCGAACGTGATCTCGACGCGGTCGAGGCGGACCAGCGGCGCGCCGCCATCCCCCGGGCCGCGCACCGTGACGTCGCGCAGGACCGCCCGCCCCAGCGACACGTCGACGTCGCCGATCGCCACCTCGCGCCCGAGCCGGGCCTCGAGCCGCGGCACCACCCGCCGCTCCAGGTACCACGCGCCCATCCGCGGGTAGATCACGACCAGCCCGAGGACGACCAGCCCGGCGCTGGCGGCGATGATCGCCGCCGCGCCGAGGATCCACCTCCGGGTCCGGGCGCGCATCGACCGCTCATACCACACCGCTGGCCACACCCGCTGGCGCGCTCCGGTCACCCCGGAGCGACGCCCGAGGATGCCCGGTTCTTCCATGGATCCGGGGGCCTACCCTCGCCTACCTGTCGGCGTCCCGACGTGCCGCCGCGGTCGCGCCCGACCGGGAGTCCGGCGGCGCGGCGCGCCCTGGAGCGATGGACGCGTGCCGCCCGAAGGGCGACGCCCGCGTCAGGGCCTGCAGCTCACCGCCACGAGCTGGCCCTTGCCACCGCGCAGGGACCGGCCGACGACCAGGTAGTCACCGGCGTCGACCTGGACCTTGGTGTCGAGGGTGCGCTTGCCGTCCTCGTCGTCGAGGGTGATCCCCAGCGCGACCCGCGGCTTCTTCTTCTCGCGGGTCGTGACCTCGCGCAGGAGGAGCCCGGCCTTGCCGTGGACCAGCGTGACCGTGGTCGCCTTCATCAGCTCCAGGGGCGCGCTCTGGGTGCCCAGGCGCTTGAAGGTGTTCCACGACGAGAACGGCGGCTTCTTCAGCTTCTTCTCCAGCGGTCGCAGCTCGACGTCGATGGACGGGGCGGCGGTGGACGACGCCTCGATCTCGAGCACGGTGCAGGTGACCGCCGTTTCGGCGCGGGCCGGCGCGACTCCCGGGAACAGGAGCGCCGCCACGGCCACGGCGGTGAGGATCACGAGCTTCATAGCACCTCGCTTCATGGACCGGCGGATCGACGCCCCGCGGCTCGGCTCCCGGCGCGTCATATGCCCTCCAGGATGTCGTCGGGGGTCACCCAGATGACGGCGGTGTCCGGCCCGCCGTCCTCGTCCTCGACGGTGAACACGGTGCCGGTGCCGCCCGAGACCTCGAGCGACTCGACCTCGGGCGGCGTGGCGACCACGACCACGACGGGGCCGGCGACGCCGCCGTCGCCGCCGACCGGGACCGCGGCGCCGCCGTCGGCCCGCACCGGGACCGCGACCTCGCGGTACTCGACCCGGGGCTCGGCGCGGAGCATGATCGCCACGGCCGCCACCGCGCCGGCCGAGAGCGCGCCGGTCAGCACGTGGCCGCGGTGCGCGTCGAGCCACTGGCTGAAGCGCCGCCACGGCCCGCGCGGCGCGGGCGCGGCCGTCGCGGCGGCC
>CAADGB010000090.1 GCA_900696455.1 uncultured delta proteobacterium
CAGCGGCCTCGTCCCCGACGGCTTCGCCGGCGGCACCCGCGCCGACGCCGTGGCCTTCACGCGGATCGGCCTCGACCGCCGCCTCGGCCGCCGCTGGGTGGTCGGGGCCAGCGCCGGGGCCTCCCGCTCGTTCGCCGCGCCCGCGATCGACACCCTGGACGTCGCTCTCCACGCGAGCGCGTACTGGTACCCGCTATGGCAATGACCGCCGGCCCAAGCGCGCGCAGGAAGGCGCTGCTGCTGTGTGCCGCCTTGGTGGGGGCCTGCGCCCCGGTCACCTCGGAGCGCCTCGCCCGGCTCGAACGCGAGGAGCAGCGCCGGCAGGCCCGTCTCGAGCAGCTCAAGGACGAGATCGCCCGCGCCGAGGACGCCGCGACGAGGGCCGAGCGCGCCGCTGCGCGGCAGCAGTGCAAGGCCCAGGTCGCCGCGCTCGAGAGCGATGTGTCGATCGCGTCGGCGCGGTGCTACAGCGAGCTCGCCGCTGCGGAGGCCTGCCGCGCGACGAACGAACGGCGCAAGACCGACTCCTCCCTGTTCGGCTGCACCCTCGGCGTCGCTGCCGCAGTGTTCTCGGGTGGCTCGCTATCGGGCCTCGCGCTCGCCGGCTGCGCTGCCGGGTATGCGGTCGGGGCGTCCGAAGCGAAGGAGTGCAGTCCGACGACGGACTGCCTGGTCTCCGCCGACCAGTGGGCGCGCGCTGCCGCTCGGTCGAGAGGCCTCCAGGGCATCCCGATCTGTGGCGTTGGCGTCGAGGTGGATCTCGTGCCGGGGCAGGCCGTCGGCGCCCTCGTGACCGAGGTCTGGCGGGACATCCCGATCGCGATCGGCGATGTCATCCTCGGTGTGAACACCAAGCGGGTCTCGTCGTCCAGCGATCTGAACGCCGCGGTGGCGGGCTCCCGGCCGGGGAGCATCGTGCGCGTCGATCTCGTCCGCGGTGCCTATGCCGGGATGGTCCACGTCGACATCGTCTACGTCGACGAGCCAGCCGCGGACCGCGGGCGCCCGCTCCTCGGAGTTCGCGTGGACGATCGCCGACCTGTTCGCTTTGGCCAGGTGGTGGTCGCCGCCGTGGCCCCTGCCTCGCCGGCGGAACGCGCCGGCGTGGGCGTTGGTGATGTGCTCGTCGCGATCGATACGGACGCGATCGCCAGCGCGCCCGGTGCGATCGTGAGCGAGCTCGAGCGGCGGGCCTGGCGCGCGAGCGTGACGTTCCGCAGCTCTGGCGGCTTCAAGACCGCGAGCCTCGAAGAGTGACGCCGCGGGTCGCCACCGCGTGCGCCCTGCTGATCGCCCTGGGAATCGCGTGCAGCTCGAGGGCGAACGTGACCCGCATGGACGCCTTCGAGGCTCGCGGCCAGAGCTTCGACACCGAGCTGGAGGAGGTCGAGGTGCGCGTGCGGGCGCTCGGCACCGCGTGGGCCCGCGTCGCGAGGGACTACGAGACCGTAGCGACCACCTTCCGCGAGGCGCGGGCAGCACACGAGCGGGCTCGGGTCCACTCGGAGGCTGCGTCAGCCGAGCTGGCCGCCGCCGCGGAGCGGTGGCGCGTTGCGCAGGCGCAGTGGGCGCTCGTGAGGGCCATCGTCTTCGCCGCGGTCGCGATGGATCGGGGGACGTTCGGACGTGACCGAGGGTGGGGCGAGTTCTCCTGCGACCGCATGACGACCGCGGCCTTCCGGCGCCTGCTCGCTGCGCGCGGCATGAGCCTGGTGGGGCTCGACGTCGATCACATCGTGCCGCGCTCGCTCGGCGGCGCTGACCACCCAGCCAACTACCAGCTCCTCCCCTCGTCGACCAACCGGAGCCTCGGCAACCGCTGGGGCATCGACAAGTGCCTCACGGCCGGCCGAGATCGCTGCGGCGAGGCCGTCGCGGTCTCCCACCGATGCGGGACCTATCGCGGCCCGCTGTATTGAGCGGCCGGGCCCTCCGACATCCGGCGTGGACGGAGACACTAGGCGCGCGGTACGTAGCGAGCGTCGCCACGCATCACCTCCTCGAGCTGGTCCGCCGCCGCATACTGCGTGGCGATGATCCCGAGACCCGTGAGCGGGAACAGCGCACCGATCAAACACTGAGCGCCAAGGATCTTGTCCAGGTCGGGCGCGCCGTCCCTGGTCAAGAGAACGACACCCGTCACTACGAGTCCGATGGTCACGAGCAGGAGAACGAGCAGCACAAGCATCGAGATCACGCGCATGGCGCGACCCTACCTGTGAACTCGGCATCCGGGCCACCTCACCGTGAGTCGTTGGTCGACTCGTCCGCATCGTCCTCATCACCGGGGGCGACCAGCGCGCCTACGCTTGCGCCGCGTCCAGCGCGACCGGCCAGCGGCGCGCCGCCATCCCGCACCAGCGCCTCCTGCGCCGCCTCGCGCAGGTCGTCCGGGATGTGCCCGCGGATCGTCTTGAAGCGGCGCACCAGGTTCTGGAACGCCTGGCCCGAGAGGCCGACGCGGGCCTCGGCGTCGGACTGCCGGCTGTGGCCCGCCTCGTAGGCATCGACCAGGGCCAGCAGCTCGGCGTCGCGGGCGGCGCGCTGGCGGAGGACCTCGAAGACGCGCGCCCGGACCTCGCGCTGGGCGAGCTGGCCGTCGGGGCGGGTGCGCGGATCCTCGCGCAGCTCGGAGACCTCGACGTGGATCGCCGCGCCGCCGGTCGCGTCCTGGGAGGCGTCGACGCTGGCGGTGTCCAGGACGATGAAGCGACGGCGGCGGGAGCGCTCGCACTCGTGCCAGAGCCGGGAGTTGATGGTCTGCTCCAGGTGGCGGCGCAGGGTGCGAGCCGCCGGGTCCCAGCGCCGCACCCCGTCGCAGGTGTCCACCACGGCGGCGTTGACCAGCTCGGTCGCCTTGTGCGGCTCGATCCGGTTCTCGATCGAGAGCAGTTTGCCGCACTGCCGATCGGCCCAGGTGGTGAGGTCGCGGAGGAAGCCGGACGCGGCGATCTCGCCGCGGATCCGGTCCAGCAGCTCGGGCGGTGGCGGTGCGGGGACCTTGCGCGGCATCTCGACCTCCGTGCTTCCCCGCCTTACCGGGGAAGAAGATTGTACGGCGCGGGTCTGACGCCCCGCGCGCGCGGACCCCGCGAGCAAATCGGCGCCGCGCAAGTGCGCGAACGCCGCCGGCTCGCTAATCGTGGATGGGAAACCCGCGGCGATTTCTCGGCGCCGGCGGCCGGCCTCGCGCGGGCGCGCCGGTGCGGCTCGAGCCGCCGGCGCCACTCCGGATCGCTCGATCGCGGGGCGCCGAAATCGACACGGCGCGCGCGATCGACCTGCTGATCTCGCCTCGCTCGACGGCGGATAGAGGTATGGGCACCGCGATCGATCCGACGCACCGGCCGCAGCCGCCAGCGATCGAGCACTTGGCCGAAATCGACATCGGCCGCGCGATCGACCTGCTGATCTCGCCTCGCTCGACGGCGGATAGAAGTATGGGCAGGAACCTCGAGCCGGCGCTCCCCCACCAGGAGCGCCGCCATGTCTGACCTCCACTTCGACGCCGAGGGTGAGCCGGCCCGCGTGCCGGCCGACGCCGACGAGTTGCGCGTCCGCCGCTTCCGCAAGCCGGGCGAGCGCGGCGCGTGCGAGGTGGTCCACGGTGCCGACGGCGCGCCGCTGTACGTGCCGGTGGACATCACGTACCCGGAGTTCCGGAAGGTGGTGGATGGCCTGCCTGGCCGCTACCGGCTGGACCCGGTGGACGCCGGCCACCGCCCGTGCAGCGGGGCGGTGCCGCTGTACGTGACGATCGAGACGCCCCGGCAGGCGCCGGGGGCGGGGGACGATCGCGAGTCCGTCCTGCGCGAGCTGGTGCGCGCCAACGTCGAGATGATGCGCGCCAACGTCGAGATGACGAAGAACGTCACCGACCGCCTCGCCACGATGATGACCGCGACCGCCGAGATCCTGCGGGCCGCCGATGGCGCGGGCCTGCCCCGGCGCGAGCCCCCGCCCCCGGCGCCCGAGCGCGAGAACGACCCGGACGACGACCCGGAGGAGGACGACGACGATCAGGACGACGCCCCAGCGATGCACCCGCTGACCGAGGTGGTCGCCCACTTCATGAAGCAGGCGACGCCGCTCCTGGAGCTGTACCTGGCCGAGAAGATGTCGGCGCGCCGGCCGGCGCCGGCGCCGGCCGCCTCGACGCCGGCGACCTCGACAGCATCGCCCGCCGCGCCGGCATCGCCGCCGGCCGCGGCGCCGGAGGCCACACCTCCCGCGCCCACCACCACGGCGCCGGACGCCGCGCCGGACGCCGCGCCGGCCGCGCCGGCCGCACCGGCCGCCGCGCCGGCCGAGGTCCGCAACGGCGCACCGCCGGCCGCGCCCACCCCCGAGCAGCTCCAGCATCTGATCGCCATCAAGGCCCGCCTGTCGCCGCTGGAGCAGCGCGTGGTCATGACCGCGCTGCCGCAGATGGACCCGGCCGCCCGCGCCCACTGGCTGACCGAGCTGTGCGCGCTGCCGGTCGACGACGCCGCGGCGCTCCTGCGCTCGATGATGCCGCCGCTGCGCGACGAGCCCGCCGACGTGCCGGCCAAGCAGCCGCCCGACCCGCCGCCAGCGCCGCCGCCGCCGGCCGCGTCCTCGCCGCCTGCCTCCACCCGTCGCGACAAGGAGCCCACGCCATGATCGCCGCGCCCCACAACGACCGCACCTGCCTCGACGCGATCACCGAGCACCTGGCCGCGCGCGTCCGCGCCCGCGATCCGGAGATCGCCCGCGTCGCCGAGGCCCACGCCGACACCCGCGCCCTGGCCGACTGGATCCGCTCGCTGCCGCAGCGCGACGACGACGGCCTTCCCGACGACGGCCCCAAGGTCGACGCCTGCGAGCCCGCCCAGCGCCTGCGCGTGCCGGCGCGCGATCCGAACTGCGTGGAGCGGGCCGCGCTCTACCTGGCCGCCGCCGAGCTGATCGACGACGGCCCGGTCCGCCAGCTCGCCACGGCGCGCACGCCGGGCGGCCTGCACACGTTCCCGATCGAGGACGGCGAGCCGGTCGTGCTCGATCCGGACGTGAGCCGCAACGCCCTGGCCGGCGGCCTGTTCCGGTCGCAGGCCCTGCGCAACAGCGAGACCCTGGCGCTGGCGCCCGAGGACCTGATCGACTGGCTGGCTGACCTCGCCGCCGAGCCCGCCGCCGGCTTCGCGCACGGCGCGGCGCGCGTCGAGCGCGGCCACCGGGCGCTGCGCGGGGTCCTGGCCGGCCGGCCCCTGTGCGTCGCCGACGTGCGCGACGTGGCGTTCCTGCTGGCGCTCGCGCGTCGCGAGGCGCGCCTGTGGGGGCCGGTCGGCCCCCGGCTGGTGGCGACCGCGGTCCACGCCGTCGACCGCCTCGACCAGGCCGCCGCCGCGCGCTGGCAGGCCGGCCTCGGCGAGGCCACCCGTCGCAACGCGCCCGAGCTGGCGCTCGGCGACCTGCGCCTGCGCCCGGACGGCAAGCTGCTGGCGGCGCTGGGGCGCGTCGGCGGCCGCATCGGCGCCGGCGCCGCGATCGAGGCCCTCCGGGTCAAGCTGGCGGCGCTGGGCCTGGCGCCCCAGCTCCTGACCGGCCTCGAGCGCGAGCTCCAGCGCGAGGGCCTGTCGCTCGGGCCGCTGGCCAAGCCACCGCCGATGATCGGAAGCCTCGGCGCGATCACGCCCGAGGCGATCGCCGGCCGCTGGCTGGCGACGAAGCTCTGACCCGACTCGCGTGACCGGCGCGCCGCGCCGGATGACCACCCGCGCCCGGCGCCGATCGCGCCGGCGCACCACCGACCGCCCCACGGCGCACGTCGCGCCGGGAGGCCAGCGGCCGAGGTCTGCCCTCGGCCGGAGGAGACCCCCATGCCCGAGACCCGCACCCCGCCCTCCGCCACCCCCTCGAAGGCCCGCCCCGCGGCGCGCCGGCACGCCACGCCGGCCGCGCCCTGGATCATCGACGGCATCGACTACGGCCCGGCGCTCGTCGCGATCGACGAGCTGATGGCGTGGGCCTTCGACCTCGCCGCGCGCGGCGTCGGCGACGCCGCCGGCAAGCGCCGGGTCCAGCGCGCCCGCCGCGCGGTCGCCGCGATGCTGCGCGGCAAGCGCCGGCGCCTGGCCGCCGGCGTCGAGGACGACGTGACGTTCACGGCGATGCTCCTCGTGCGCATCCTCGACGCCGACCTCCGCCTCGGCCTCGGCGACATCGTCACCGTGCTGACCGAGCTGGGGCTGCCGACCGCCGACGTGCCGACGGTCGCCACGCCGCCGCCCGGCCGGCCGGTCGCGCGCGTGGTGCGGCCCGCGGCGGCCGCGATGCCGCCGGCGCCGACGGTGAGCGTGACGAGCGTGGCCGAGCTGTCGGCGCTAGTCGACGCCCTGCGCCCGCGCGGCTCGCGCCCGCCCGGCGTGCCCACCTCCGTGCCGGTCGCGCCGTCGCCGTTCGCCGGCATGACGCGGCTGCCGGCGCACCCGTGCGCGGGCTGCTGCCTCGCGCGCCCCGACCTCGGCGTCGCCGCGTAGGCGGTCGCCGCTTCCCCCCTCGACCAGGAGCACGACATGAGCAAGAGCAAGCACAAGGCGAAGAAGAAGTACCGAAACAACGGCGCACCCAGCGGGCCGCGCCCGCGGCCGGCGGCGGCGCCGCGTCGGGGCGCGCGCCGGTTCGTGCCCCGGCGGGGCGATCCGCCCGACTTCTGGACCACCGTCGCCGCGGTCGCCGGCGGCGCCGGGAGCGCGGTGCTCTCGGGGCTGGTGGTGAACCAGAAGATCCTGTCGCCCGAGGCCAGCGCCATCGGCATGATCGGCGTCGGCGGCGCCACGGCCTACTTCGCCGAGGGCAACACCCGCGTCGTCGGCAACAGCATGGCCTCGGCGGGCGCCGGCCAGCTCGCGCTGGCGCTCATGGCGCGGCGGGCGCTGGCCCAGGCGAACGCGCCGGCCGCCGGCGCGACCCAGACGGCGCAGGCGGCGGCCCCCGCGGCGGCGTCGGCCCAGCCCGCCGCGACGCCGGGTGCGGCCCTGCCGCCGCCGGTCGCGGCGCCGGCGGCCCGGCCCGCCAACAGCGCCAGCGGCGCCGGCTACGTCGTCGACGTCTTCCGCGAGGCGGCGAGCCAGCTCGACGCCCTCGACGAGGATCAGTGGCGCATGGGCATGCGCGACGGCGTCGACGGCGGCGCCGACGTCTACGACCTCGACGACCTCATGGCCGCGTAGCGGCCCCCGGATCGGTGTCTGGCGTCGCGCGAGCGGTCACGGCTCCACGAAAGGAAGACCCCATGGCCAACGACTACAACGTGATCATCCTCGACGACGACGAGCGCAACGCGCGCCCGCTGACGATCGACACCCGGCGCCCCGCGGCGCCGGGCGTCACCGTCGGTCGGCGCCCCGCGGCCGGGATCGTGGTGCCGCCCAGCGCGCGCCCCACGATCATCCAGGGCGCGGGCGTGACCCGGCCCTACTACCCGGCGCCGCAGCCGACGGTGGTCTACCACCAGCCCTCGCCGTTCGGCGCGGGGCTGGCCGGGCTGACCACCGCCGAGCTGGTCGACCTCGCCGCCCAGATCCTCGCCGCGATCCAGCCGCTGCCCGCGGCGCCGAACGCGGCCGGGGACGTGGAGACGGACGTGGAGAACCTGGTGATCTACCAGACGGCGCTCGCGACCCACGCCAAGCGCGACGAGCAGCTCCGCACGCTGGGGAGCCTGCTCGGTCGGCTGCTGCGGAAGTAGGAGGCGCCCATGCTCGATCTCTTCAACCGATCGAACGTGCCCGCGTACCGGGGCGCGCAGCCGTCCGCGCAGCGACGCACCGGGCTCCTCGCGAGCCTCGGGTGCTACCTGTTCGGCGGCGGCGTCCCCGGCTACCGGGGAACGGCGGCGCAGGGTGGCGCCACGGCGCCGGCGGTGTCCCGCTGCTGGTGGTCCCTCACCGGATCGCCGCAGTACCGGACGCCGCCGGCGCCGCCGGTGTCGCCGCCCGGCGAGCCGGTGCCGGAGCCGGCGCCCGAGGTCCCGCCGAACGGCGAGACCCAGGGCGAGGACGTCCCCTGCGGGTCCGGGCCGGAGATCCACATCTACACGGCCGGCTGAGACCGCGCCGGGGCGCGCGGGGCGCCCCGAGCGCGTGACGTGAACAAACCGAACGACCTCGCGAACGACTGACCAACCCGGAGCCGGCGGTCGCTCGCGCGATGCCAGACACCGATCCCCTCTCGCTTCTCCCTGGAGGACGAAGACCATGGCCCGAGCCGTCGATGACCCTCCCGATCTCGTGCGCGCCGGCGCGCTGCTCGCCGGCGCCGGCGTGGCCGGCTACCTCGGCCTGCGCTGGCTGCGCGGCGCGCGCCCCGCGGCGGCCGCGACCGCAGCGGCGGTCGCGCCGGGCTCGAGCCTCGAGCGTGCGCCGACC
>CAADGB010000091.1 GCA_900696455.1 uncultured delta proteobacterium
CCGCCACAGCGCCCGCGGCCGGGGCGCGCCCCGCCCGACCAGCCCGCCGACGTCGGCGCGGGCGACGCCGGCCCGGGTGTCGACGGCGATGAACGCCATCGCCGCCAGCTCGTCGAGGCGGCGGTGCAGCGCGCGGGCGGCGGCGACGCGGGCGGCGGCGTCGGCGGCGTCGCGGTGGGCCTCGAGCAGCTCGTCGAGGGCGGGATCGGCCAGGCCGCACCACGCCTCGGACGGCGGCGCCCGCGACGACAGCCGCGACCACAGGTCGACGTCCGGTCCGCCGGACATCGAGGTGATGGCGACGTCGAACTCGCCGGCGGCCAGGCGGCCGAGCAGCTCGGCGAACGGCACGCTGACCACCGAGATCGTGGCCAGGCCGCGGGCGTCGGCCGCCCACACGTCGGCGATGCGCGCCGCCGAGGTCGAGCCCTGGGGCACCAGCAGCTCCACCGCCGGCCGGAGGTCGCCGAGCAGGCGCGCCGCCAGCGCGCGATCGAACGGCACCGGGCGGAGCTCGGGATCGGCCTCGCGGCTGCCCGGCGGCCACGGACCCGACGGCACCCGGGCGCCGCCGAGCACGGCGCGGGCGACGCCCTCGCGATCGAGCAGCGCGGTGAGCGCGCGGCGCACGATCGGGCTGGCCAGCGCCGGGCGGCGGGCGTTGTAGACCGCGGCCAGGAACGCCGGCTGCTCGTAGCGGAAGCGCACCGTGCCGCCGCCGCCGCCGGCGGTGGCGCGCTCGGCCTCGGCCGGCGGCACCTGGAGGACGACGTCGATCGCGCCGGCGGCGACCAGGCGCAGGGCCTCGGCGCGATCGGCGACCACGCGGTGGTGGATGCGGGCCGCGGCCGCCGGCGGGCCCCAGTAGGCCGGGTAGCGCTCCAGCTCGAGCGCCTCGCCGCGGCGCCAGCGCGTCAGCGCCAGGGGCCCGGTGCCGATCGCGGCGCCGGCCAGCGAGCCGTCGCCGATGCGGGCCGCCGGCGCCACCGGCAGGAGCGTGAGATCGCGGGCGCGCGAGGCCCGCGCCGTCGCGAAGCGCAGGACGATCTGATCGGGCGCCGGCGCCTCGGCGGCGACCAGGTCGTCGAGGACGGCGGCCAGCGGCCCGCGGGCCTGCGCGCCCTGCCCCGGCGCTCGCACGCTGGCCAGGACGTCGGCGGCGGTGAGCGGCGCGCCGTCGTGGAACGTGACGCCGGGGCGCAGCCAGAAGCGCCAGGTGCGGCCACCGTCCTCGACCTCGTGGCGGACGGCGAGGCACGGCGCCGGCTCGGCGTGGGGCGGCGCGCACAGGAGCCCCTCGTAGACGTCGCCGGTGACGCGGGCCATGGCCAGGTCGGCGCTGGCGAAGACGTCGAGCGTCGCCGGCTCGGCCTCCAGCGCCAGGGTGAGGGTCGCCGCCGGATCCGGCGCTCCGTCCGGATCCCGGACGAGCCAGCCGGCACCGGCCGCGCCCCCCGCCTCGGCGTCGCGCCGCGCCGTCCCCTCGCCCGCCGGCGCCGGCTTGCCGCCGCGCTCGAAGCACCCGCCCGCCGCCGCCGCGACCAGCGCGGCGCCCAGCGTGGCGCTCAGCGTGGCGACGACCGGCGGACAGGAGCGCACCACGGCGCGATGGTAGCCCCGCGCCGCCGCCCGCGTCACCGGGCGGGATCGAGCGCGAGCGCCCGCAGATCGATCCACCCGTCCCACACCACCGCGCCGGTCACCCGGCGGTGGAGGAGCCCCTGCGGCGCGAGCGCCACCAGCCCGGCCAGGGGCGCCTCGTCGGCCAGCGCCGCCGCCAGCTCGCCCATCAGCGGCCCGCGCGAGGCCGGCTCCCACACCGCGCGCAGGTCGGCCAGCGCCCGGTCGACGCGGCGCGAGGAGAAGCGGCCGTAGTTGTGGGCGCCGCCGGTACCGACCAGGGGCGTGAGATCGCTGTCGACCGCGCCGTGCCACTCGAGGAACGCGAGGTGGAACTCGCCGTCGCGCAGCCGGTTCTGGAGGACGGCGCGCGTCCCCACCCGCACCTCGAGCCCGAGGCCGGCGCGGCGCAGGCCGTCGAGCACCCGCTGCTGCTCGGGGTGGGGCTTGCCGTCCTCCTGCTCGAGCACCAGCACGTCGAGGCGTAGCCGCTGGCCGTCCTTCTCGCGCACGCCGTCGCCGTCGCTGTCGCGCCAGCCGGCCTCGTCGAGGAGCCGGCCGGCGGCGGCCGGATCGAGGGCCGGCGGGGGCGGCGCCGGGCCGGCGCCCGGACCGCCCGGCCAGATCGGACCGGCGATCGGGCGGGTCAGGCCGTCGCCGACCTCCTGCGCCAGCCGCGTGCGGTCGACCAGCAGTGACAGCGCCCGCCGCACCCGCGGGTCGTCGGTCGGCGGCAGGTGGGCGGCGAACAGGAGGTAGCGGAAGCTGGGCGGGCGCAGCTCCAGCGCCGTGAAGCTGGCCGCCAGCCCCGGCGCCGACGCCTGCTCCGGCCAGTGCGCCGGGATGAGCGCCGGCACCAGATCGAGCTCGCCGCGCTTGGCGGCCATGAGCGCGGCGGCGGCGTCCGGCTGGTACACCAGCTCGAGGTCGGCGATGGCCGGCAGCGGACCGCGCCAGCTCGCCAGCCGCGTCAGGTGGACCACGCCGCCCGGCTGCGACACCACCCGGTAGGGCCCGGTGCCGACCAGCTTGCCGCCGCCGGTGAGATCGTCCTTGTAGGTGGCCCACGACAGGATCGGGATCTCGGCCAGCGCCCGCAGCACCCAGCCGTCGGGGCGGGCGAGGCGGATGCGCAGGCTCTTCTGGGTGACGAGCTCGACCGCGGTCACCGACGCCAGCGCGGCCCGCAGGTGATCGACGCGCTTGCCGGGATCGCGGATGGTGTCGAGGGTGAACTGGACGTCGAGCGACGACAGCGCCCGGCCGTCGTGGAAGCGGGCGTCGGGATCGAGCTCGAGGATGAGCTCGGTGCCCCCGCCCTGGATCCGCCACGACCGCGCCAGGCCGGGCACGTAGCGGCCGGGCCCCGCCCCCGCCCCGCCCTCCGGCGGCAGGTACCGGACGAGCGTCTCGAACACCGTGTGGGTGACGATGCGCCGCGTCCACTGCGACGGCCCCAGGAGCGGGTGGAGGCTGCGCGGCTCGGCGTCGACGTGGACGCGGAGGGTGTGGCCGCGTCGTGACCGGATCGCCAGGTCGTCCTCCTGCTGGACCAGGGCCGCCGACCGCGGGACCGCGTCGGCGATCGCGACCGGATCGGGGGCGTGGCGCCAGGGCTTGACCCGCGGGGGACCGCCGTCGCAGCCGGCGATCGCGAGGACGGCGAGGGCGGCGAGGGCGGCGACCACCGCCGCGAGGCGACCCCAGCCTGGCGCGTGGCCGGCTTGAGAGGGCGTTTGCACCGTGTTATCACCGCGCCATGTCGAAGCCGCGCTCCGTGGGGTCGTTCGAGTCACTCGCATCGACGCTGGCCTCGGTCGTGCCGGTGCTGGGGCTGTGCATCCTGCCAGCCACCCTCGGTGGCTGCAAGGACAAGCAGCTCAAGGGCGCCGCCGCCGAGGTCCAGCCCCACAAGATCAAGGTGACGATGCCCACCGTCCCCTCCTTCGAGGTGCCCAAGCCGCACGCCGACGGCTCGCACACCGTCAAGGAGATGCGGGTGATGGGCAAGCGCTACCTGAAGGAGCAGGTGTCGATCAAGGGCTACGTGGTCTTCGCCTACGACTGCGCCACCGCGATCCGTCAGCCCGGCGAGAGCGACGAGGCCGTGGCCAAGCGGATCGAGGAAGATCCGACGCAGTGCCGGCGCCCGGTCTTCTACCTCGGTGACACCCCCGACACCCCGGTCGAGCGCTCGGTGTGGGTGGTCGAGGTGCCGCGCGAGATGACCAAGCTCGAGAAGAAGAACCTGACCAAGGAGGAGGTCGAGCGCTGGCCGGCCGTCCCGCCGTACAAGGTCGGCGACGAGGTGGTCGCCACCGGCGCGTGGTCGCTGGCCTCGCCCCGCGGCGAGAGCAACACCGACGGCCTGCTCGTCTACCAGGGCCTCAAGAACCTCACCCAGGGCTGGGAGGCGCCGGCCCTGCTCGAGGTCGGCCAGACCGAGATCCGCCCGCCCGCGCACTGACCCGGCCGCCCGCCGCGTCGGGCGGTTCACGGCGCGGTCAACGGCGCCAGCAGCGTCGCGCAGGCCGCCGCCGGGAGCTCGAGCGGGAGGTGATCGTCGACGGCGACGGCGCAGCCGCCGCTCGGCCGCGCCGCGCCGACCGCCAGGACGTGGGTGCGCGGGGTGGCACCGGCGACCGGCGCGGCGTCGAGGGTGACGGTCAGCGTGCGCCGCGGCCGACCGAGGGCGCCGACGTCGAGCCAGGCCTGGCCGTGGACGTGCGCCAGGAGCTCGACCAGCGCCGCCAGCGCTGGCGCCGCGGCCCGCGCGCCCGGCGGCGCGACGACGCGCCACTCACCGACCAGGACCCCGCGCGCCAGCGTCGCCGGGGCCAGCCCGCGGGCGTCGAGGGTCGCGATCGCGGTCGCGTCGAGGGCCAGGACGGTGAGCTCGCGCAGCGCCGGGCCGAGGCGCGCGACGGCCGCCGCGACCGCGGGCTCGACCGCGAGGGCGTGGGCCTCGTCGTCGCGGCGCACGATCAGCTCGGCGCCGCGGCGGAACCAGCGCCAGCGCTCGACCGCACCGCCGGCCAGGCGGACGGTCCAGGTCGCGGACGCGGCGCCCGCCGGCGGTGACACCGGACGACCGGGGCGGGCCAGCGCGGCCAGGAGCGCCTGCACCAGCGCGTCGTCGGCGGCCGCCGGCGCGTCGGCGGCCGTCGCGCCCGGCCCGCCCGCCACCGCCAGCGTCCAGCCCGCGCCGCGGCGGGCCAGCGTGACCTCCGCCGCGCCCGCGATGCCGACCACCGCCGTGACCTCGTCGCTCGCGGCCAGCGGGGCCAGGAGCCGCCCCTCGTCTCCGCCCAGCGCCCGCGCCGCCGCCACCAGCTCGTCGATCGCCGCCGCCGCCACGCAGCCGACCCCGGCGCTGCCGTCGACGAGCACGTGCTCGGGCACGCCCGGACACGGGCCGTGGACGTCGAGCTCGGCGACCGCCACGCCGCCGAGCACGCGCACGGTGAGGCGCGGCTCGCCCCGATCGCCGTCGACCAGCACGTCGAGCACGAGCGCCGCCAGCGCCGCCTCGAGGCGCGCCATCGCCGCGGCCGCAACCCGGGTCCCGCCGCCGTCGTCGCGGCGACGCGGCGGCGCGCCGGCCAGGACCAGATCGAGGGGCGCGCCGCGGTCGTCCACGCCGTGGAGCTCGACGCCGGTGATCGCCACCGGCGGGAACGGTCGGCGCCGACGCAGCGTCAGCAGCTCGCGCGCGAGGGCGTCGCCGACCCAGGCCGGCGCCAGGAGGGCCCGAGCGCCGACGCCGAGCCAGACCTGGCCGCTCGCCGGCACCGCGTCGCCGCGCCGGACCTCCAGCGCCGCGCCGCCCGCCCCCACCAGGCGCACGATCACCGCCGGTCGATCGAGCCCGGCCGCCCGCCACGCCCCGGCGCCGCGGGCGACGCGATCGGCGCGCGCGGTCGCGATCGCCGAGACCAGATCGCGAACCACGGTCTCGTCGGCCGGGCCCGGTACCGGCGCGACGACCCGCGGCCCGTCGGCCGCCAGCTCGACGGTGATCGGCGGGGCCTCGCCGACCTCGATCACGACCGCGGTCACCGCGGCCGGATCGAGCCCGGGCGCCAGCAGCGGGCGCCCCGTGGTCCCGCGCGGACCGCCGGTCAGGCCGACCGCGACCGCGAGCCCGACCACGATCGCGGTCAGGATCAGGAGCCGGGCGGCGCCGGGCGCGGTCACGACGACCTCCGCGCCCGCGGCGGACGACGGCGCCGGCCCGCGAGCCACAGGAGCGCGACCGTCACCAGCGGCACCGCGCCGACGGCCAGCGCCGCCACCGCCCGCCGCGTCCCGGCCGCGAGCGCGAGCCGGACCCGGTCGCCGTCCTTCTCCGGGACCGCCGGCGGCACCAGCCGGCCGGCCAGCCACGCCAGGGCGCGGCTCGCGAACAGGTCCCCGCCCCAGCCTCGCGTCGCCTCCTGCGCGGTCATGGCCGCGGCGCTGCCGCTCACCACCAGCCGCGCCGCGCCGCGCTCGATCGCGATCGCCAGCGCCACCGGGCCGGCGGCGTCGTCCGCGGCGTCGCGCCGCGCGCCGCCGGCGGTGGTCGTCACCAGCGGCGTCGCGTCGGGCGCGACCACCGGCCGCGCCTGCTGCCACACCGTCTGCCGGCGGCGGGCGCAGCCGGCGACCACCGGGTGCGCGCCGTAGCCGTCGATCACGCGCAGCGCGCCCGGCAGCTCGAACGCGAGCGCCGGATCGACCACGACGTCGTCGGGCGTCGCCACCCCCCACGCCGCGAGCACCGCCTCGAGGCCGGAGGGGCCGCTGCCGGCGGGGGCCAGCGCCAGGAACAGACGACCGCCGCCGTCGAGGTAGGCCGCCACCGCCGCCGCCTCGCGCGCCGCGAACGGCGCGGTCGGTCCGACGACGATCAGCACCCGGCAGGTCGCGGGCACGCCGGCCACCAGGTCGACGGTCTCGAGCCCGAGGCCGTCGGCGCGCAGCCGCCGCGCCACCGGCTCCCAGCTCCACGGCCCGCCGGCGAGGGGGAGCTCGCCGTGGCCGTCGCTGACGCACAGGCGGACCGGCGCGTCGTCGAGCAGCTCGGCCAGGGCCTGGCCGAGCGCCGCCTCGATGCGGACGCGCTCGAAGGTGCGGGCCTCGAGCTCGAGCCCGCCCTCGCCCTCGAGATCGCGCAGCGCCAGCGCCCGCGCCCGCTCGCCGCGCACCAGCACCACCGCGCCGCCGCGCACCAGCTCGGCCTCGCCCACGGCGGCGAACGCCGCCAGCGCCGCCAGCGCCGCCGGGTCCGACGCCGGATCGAACGTGGTCACGGCCAGCGCCGGCTGCGCGGCCTCCATCCGCGCCAGCACCCGGCGGGCCTCGTCGAACAGCGGCCGGTTGGCCTCGACCGCGGGTTCCAGGATCGTCACCCGCACCGGCTCGCTCACCCGCGCCAGCACCACCCGGGTCGCCGGCTCGAGCGAGTTGCGGCGGGCGGCGGTCACGTCCCACGGCGCCAGCGCCCGCCCCACCAGCACCGCCGCCAGCGCGAGCGCGAGGCCGACCAGCGTCGCCTCGAGGGCGCGCGCCGCCACCGCCTCCGGCCGGCGCCGCCGCAGCCCGCCCAGGGCGGTGGCGAGCGCCAGCGCGCCGGCCGCGATCGCGACCACCGTCCCGATCGCGTCCCACCGCACCTCGCCGCGGGCCAGCGCCGCCAGCACCCGGCGCGGCCCCACCCGCTCGAGCGCCGCCGCCAGCCCCGGCGCGTCGGCGACCACGGTCGGCGCCAGCTCGCCCAGCTCGCCGATCAGGAGCCAGCCGCACAGCGCGGCGAAGCCCGCCACCGTCGCCACCAGCGGCTGCGCCGACCACGCGCCGGCCGCCAGCGCCAGCGCCAGCCCGGCGGCGCCGAGGAGGATCTCGCCGCCGACCGCGGTCGCGATCGGCCCGGGGTCGATCACCGCGCCCGGCGGCGCCAGCGCCACCAGGATCGCGACGTGCGACAGGCACACCAGCCACAGCGTGGTCCACAGCGCGGTCGCCGCCAGCCACGCGCCCACGACCGCCGCGCCCTCGGGGACCGGCGCGGTCACCAGCGCCTCCCAGGTGCCGGCGCGGCGCTCCTCGGCCAGGCGCGCCGCCAGCGCCGCCAGCACCGTGAGCTGGAGCATCCAGTGCAGGAGCGTGCCGCCGAAGTGACCCTCGAGCACGGCCCCCAGCGGCGCGGGGCGCGCCGGATCGGCGAGCGCCGCCACCAGCGCCGAGAACGACACCCCCTGCAGGACCAGGAAGGCGGCGGCGACGGTGAGCGCGATGGGCGAGCGCAGGTAGATCGTCAGCTCGCGGTGCGCGACGGCGAGGGCCGCGCGCCACCAGCCCACGGTCCGGACGGCGGTCATCGCGCCCCCTCGCCGCGGTCCTCGTCCTCGCCCCGCCCCGCGCCCTCCTCCGCGCCCGCGCCCGCGCCCGCGGCGGCCAGGGCGGCGATGGCGTCGCGCAAGGGCGCCGGCCCGGTGCCGGCGCGGGCCTTGACGGCCGCGACGTCGCCGTCGGCGACCACCCGGCCGCCGGCCAGCACCACGATCTGATCGGCGACCGCCTCGACGTCCGACAGCTCGTGGGTCGACCACAGGATCGTCCGCGCGCCGGCGAGGGCGCGCAGCCGCGCCCGCAGCTCGGTCCGCTGCAGCTCGTCGAGGCCCGACGCCGGCTCGTCGAGGATCAGCACCGCCGGCTCGCCCACCAGGACGCCGGCCAGGGCGGCGCGCTGGCGCAGGCCCTTGGACAGCCGGCCCATCGGCTCGTCGGCGCGCGCGGTCAGCTCGACCTCGGTCAGGGCGCGCGCCACCGCGGCCGCCCGCGCGTCGCCCCGCACCCCGGCCAGGATCGCGCGGTGACCGACGTACTCGGCCACCGTCAGCTCGGGCGGCACCGGCGCGCCCTCCGGCAGGTAGCCGAGCCGAGCGCCCTCCGGCAGCCGGACCCGGCCGCGATCGGCGTCGAGGAACCCGGCGACCACCCGCAGGAGCGTGGTCTTGCCGGCGCCGTTGCCGCCGCACAGCGCGCACAGCCGGCCGGGCGCGATCGCGAGGTGGACGTCGTCGAGGGCGAGGCGGGCGCCGAACCGGCGGCTCACGCGCTCGACGATCACCGCCGGCGGCCCGCCGTCGCCGCCGCGTGCGCCGCCACCAGCTCGACCACCGCGGGAGGGCACGGCCGGCACGGACTACCCGCGGATCGGCGCGAACTCGCCGGTCCGGGTGGCGCGGTGCGGGATGCGGATCGTGAACGTCGTGCCGGCGGCGCCGGTGTCGCAGGTGATCGTGCCGCCGTGGTCGTCGACGATCTTCTTCACGATGGCGAGGCCGAGGCCGGTGCCGCCGGCGGTGCCCGAGGCGAACAGCTCGAACAGGCGGGCCCGGACCTGGGCCGGGATGCCGGGGCCGTCGTCGGCGGCCTCGAAGACGAGGTCGCCGCCGTCGAGGCGCGTCCGCAGCCAGAAGTGGCCGCCGCCCGGCATGGCGTCGGCGGCGTTGCGCGCCAGGTTGTGCAGGACGCGCAGCATCTTCTGCTCGTCGAAGTGCGAGGCCCCGTCGTAGCCGAGCTCGACCACGACCTCGATGGGGCGGCCGGCGAAGGCGTGCCGGAGCTGCTCGACGACCTCCTGCACGAAGCGGTGGAGGTAGACCTTGCGCACCATCAGCTCGCGATCGCCGCGGGCGAACTGCAGGACCTCGCGGGTCATGCCGCTCATGATGTCGAACTGGCGCAGGATGCTGTCGACGTAGCGCTCGCGCTGGGCGGCGTCCTCGCACTGGGCCATGAGCTGGGCGTAGCCCGAGATCACGGTCATCGGCGTCTTGAGATCGTGGAGCACGCCGGCCATCAGCCGGCCGATCGAGGCCAGGCGATCCTGGTCGCGCCGCTCGTCGCGCATGCGGGCCAGGGCCAGGGCCTGGCCGACGCGGCCGGCCACCAGCACCAGCAGCTTGAGGTCGACGTCGTCGAAGCCGCCGCCGTCCAGGCGATCCACGATCTCGATGCCGCCCACCACCGTCCCGTCGGAGCTGACCGGCGCCGCGATCAGGCTGTGCGGCGCCACGTCGTGGCGGCGGGCGAAGGCGGCGGCGTGGCGCGGATCGGCGCCGGCCTGGTTCGAGATCACGCCCTGGCGGTGGGCGACCGCCCAGCCCAGGAGCCCCTGCCCCAGCTCCAGCCGCTCGTGGCGCAGGCGCTCGGCGGCCGGGCCGACCACGGTGCGCAGCTCGAGCGCGTCGCCGGCCGGGGTCAGGAGCGCGATCGCGCCCGAGGCCGCGCCCAGCAGCTCGGCGGTGCGGGCCAGGATGCGCTCGAGCGACGACTCGAGGTCGGGCGCGGCCGACAGCGCCTTCTCGACCTCGAACAGGACGTTGAGCTCGTGGCTGCGCTGCTCGAGCTCCGCCTTGGCGCGGGCGAGCTCGACGTTCTTGGCCACCACCGACAGGTAGAGCTTCGAGTTGTCGAGGGCGACCGCCGCCTGCGAGGCCAGGGCGAGCAGGAGCTCCACGTCCTCGGCCGAGAACGGCGCGGCGGCGCCGTCGGGGCCCTGCTTGTTGAGGACCTGGAGCACGCCGACGATGGCGCCCAGCGAGTTGCGCATGGGCACGGTCAGGATCGATCGGGTGCGGTAGCCCGAGCGCAGATCGACGGCGGGCTGGAAGCGGGTGTCGGCGTAGGCGTCGGCGATGTTGACGATCTCGCCCGAGCGCGCCACCCAGCCGGCGATGCCCTCGCCGACGCGCAGCCGGATCTCGAGCACCGCCTGGCCCTGCACCACCTTCGACCACAGCTCCTGGCCGTCGGCGGTCAGGAGGTACATGGTCGAGCGATCGGCGGCCATCAGCTCGGTCACCTTCTCCATCAGCAGGGCGAGCAGATCCTCGATGGCGAGCGCGCTCGACAGCGCGGTGCCGACCTCGCGCACCAGCTCGAGCTTCTTCTTCTCGCGCCCCAGCGCTGCCCGCAGCTCGGCGAGCTCGCCCGGCCCGCCCGGCCCTCCGGGCCCGCCCGGCGCGGACGCGGCGCCGGCCCCGGCGTCGGTCGAGGTCGCGGCGCTGGCGACCTCACCGACCCCGGCGATGGCCTCACCCGGCGCCGCGGCATCCGACATGTCGCCTGGAGCTTACTCCAGGTCGCGCCGGCGCAGATCGTCCTCGTCCAGCCCCTCCAGGTGCCCGATCTCGTGCAGGAGGGTGCGCTCGATCTGCTGCGACAGCTCGTCGCGGCTCCGGACCGCGCGGGCGAGGTTGAGGCGATAGAGCAGGATCGCGCGCTCGGGCACGGCCTCGCCGGGCGCTGGCTCGGTGCCCAGGGGCAGCCCCCGGAACAGGCCGAGGATCGTCGGCGGGAACGGCGGCGAGACCGCGCGCAGGTCGGCGGGGTCGGGCAGGTCGGCGACCACGATCGACACCTGCCGCACCTGGGCCGCCCGCGCCGGCGCCAGGGACGCCAGCACGCGATCGATCTCGGCGCGCATCTGGGCCGCGGTGATCTCGACCGCGGGCGGGAACTCGTCGGGGGCGAGGGTGCGGGCGCGGGCGAGGTGATCCTCGGCGCGCTGCCGCTCGCCGAGCTGCTCGAGGGTGAGGCCCATCAGGTGGTGGGCGAAGGCGTCGTCGGGGAGCGCCGTGAGCACGCGCTCGAACTGACCGCGGGCCTCGGCGAAGCGCCCGAGGTTGAACAGCGCGACCCCGCGCTCGTGGACCGCGTCGACGAGCTCGGACGACAGCCGCACCGCCTCGCTCGCCCGCTCCAGCGCCTCGTCGGCGCGGTCGAGATCGTTCCAGGCCTGGGCCTCCAGCAGCGCCAGCCGCGCCCGCAGGTCGGACTGGCCGCGGCGGCGCGCGGTGGCGCGGGCGAAGCCCCGGCGCGCCAGCTCCAGGCCGAGCGCGGTGGTGTCGCGCGAGCGCGCGCGCGTGACGTTGATGTAGAAGTCGGCGGTGGCGCGCAGGGTCTCGGGATCCTCGGGGTCGAGGGCGAGGGCGAGGCCGTAGGCGACCGCGGCCCGCTCGTCGTGGCCGGCGCCGGCCAGGATCGCGGCCCGCAGGTGGTGGGCCTCGATCGATCGCGGCGCGAGGTCGGCGGCCATGTCGGCGCAGGTGAAGGCGTCGGCCCAGGCCTGCGCCTCGAGCTGCCGGCCGGCCTCGTCGAGCAGGAGGCCGAGGCGCCCCTCGTCGGACGGCTCGTCGACCGACGCCGCGGCGCAGGTGCCGATCAGCGACCGGGGCAGCTCGTGGCCGTGGCCGTGGCCGTGGCCGTCGCCGCCCACCAGCTCCGCCGCCTTGGCCGACGGCGCGGTGGCCGCGGCGGTGACCGGCGCCGGCGCGCTGCCGCTGCCGCTGCCGCCGCCCGCCGCCGGCGCGCCCCGATCGCCGCCACAGGCGGCCACGGCCGAGATCAGGGCGAGGGCGCGGAGCCGGACCACGCCCTAGCCTACCGCGCCCCCTCCGCCGCCGCACCTTGTCGCCCCGGCCCGGCCCCGGGTCAGGCCCGGGCCAGGCCGCGGTGCGCTAGCCCAGGCGGGCGATGGCGGCGGTGAGGCCGGGGTGGTGCGGCTCGAGCTCCAGGCCCCGCTGGTACATGCCCTTGGCCTGCGGGCGCTCGCCGAGCTCGAGGTGGATGTCGCCCAGCGCCAGGTAGACCTCGGGCTTGCTGATGCCGGCGTCGGGGCCGAGGTTCTGCAGGACCAGCGATCGGTACACGCGCCGCGCCTTCTCCCAGTCCCGCGCCGCCATGTACAGGCGACCCAGCCCGGCCATCGTCGGCACGTCGGTCGGGTTGACCCGGAAGGCCTCCTCGTAGGCGGCGAGCGCGCCGGCGGCGTCGCCGCGGGCCTCGAGCAGCCCGCCCTGGCGCTGGCGGTAGCGGGCGACGTCCTTCATCCGCCGCGCCGCCCGCGCCTCGTCGGCGAGGCGGGCGTAGATCGGCGCCGCGCGATCGTACTGCCGGGCCGCGACGTAGAGGTCGGCCAGGGGCGCCAGCACCCGCACGTCGTCGGGCGCCGTCGCCGCCGCCTGCTCCAGCACCGGCAGCGCCGCCGCCGGATCGCCGATCCGCCGCTTGACGTCGGCGAGCTCGAGCGCGAGCGCCAGGAGCTCGCCCTCGCCGCCGGCCTGGACCGCGGCCAGGCGACGGTCCAGCATGTCGCCGACCGTGGCCCAGTCGCCCTGATCGCGGGCCAGGCGCTCGATCGCCGCCACCGCGCCGGGGTGCGCGGGATCGTGGACGAGCGCCTGCCGGTAGTGGGCGCCGGCGGTGTCGAGATCGTGCTGGGCCTTGTCGGCGACCTCGCCGAGGCGGAAGAACAGGTCCGCCGCGTCCTGGCCGCGCGGCCCCAGGGCCAGGGCGCGCTCCAGCACCTCGCCGCAGCGCGCCCAGTCGCCGGCGCGCTCGTGGATCCGCGCCAGGCGGGTGAGCGCGGCCACCGAGCCCGGCTCGCGGCGCAGGATCTTCTCGAGGATCTCGCCGGCCGCGTCGGGATCGTCGAGCGGCCCCTCCCAGATGTCGGCGGCGCGGGCCAGGGCGGCCAGCTCGGCCGGGCCGTCGCCCAGCGTGCCGTGGAGATCGGCGCGGCGCTCCAGCAGCTCGACCAGATCGTGCCAGCGCTCGGCGCGGCCGAGCAGGCGCTCGAGCTCGCCGTAGGCCGCGAGCTGGGCGTTGTCGACCTCGAGCGCGGCGTACCAGTGGCCGATCGCGTCGTCGAGCGAGCCGCGCTCGCGCTCGGCCAGCCGCGCCATCCTCGCCAGCACCGCGGTCCGCTCCGACGAGGACCGCGCCAGCTCGAGCTTGCGGGTCAGCACGTCCTGCACCGCCATCCAGTCGCCGGCGCGGGTGTGGACGTCCTCGAGCGCGGCCAGGGCGGCGCCGTCGTCGGGATCGAGGTCGAGCACCGCCTGCCACGCCGCCGCCGCCGCCGCCGGATCGCCGAGCTCGGCCTCGAGGGTGGCGATGCGCACGCGCAGCGCCTTCTCCTCGGCGGCGTCGCCGGCGATGCGCGCCGCCCGCTCCAGGGTCGTGACCAGCGCCCGCCGGTCGCCGCGCCGCTCGTGGATCGCGGCCAGCCGCGCCAGCGGCAGCCGGTCGTCGTCGGCGAGGTCGATCACCGCCTCCCAGGCGGCGATGGCGCCGTCGAGCTCGCCCAGCCGCTCGCGCAGCTCCGCGACCTCGGTCCACAGCGCCTGCTTGCGCGGCGGATCGAACGCCAGCTCGGCCCGCCGGGCCTGGACCTGGGCCAGGGCGATCGCGTCGCCTCGCTCGCGGTGGATGCGCTCCAGGGCCTCGAGCGCCGGCGCGTGCTCGTCGTCGATCGCCAGCGCCGCGGCGAAGCTCTCGGCGGCGCTGGCGGCGTCGCCCAGGCGATCGAGCTGGACCGTGCCGAGGTAGATCCACAGCGGCAGCGCCGTGTCCTCGGCGTGGCGGGCCACGCCCTGGACCCGCGCCGCGACCTCGACCCAGCGGCCCTGGGTGGCGGCCAGGCGATCGAGCTCGGACAGCGCCTCGGCCGAGGTCGGATCCTCGGCCAGCCAGCCGCCGGCGGCGTCGAGCGCCCGCACCCCGTCGCCGAGGCGATCCTCGGCCAGGGTGGCGATGCGCTGGTAGATCGCCGCGCGCTCGTGGTGATCCTCGGTCACCGCCAGCTTGGCGGCGAGCAGATCGGCCAGGCGCCCCCACTCGTCCTCGGCCTCGTACAGCGGCTCGAGGGTGGCGATGATGTCGCCGCGCTCGGCGTCGGCGGTGCCGAGCAGCCGCTCGAGCGAGGCCCGGGCCGCGCCGTGCCGGCTCTGGCGCTCGACCACCGCCCGGTAGGCGTCGACCGCGCCGTGCAGGTCGTGGAGCTGGCTCTCGCGCACGTCCCCGAGCCGGAACAGGAGGTCGGCGGCCTGGGCGTCGCTTTCGGCGACGTCGGCCTCGCGCGCCAGCACGTCGGCCAGCTCGCCCCAGCGGCCGAGCCGCCACAGCGTGCGATCGAGCGCGGCCAGCGCGCCCCGCTCGTCGACCAGGGTGTCGACGGCGCGCCGGTACGCGACCGCCGCCCGCCCGAAGTCACCGAGCGCGTCCTCGTAGATCCGCCCCAGCCGCAGGGCGTAGGCGTGCTGGAGCTCGCTGTCGCCGGCGCCGCCGGGACCACCTTCGAGCCGCCGCTCGAGGAGCTGGGCCAGCTCGGCCCACGCGCCGCGGGCCTGGGCCAGGCGCTCGAGCGGCGCGAACAGCTCGAGGTCCCCGGGATCCTCGGCCAGGGCGCGCGCCCAGGTCGCCGACGCCTGGGCCAGATCCTGGCGCTGCAGCTCGTGGACGTCGGCCAGCGCCGCCCACCGGGCGCGCCGCGCGTCGGGATCGGCGCCGGGCGCGGCGAGCTGCCGCTCCAGCACCTCGACCAGGCCGTCGTGATCCCCGGTGGCGCGCAGGTGGCGCTCCAGGATCGCGGCCACCGCCTCGACGTGCTCGTCGCGCGCGAGCAGCGCCGCGAGGGCGGCCCGCGCCCCGGCGTGGCCGGGGGCCGCGCTCAGGACCGCGCCGTAGCGCGGGATCGCCTGGTCGGGATCGGCGAGCTCGACCTCGAGCAGCCGCGCGGCGCGGAACGCCAGCTCGGCCGGGGTCTCCCCGGCGGGCGCGGCCGGGCTCGCGATCGCGGCCCGGCGATCGAGGACCTCGAGCAGCTCCGGCCACATCCGGGTCACCTGGTACAGGCGGTCGAGCTCGGCCAGGGCCACCGGATCGTCGGGGCTGGCGTCGAGCACCGCCTGGAGCTGGCCCTGGGCCTCGAAGGTGTCGCCCAGCTCGCGCTCGCTGACAACGGCCAGATCGAGCCGGAGCTGGCGCGCCGTCCCCGGATCGCGGGCCAGCTCGAGCTTGCGCTCGAGGATCTGCACCAGCTCGCGGGGCTCGCCGAGCTGCCGGTAGAGGCGCTCGAGCGCGTCGAGGGAGGCCTCGTCGCTCTCGTCGACGGTCAGCACGTTCTTGTAGGCAGCGACCGCCTCGCGCGGCCGCTCCAGGACCTCCTCGTACAGCGAGGCGACGCGGTGGAGGAGGACCAGGCGGACGCCGGCGTCCTCGGCCAGCTCGGCCCGTCGCTCGACGACGCGGACCAGCTCGTCGGCCCGATCCTCGACCGCGTACAGGCGATCGAGGGACGACAGCGCCAGCGCGTCGTCGGGCGCGATCTCGAGCACCTTGCGCCAGGCGGCGATCGCGGCGTCGTGATCGCCCTTCTGCGTCTCCTGGATCTCGGCGACCCGGGCGTGGGCCAGGGCCGCGGCCTCGGGCTCGAGGGTCGCGGTCGCCCCCGCCGTCAGGGTGGTCACCAGCTCGTCCCACGCGCCCAGCCGCGCGCCCTGGGCGCACAGCCGGTCGAAGACGTCGCGCCGGGTCGGCTCGAGCTGCCAGGCCTGGGCCAGGGCGGCGAACGCCAGCTCGGGCGAGCCGCCGCGGGTGTCGTGGAGCCCCGCGATCTCGAGGTGGAGGGCGACCTTGTCGGCGGGATCGTCGACGTACGCCAGCCGGGCGTCGAGGATCACCACCAGCTTCTGCCACCAGTCGCGGGCGCGATAGACCGGCTCCAGCAGCGACGCGATGCGCTCGCGGTGCTCGACCTCGGTGACCAGGCGCTCGAGCGCCGGCAGCGCCTGCTCGGGCAGGCCGGTGCCGAGCACGAGCTCGTACTGATCGATCGCGCCGGTCAGGTCGCGCAGCTCCTGCTCCAGGACCTCGGCCAGGGCCAGGCGGTGCTCCACCTCCTCGCGCTCGTCGCCGGCGCGATCGAGACGCCCGGTGATGAGCTCGGCGACGTCGTACCAGCGGCCGGCGGCGCGCAGCAGGCGCTCGAGCTCGGCCGAGGCCCGCTCGCGGTCGGCGACCGCGTCGTCGCTCACCGCCAGGTCGAGCATCGCCCGCCAGGCCGCGATCGCCGCCTCGCCGTCGCCGAGGTGGACCTCGGCGACCTGGGCCTTGCGCGCCCACAGGTCGCGGCGGCGGCGATCCTCGCGCGCGGCGCCGATCGCGTCGTCGTAGGCGCGGGCCAGCCGCGCCCACTGGCCGTGGCGCGCGAGCAGCGCCTCGAGCCGCGCGAACAGGTGCTCGTCCTCGCGGCCGTCGCCGGGCGACGCCAGGACGCGCTCGTAGGCGGCCGCCGCCGGCTCCCAGGCGTCGAGGCGGCGGTCGTAGATCGTGGCCGCGGCGATCGCGACCTCGCGCAGGTGCGGGGCGTCGCCGGGCTCGTCGTCGAGCAGGCCCTGGTAGACCCGGGCCAGCCCCGGCCAGTCGTCGAGGATCGTGGCCAGGCGGTGGAGCTGATCGCGCACGCTGGCCTCGGTCGGGTCCTCGCGGAAGACCCGGGCGTACCAGCGGAACGCGCCGTCGAGATCCTCGAGCTGCTCCTCGTACAGGCGGGCGATCTGGCGGGTGAGGTCGAGGCGCTCGCCCGGATCGCTCGAGGCCTCGAGCTGGGCCTCGTTGAGGCGGGCCAGGCGCGGCCAGTCCTGGCGCGCGATGTAGATGGGCTCGAGCACCTCGGCCGCGGCGGCGCGCACGTCGGGGTCGGCGATCATGCGCTCGAGGGCGGCCAGGGCGTGGGCGTTGCCGGGGTCGCCGCCGAGCGCGGCGGCGTAGCTGTCGATGGCGGCGGCGCGGTCGGCGAGCTCCCGCTCCTGGACCTCGGCCAGCTTGACCCGCAACGCGACCGCCTCCTCGATCGTGACCACGAAGCCCATGCGGCGCTCGTAGAGATCGACGACGTCGGGCCACCGCCGCTCGCGCCGGTAGAGGCCGTCGAGGGCGGCCACCGCGTCGGCGCGGCTCGGATCGACCTCGAGGATCTCCTCCCAGGCGGCGATGGCGTCGTCGGGGCGATCGACGGGCCCGGCGGCCAGGGTCGCGAGCTCGGTCAAGGCAGCCAGCTTCTCGCCGGGGTCGCTGACCAGCTCGGCCTTCAGGGTGAGGAGGTCGTAGAGCGCGCGGACGTCACCGCCGCGCCGGTACAGGCCCTCGAGGGCACCCAGGGCCCGCGGGTCGTCGGGCTGGCCGTCGAGGACCTTCTGGTAGTAGGTGCGGGCCAGCGCGGCGTCGTCACGGACGGCCAGCGCGAGATCCGCGACGTCGAGGTAGAGCCGGCGCTGGAGATCGGCGGCCAGGACGTCGTCGGCGATCCCGCGGTAGATCTCGATGAGGTCGCCCTCCCGGCCGAGCTCGGCGGCCAGGCGCTCGACCTCGACCAGGAGGTCGGGCAGCTCGGGCTCGCCGACGGCGGCGCGCAGCGCCTGCACCGTGACCTCGAGCGCCCCCGCCGGGTCGCCGAGGCGACGCTCGCGGAGCTGCGCCACCCGGACCAGCCGCCGCACCCGCTCGGAGCCGACCTCGCGGCCGGCGGTGGTGACCAGGAGGTCGCACAGCGCGTGATCGGCGCCGGTGCTCTCGTAGAGCGGCTCGAGGATGGCCGCGGCCCGCGCGCCCAGCGTGGCGTCGTCGCGATCGTCGAGCGCGCTGCGCACCGCGGCCAGCGCCGCCTCGTGCCCCGGCTCCCGGGCCAGGACCTCGGCCCAGCGATCGAGCGCGTCGTGCCGCCGCCCCAGCGGCCCGGCCAGGAGCTGGGCCAGCTCGTGGCGGCGCGCCACCACCCCCGGCTCGGCGAGGGCGTCGGCGATGGCCAGCCGCCGCTCGAGGACCTCGAACAGCTCGAGCTGGCGATCGGCGGCGCGGTGCAGGCGGGCCAGCTCGTCGAGGGCGCGGGTGTCGTCGGGATCGAGATCGAGGACCTCGAGCAGCACCAGCACCGCGTCGGCCGGCGACCGCCGCTTGTGCTCGTGCAGCGCCACCAGCCGGAAGAGCTGGTGCGTCTTGCCGGCGACGTCCTCGGTGAGGTCGACCTGGTGACGCAGGATGTCGCCGAGCTCGGTCCACTGCGCGCCCAGCTCGTACAGCCGCTCGAGCGCGGCCAGCGCGTCGGCGTCGTCGGGATCGCCGGCGAGGACGTCGCGCCAGGTCGCCGTGGCCTGCGCCCGATCGTCGAGCCGCGTCTCCTCGAGGGTGGCGACCCGGGCCAGGAGCGCCTTGCGCGCCGCCGGGTCGGCGGCGGCCTCGGCCTGCCGGCGCAGCGTGTCGCGCAGGTCGCGCCACCGCTCCTCCTCCTCGAACAGCCGGGCCAGCGCCGTCAGGGTCGGCCCCGCCACGTCGGGATCGAGGGGATCGACCTCGTACAGCCGCTGGTAGGCGGCGATGGCCCGCGGGCTGTCGCCGAGGGACACGTCGCAGATCTCCGCGAGCTGGCGGAGGAGCGGGACCGCCACCGCCGGATCGGGGCTGGCGGCGGCCGCGCGGTCGAGCGCCGCCGCGGCGTCGTTCCAGCGCTCGAACATGCCGGCCAGGCGGACCAGCGCCGCCGGGGGCCGCGGATCGGACGGGTCGGCGAGCAGGGCCTGGACCCAGGTGTCGAAGGCCTGGCGGCCGCTCTCGAGGTGGGTCTCCTCGACCAGGGCGATCCGGGCCAGGAGCTCGACCGCCTGCGCCGGCTCGCTCGCCGCCTCGCGCTGCGCGCGCAGCACCCCGCACAGATCCCGCCACAGGCCGTCGCGCTCGTACAGCGGCTCGAGCAGGCGGGCGACGCGCTGGCGCTGGGCGGGCTGGGTCAGGAGCTCCTCGAGGAGCTCGCGGCCGTCGGCGTGACCGGGCGCGAGCGTGACCACGTCCTCCAGCAGCTCGACCGCCTGCGCGGGATCGCCGAGCTGGCGGGCATGGAGCTCGGCCCGGCGGTAGACGAGGCCGACCTGGGCCCGGGCCTCGACGTGGTCGACCTCGCGGGCGAGGACGTCGTCGAGCTCGCGCCACGCCTCGCCCTCGGCGTAGAGCCGCTCCAGGGCCTGGTACGACGGCAGGTGGGCGGGATCGATCTCGAGCACCCGCCGGTAGTCGCCGACCGCGCGCCCCGGATCGCCCAGGATCTCCTCGTCGAGCTGGGCCAGCTCGAGCAGCGTCGCCTTGCGCGCGCCGTCGGCGGCGGTGGCCGCCACCCGGCGCTCGAGCAGGGCGCGCAGATCGTCCCAGCGCGACGCGCTGCGGTAGATCGCGGCCAGCTCGTCGAAGGCCTCGGCGTCGTCGGGCTCGGCCTCGAGCACCGCGATCCACGCCTTCTCCGCGCCGGCGCGGTCGCCGAGATCGTTGGCGTGGAGCAGCGCCAGCTCGGCGGCGAGCGCGCGCAGCTCGGCCGGCGGCGCGGCCGCCGCCTTGCGCGCGGTCAGCGCCGCCCCCAGCCGGATCGCCAGCTCCTCGGTGCGCCCCAGCTCGTGGGCGAGGGCCGTGAGCGCGGCGCGGGCGTCGACGTCGCCCGGATCGCCGGCGACCACGCGCGCGGCGGCGTCCCACGCCCGCTCGGGCTGACCGAGGCCATGGTGGAGGCCGACCAGCCGGCGATCGAGCTCGAGCGCCAGCTCGCTGCCGGCGGGCTCGCCGGTGGCGATGATCTCGAGGCAGCGCGCCAGCACCGCCGGCTCGCCGCCGCTCTCGAGGTGCGGCCGCAGCGCGCGCGCGACCTCGCGGCGGAGCGCCACCGGGATCGCGGCGCCGGCGCCGCGCTCGTCGAGGAAGCGGGCGCAGGCGTCGATGGTGCCGGTCGGTCCCGGCACCCGGCACAGGAGCAGGGCGGCCAGGTAGTGCTCGAGCGCGGCCACCGGCCGGTCCAGGTTCTTCTCCTCGAGCGCGCCGAGCTGCATGAGCAGCCCGCGCCGGTCGTCGACCTGGCCCGGGGCCTCGAGCTGGCGCGCCAGCACCGCGGCCAGCGCCGGCCAGTCGCCGCGGGCGCCGTGGAGGCGGGCCAGCGCCGCCAGCGCCGCCGCGTCCCCGCCGGCGTCGGCGCCGCCCTCGCCCAGCACCCGCTGCCAGGTGACGGCGGCGGCGTCGAGGTCGGCCAGCCGGACCTCCTCCAGCTCGGCGATGCGCGCCAGGAGCGCGCGGCGGTCGGCGCTCGCCCCCTCCCCCGTCATCGCGTCGAGGCGGCGACGCCGCGACGCCAGCAGCGCCGGCCAGTCGGAGAGGCGCTCCGACAGCTCCTCGTAGGCCTGGGCGGCGTCGGCGTCGCCCGGGACCAGGGCCAGGATCTGGGCCTCGACCTCGCGGGCGGCGTCGAGGTCGCCGAGGCGCGCGCCGTGGAGCTCGGCCAGCGCGCGCAGCAGGCGGAGCCGGGTGTCGGCGGGGCGGGCGGCGGCGCCGGCGTGGCGGCCGACGATGGTGGCGACCTCGCGCCAGTGCTCGGGCTGGTGGGCGAGGCGCAAGAGCTCGGCCAGGAGCGCCGGATCGTCGGGGGCCAGATCGAAGGCGCGCCCGGTCCAGGTCAGGGCCAGGGCGCGCGAGCCCAGCCGCTGCTCGCAGAGTGTCCGGATCTCGGACATGAGGGCGAGCTGATCGGCCGGCGCCGGGGTGTGGCCGAGGATGACCTCGAGGACCGGCAGGAGCTTCGACCACTTCTCGGCCTTGTGATAGACCGGGGCCAGGGCGCGGGCGGCGGCCAGGTCGGTGGCCTCGACCGCGAGCACCCGCTCCCAGGTGCGCGCCACCCGCTCGGGCGTGCCCTTGCGCTCGGCCACCGCCGCCGCCCGCCGGAACAGGGCGAGCCGGGCCTCGCGATCGTCCTGGCGGTCGCCGAGCGCGACCAGCGCGTCGCACAGCTCGTCCCACTGCTCGAGCCCGCCGTACAGGCGCTCGAGGCCGTCCCAGTCGCCGGCGGCGGCGTAGAGCTCGCGCAGGGTGCGCAGCGCCTTGCCGTGGGTGGGATCGAGGCGGAGGATCTCGGCGAAGGCGGCGGCGGCCTGGGCCGGCGCGCCGACCCGATCGGCGAGCAGCGCGCCCTGCTTCTCGAGCAGCGCCACCGCCTCGGCCGGGCTGGCGGCGCGCGTCCGCTGCCGGTCCAGGATCTCGGCCAGCGCCAGCCACCGCTTCTCGCGCTCGTACAGGCTGGCCAGCGCGGCCAGGGTGTCGTCGCCGCCGCCGCCGGGGTGGAGCGCGATCACGCGGTTGTGGATCTCGATCGACAGCCGGGTGTCGCCGACCCGCTCGGCGGCGAGCCGGGCCATCTCCGACAGCTTGTGCAGCCGGTCGTCGCCGACCGCGGCGTCGGCCTCGCGGCCGAGCAGGCCGATGAGCTGCCGCCACTGCCGGCGCCGGGTGTAGATGTCCTTGAGCCGGGTCACCGCCTCGGCCACCAGCGGGCTGTCGGCGGGCGCCAGCTCGAGCAGGCGCTCGAGGGGCCGGATGGCCTGGGCGAAGTTGCCGAAGCGCTCGATCCACAGCTCGGCGGTCTCGCGCAGGATCGCGGCGCGCTCGGCCACCGGCACCGCGCCCAGCTCGGCCTTCTTGCCGAGCACGCCGATGAGGTCCTGCCAGCGGCCCATCGCCCGGTACTTGGCGGCCAGCTCGTCGACGGCGCGCCGGTCCTCGGGATCGAGGCGGAGGATCGCGTTGTAGGTGTTGAGGACCATCGGGTCCTGGCGCAGGCTGTCGCGGTAGATCGCGACCACCTCGTAGAGGCGCTCGACCTTGCCCCGCACGTCGCTCTCGGGCCGGCGCTCGATCTCGTCCTTGAGCAGGTCGAGCAGCGGGTTCCACTTCTCGGCCTTGCGGTAGAGGCGCTTGAGCGCCTCCCGGGCCTCGGTCGAGGTCGGGTCGCTGCGCAGGAGCTGCTTCCAGGCGTCGATCGCCTTGTCGGGCGTGGCGAGCTGCGACTCCGACAGCTCGGCGATCTCGAGGGCCAGGGCGCGGGCGCGGGCGTCGGCGGCGGGGCTGGTGCCGGCCGCCGGCAGCGCCTTCTCGGCCTGGCGCAGGAGCGCGACCAGCTTCTGGCCCTCGCCGCGACCGCCGTGGTAGGCGCGGTAGAAGTCGAGCGCCGCCGGGTGCGCCGGATCGGCCTTGCGGATGCGGCGGAAGTACTCCTCGGCGCCGTCGAGGTCGTCGAGGCGCTTCCACAGGATCATGCCGACCTGGATCGCGAGCCCGAGATCGCCGGCGTCGCCCTTGGCCTTGAACGCGCCCGCGTACAGCTTGACCAGGGCCTGCCAGTTGCCGGCCTGCTCGAAGGCGTCGCCGAGCAGGCGGAGGGCGCGGGGCTGGGCCGGATCCATCGCCAGCACCTTCTTGCCGTGCTCGAGCGCGCGCTCGGGCTGGCCGAGGTGGGCCGCGCAGACCTCGACCAGGCCCAGGAGGGCGGCGATGCGCTCCTCGCGGGTGGCGGCGGCGTCGACGTGGGCCTCGAGCAGGGTCGCCAGCTCGGGCCAGCGGCCGGCCGCGCGGAGGAGGCGCTCGAGGTGGAGCGCGGCCTTGCGGTTGTGGGGATCGGCCTCGAGCGAGCGCCGCAGGAAGGCCTCGATCTCGGGGCTGCCCGGGGCGTAGCGGGCCCAGGTCTCGGCCGCGGTCAGGTAGAGGCCGGTGGTGAGCTTGCGATCGGTCGAGGCCCGGGCCTCGTCGACGTACTTGGCCGCGAACTTCTTCCAGTTGTCGTTGGCGCGGTTGAGCGCCATCTGCTGCAGGGCCTCGGCCGCGACCTCGTCGTCGGGGCGGACGCCGAGCGCCTCCTCGTAGCAGCGGGCCGCCGCCGGCTCGTCGAGCAGCTCCTCGTCGAGGAGCTGGCCCTTCTCGACCAGGAGATCGGCGCGGCGTGGGCCGGCGGTCGCCGCCAGCTCGACGTCGAGCAGGCGGAGCGCGACGTCGTGGCGCCCGCGCTCGCAGAGGTTCTTCTTGGCGCTGCCCAGCGCCTGCACCCCGGTCGCGTCGAGGCCGCGGCCGGCGGTGTCGGCCAGCGCGGCCAGCACGTTGGCGTCGTCGGGATCACTGTCGAGGAGGGCGAGGAACTGGAGGAGAGCGGCCATGAGCCCTGGTGGTGCAGAAGATGGTCCCGGGACGCGGCGCCGGCGAGCGCCGCGCGCGCCTCGATGCTACCGCCGCTGACCCGGGCGAAACAACGCGGGGCCGTGACGAAACGCGCACTTGGCGCCGATCCGGATTCGCGCGGAGCGCGGTTTGCGCGCGCGGGCCGGCGGGGGTAACTAACGGCGGTGCCGCCCCCCTCCCCGCCCGCCGATCGGAGCGCGTGGGAGCACCTCGGGCGCTACCGCCGCGCCATCACCGGCGGCGTGGTGATGCTCCTGCTCACCAACGTCCTGTTCCTCGGCATCCCGGTCACCACCGGCCTCACGATCGACGCGCTGCGGGACGGTCGCCACCACGAGGTCCCGGCCCTCGCCCTGGCCATGGTCGCGTTCGCGCTGGGCACCGCGATCACCCGCATCCTGTCGCGGATCTGGATCTTCAACGCCGCCCGCGCCGCCGAGTACGACCTGCGCAGCGAGCTCTTCCGCCACCTGCTCGGCCTCGATCAGCCGTGGTACCGCGCCAACCCCACCGGCGACGTCATGTCGCGGCTGACCAACGACGTCCAGACCGTGCGCGCGATGTGGGGCGCCGGCGTGCTCAACGTCGTCAACACCGCGTTCGCCTTCGTCACCGTCCTGGTCATGATGCTGCGGGTCGATCCGTGGCTGACCCTGTGGGCGTGCGCGCCCTACCCCATGATCGTCTTCCTCGGCCGGATCTTCGGCCGCCGCGTCTACCGCACCAGCCGCGACGTCCAGGCCCAGCTCGGCGCCCTGTCCAACGAGATCCAGGAGGACCTGACCTCGATCCAGGCCATCAAGTCGTACGGGCTGGAGGCCGTGCGCAAGGAGCGCTTCCGCGCCTCGTCCTTGCGCCTGCTCGACCGGAACATGGCCCTCACCCGGGTCCGCGGCCAGCTCGTGCCGGCGTTCGCGGCGCTGGGCGCGCTGTCGTCGATCGTCGTCCTCTACGTCGGCGGCCACCAGGTGGTGCGCGGCCAGATCCAGCTCGGCGAGCTGGTCGAGATGAGCGCCTACCTGGCCCGCCTGGTGTGGCCGACCCTGGCCCTGGGCTGGATGCTGTCGCTCCTGCAGCGCGGGCGCGCGTCGTGGGCGCGGCTGACCGCGCTGCTCGCCACTCGCCCCACGATCGTCGACGGCGACGGCGCGCGCCTGCCGGCGACCGAGAGCCAGGGCGGGCTCGAGGTCCGGGACCTCGTGGTCGAGCTCGGCGGCCGCCGCGTCCTCGACGGCGTCAGCTTCGCGGTCCCCGCCGGCACCACCACCGCCATCGTCGGCCGCACCGGCGCCGGCAAGAGCACGCTGTGCGAGGCGGTGACCCGGCTCCTCGACATCCCCGCCGGCGCCGTCCTCCTCGACGGCAAGGACGTCACCGCGCTGCCCCTTGCGGACCTCCGCCGCGCCATCGGCTACGCCCCGCAGGAGGCGTTCCTGTTCTCGACCACGATCGCCGACAACATCGCCTTCGGCTACGGCGCCGGCTCCAGCCTGCCCCGGGCCCGCGCCGAGGAGCTGGAGCGGGTCACCGGCGCCGGCGCGCCGGCGCTCACCCCGCCGGCGTTCCACGACGGCGCGCCCGATCCGCGGGTGGTGCGCGCGGCCGAGGCCGCGGGGCTGGCCCGCGACCTGGCGGCGATGCCCGATCACTTCGCGACCGTGGTCGGCGAGCGCGGCATCACCCTCTCGGGTGGCCAGCGCCAGCGGGTGGCCCTGGCCCGCGCCCTGGCCAGCGAGCCGCGCCTGCTCATCCTCGACGACTCGCTGTCGAGCGTCGACGCCGAGACCGAGCGCGTCATCCTCGACCGCCTGGCCCAGGTCCTGGCCGGGCGCACCGCGCTCCTGGTGTCGCACCGGGTGGCGGCGGTCAAGAGCGCCCACCAGATCCTCGTGCTCGACGAGGGCCGGGTGGTCGAGCGCGGCCGCCACGACGAGCTCCTGCGCGCCGGCGGGCTGTACGCCGAGCTCTACCGCGCCCAGCTCGAGGCCAGCGCCGCGCCGCCCGCGGCCGAGGAGGCGTCGTGAGCGCGGCGCCTCCCACCCCGGCGACGCCGGCGGCGCGGGCGCCCGCCGGCGAGGCGGTGCTGGGCAAGGCCTACGACCTGCGCCTCATGCGCCAGCTCTGGCGCTTCGTCCGGCCGCACTGGCGGCTGGCGATGATCTCCGCCCTCCTCATCCCGCTCACGATCGCCTTCGAGCTGGCCCAGCCCTACCTGGTCAAGCTGGCGATCGTCGATCACATCGCGGTCGGCGACCCCGACGGCCTCGAGCTCCTGGCCCTGGCCTTCCTCGGCCTGGTCGCCGCCCAGGCGGCGTCGTCGTTCGCCGAGCAGTGGGCGATCCAGCTCCTCGGCCAGCGCTCGATGCACGACCTGCGGCTCGCCATCTACGACCACGTGCTGGGCCGGCGGGCGGCGTTCTTCGACCGCATGCCGGTCGGCCGGCTCATGACCCGCATGACCAACGACATCGAGAGCATCAACGAGATGTTCGCGGCCGGCGTCGTCACCCTGCTCGCCGACGGGGTCAAGATGATCGCGATCGCCGGCATCATGCTCTCGCTCGACTGGCAGCTCACGCTCCTCACGTTCCTCACGCTGCCGCTGCTGATGGTGCTGGTGAACCACGCCCGCAACGCCATGCGCCGCTCGTTCCGGGTCATCCGGGTGCGGCTGGCGGCGATGAACGCGTTCGTCCAGGAGCACCTGCTCGGCATCAAGGTGGTCCAGATCTTCCGCCGCGAGGACGCGGCGGCGGGCGAGTACGACCTCATCAACGCCGGCCACCGCGACGCCTACCTGATCTCGATCCGCGCCGACGCCCTCATGTACGCCCTGGTCGAGGCCATCGGCGTGCTCGCGATCGCGCTGGTCGCGTGGTGGGCGGCCCGCGACCTGGGGGCGGCGCCCGACACGATCGCCACGGTCGGCCTGGTCGTGGTGTTCATCGAGTACATCAACAAGTTCTTCATCCCGGTGCGCGACCTGTCGGCGAAGTACGCGGTGATGCAGGGCGCGATGGCGGCCACCGAGCGCATCGTCGAGCTCCTGGCCACCGAGGAGCCCGACGCCCCGCCCCGGCCCGCCGCGCCCGCGCCCCCCTCACCGGCGACACCGGCGACGGCCGCCGGCCCCACCGACGCCGTCCGCTTCGACCGGGTCGAGTTCGCCTACGGCGACGAGCCGGTGCTGCGCGGGGTCAGCCTCGAGGTGCCGCGCGGCCACACCGTCGCGATCGTGGGCGCCACCGGCTCGGGCAAGTCGACCCTCATCAAGCTGCTCGCCCGCCTCTACGAGGTCGGCGGCGGGCGCATCCTGGTCGACGGCGTCGACGTCCGCGACCTCGAGGTCACCGAGCTGCGGCGGCGGGTGACCGTGGTGTCGCAGGACGCCGCGCTGTTCGCCGGCTCGGTGTACGACAACCTGGCCCTGGGCGCGGTGGCCGCCGGCCGCACCGCCAGCCGCGAGGAGGTGGCGCGGGCCGTCACCCGGGTCGGCCTCGACCGCCTGCTGGCGCGGCGCCCCGAGGGCCTCGACGCCCCGGTCGGCGACCGCGGCGCCGCGTTCTCGGCCGGCGAGCGCCAGCTCCTGGCCTTCGCCCGGGCCCTGGTCCGCGACCCCGAGATCCTGGTGCTCGACGAGGCCACCGCCCACGTCGACCCCGAGGCCGAGGAGCTGATCGAGTCGGGCGTCAGCGAGCTGATGCGCGGCCGCACCACCCTGGTCATCGCCCACCGCCTGTCGACGATCCGCCACGCCGACCAGATCGTGGTGCTCGACCGCGGCCGGGTGGCCGAGCGCGGCACCCACGACGAGCTGGTGGCCCGCGGCGGCCTCTACGCCCGCCTCGAGCGCACCTTCCACCGCGCCGCCCACTGATCCGGGCGCCCACGCGATGGGGTAGGATGCGCCGGTGGCCCTGGGCGGCAAGCTCGTTCGTGCCTTCGAGGCCATGGCCGACGGCGTGGTCGTCGCCGACACCCGCACCGGCGAGGTGCTGGTCAACCAGGCCGCCCGCCGCTACCTCGGCCTGGGCGAGGGCGAGGTCACGACCCGCTTCCTCGCCGACAAGCTGGGCTTCTACCCCTTCGATCTCATCGCCGGCGCCGACGGCGGTGAGGTGCGCGAGGAGATCCGCATCGGCGACCAGCTCCTGCACTCGATCGTCACGCCGATCACCGACGACGGCACGACGGTCGGCGCGGTCGTGGTCCTGCGCGATCTGGGCGCGACCCGCGACCTGGCGCAGCGTCACGGCGACCTGGTGCGCATCATGTCCCACGAGCTGCGCACGCCGCTGACCTCGGTGGCCGGCGCCCTCGACATCATCCTCACCGGCTACGCCGGCGAGCTGACCGACAAGCAGACCCGCTACGTCGAGATGGCGCGGCAGGCCGCGACCCGCATGAGCCTGGTCATCGACCAGCTCGTCGACACCGCCCGCGGCGCCACCGGGCCGCTCAGCCTCAACCGGGTGCCGGTGATGATGGGCCGGCTCACCCGCGAGGTCACCGACCGCTACCGCGACGCCGCCCGCGCCCGCGGCGTCCGCCTGGGCGTGACCGTGGCCACCGAGGACGTGGCGGTGACCGGCGATCCCGAGAAGCTGGCGCGCGTCCTCGGCAACCTCTTGTCCAACTCGATCAACTTCGCCGGCCCCGGCGGCCACGTCGACGTCGAGGTCTTCGGGCCGCCGGTGGTGGCCGACGCGGTCGGGGTCTCGGTGTGGAACGACGGCGAGCCCATCGCCGAGGCCGACCGCGAGCGGATCTTCGCCCCGCCCGACGCCGCGCCGCGCCGGGTCGCCGGCACCGGGCTCGGCCTCGGCATCTCGCGCGCGGTGGTCGAGGCCCACGGCGGCCGGATCTGGGTCGAGGCCGCCGGCCACGGCACCAAGTTCGTCTTCACCCTGCCGGCGGCGACCGCCGCGGCGATCGAGCCCAGCGCCGAGCCGGCGCCGCGGCCGGTGGCCGACGCGGTGCGGGCGCTGGTGGTCGACGACGATCCGCACTCGGCCTACCTCATCAAGGGCCTGCTCATGGCCGCCGGCCACGACGTGGTCGTCACCACCGACACCGACGGCGCGCTGGCCGCCGCCCGCGCCGAGCCCATGGCGCTGGTGGTGGTCTCGGGCCAGCTCCCCGACGCCGTGCCCCTGGTCTCGATCCTCGAGCACGATCCCGAGACCCGCACCGCGGCGGTGCTGGCCCTGGTCGAGCCCGAGCGCCAGGCCGAGCTCCTGGCCGCCGGCGCCGACGAGTGTCTCGAGCGCCCGATCCAGCCGTCGGCGTTCCACGAGCTCTGCGCCCGGGTCCTGCTCGAGGCCGGGCGGCGCGAGGCCCCGCGCATCCTGGTGGTCGACGACGACACCTCGGTGCGCGCGATCTGCCGCGAGATCCTGTCCCAGGCCGGCTACGCCGTGCGCGACGTCGGCAGCGCCGACACCGCGCTCACCGAGGCCCGCCGCTTCCGGCCCGACCTCATCCTGCTCGACGTGATGATGCCGGTGCTCGACGGCTTCACCACCGCCCAGCGCCTGCGCGCCGACGCCGCCACCGGCCTGACGCCGATCATCTTCCTCTCGGCCAAGGGCGAGACCGCCGACAAGGTCCGCGCCTTCCGCTCGGGGGCCGAGGACTACGTGGTCAAGCCCTTCGACGCCGCCGAGCTGGTGGCCCGCGTCGGCAAGGCGCTGGCGCGCCAGGCCCGCGAGCTGGGGGCGGCGCCGACCACCCAGCTCCCCGGCGCCGACGCCATCACCGCCGAGGTCGAGCGCCGCATCGCCCTGGGCGATCGCGACGTGGTGTGCGCCTACCTCGACCTCGACAACTTCAAGGCCTTCAACGACCGCGTCGGCCCGGCCCGCGCCGACGCCGTCATCCGCCAGACCGGCGACCTCGTCCGCGACGTCGTCACCCGCACCGGCGCCGCCGGCGACTTCATCGGCCACATCGCCGGCGACGACTTCATGATGGTGCTCGACGGCGCCACCGCCGACGCCGTGTGCGTCGCGTTCCTCCAGCGCTTCGACCAGCTCATCCCGCTCTACTACGACCGCGAGGATCGCCACCGCGGCTACATCGACGCCAAGGACCGCTACGGCGTCGATCGCCGCTTCCCGCTCATGACCGTGTCGATCGCCGCCGTCACCCTCGACCACATGACCTCGTTCGCCGACGTCGCCGCCGCGGCGGCCACCGGCAAGGCCGCGGCCAAGGCCCTGCCGACCTCGGCCTACGTCCGCGACGGCGTCGTGCGCTTCCCGCCCTGCGGCGCCCCACCGACCGCGGTCGGAGCTCGCGGGAAACGAACGGCGAGCTGCATCTCTCCGGTCGGCCTGAGCCCTTCGCCGACCGCGGTCGGAGCTCGCGGGAACCGAACGGCGAGCTGCATCTCTCCGGTCGGCCTGAGCCCTTCGCCGACCGCGGTCGGAGATCGCGGGAACCGAACGGGAAGAAGCCGCGGCGTGTCGGCCTTCGACACGCCCTCGCTTGCGCTCGGGCGGCTCAGGCCGACCGGAAAGGTGGGGCCGCGCGAGCGATGTCGGGCGCGTGCCGGCGCCGCTTCGTCAGGAGCCCTCCAACGACCGCGGTCGGAGCTTGCGGGAAACGAACGGCGAGCCAATCTCTCCGGTCGGCCTGAGCCCTTCACCGACCGCGGTCGGAGCTTGCGGGAAACGAACGGCGAGCCAATCTCTCCGGTCGGCCTGAGCCGCCCGAGCGTGAGCGAGGGCGTGTCGAAGGCCGACACGCCGCGGCCATCGCGCGAGCGATGTCGGGCGCGTGCCGGCGCCGTTCGTCAGGAGCCCTCCAACGACCGCGGTCGGAGCTTGCGGGAAACGAACGGCGAGCCAATCTCTCCGGTCGGCCTGAGCCGCCCGAGCGACAGCGAGGGCGTGTCGA
>CAADGB010000092.1 GCA_900696455.1 uncultured delta proteobacterium
CGCCCCGCCGCCGGCGTCGTCGGCGTCGGCCGCGGTGGGTTCGGCGCGGCCGCGCCCGGGGCGGCCTGCCCCGACGCGGGCTGCGGTCGCGCGGCGCGCCGCTCGGCGGGCACGAGCCCGGCGACCTCGGCCGGCGTCAGGTTGCGCCAGCGCCCGACCTTCAGGTGCCCGAGGTCGATGTGCATGATGCGCACGCGCTGCAGGCCCACGACCTCGTAGCCCAGGGCCTCGCACATCTTCCGGATCTGGCGGTTGAGGCCCTGGGTGAGGACGATCCGGAAGACCCGCGGCCCCACCTGCCAGACCTTGCACGGCCGGGTGCGCCCGCTGTCGATGCGCATGCCGCCCGACATCGCGGCCAGGAACTCGTCGGTGATCGTGCGGTCGACCGCGACCACGTACTCCTTCTCGTGATCGTGCTCGACCCGCAGCACCTCGTTGACGATGTCGCCGTCGTTGGTGAGCAGGATCAGGCCCTCCGAGTCCTTGTCGAGGCGGCCGATGGGGAAGACCCGCTCGGGGTGGTCGACGAAGTCGACGATGTTGCCCTCGACCGCGCGCTCGGTCGTGCAGGTGATGCCGACCGGCTTGTTGAGCGCGATGTAGACCGGCGGCGGACGGTCGCGGGCGGTGATGACCGCGCCGTCGACCGCCACCACGTCACCGTCGTCCACGACCATGCCGACGCCGGCGCGCTGGCCGTTCACGGTCACCCGTCCGGACGCGATCCAGTCGTCCGCCTCCCGGCGCGAGCACGCCCCGGTCTCGCTGATGAACTTGTTGAGGCGCACGGCGTCAGCCTACCGCATCCCCGCCGAGCCGCGGCCGCGGCGACGCCAGCGGCCGCGGCGGAGGGGACGCCCGGCCTGTCCCATGGGACCGGCGCGACCACCCTCGCGGGATCTCGCGCCCGGCCGCCGGCCCGCAGCTTGCTGTGAGCGGCCGGCGGAGGAACCATGAACATCCGCAACATCCCCTTCGTGCTCGCCTGCTCGCTCGCGCTCCCCCACGCCGCCTGCCTCGACGATCCGGACGACCTCGACGGCGCCGACCTCGGCGAGGTCGAGGCCGAGATCGCCGGCGGCTGGACCGTCGCCTCGCCCGAGGGCGCGGTGATCATCGAGGCCAGCGGCCTCGCGCCGCGCACCGGCGTCCTGGTCGGGCCCGACCTGCTCCTGACCCACGTCTCGGCGGTCAACCGCGTCCTGCCGGGGGCGTACACGGTGAGCTGGGGCGTGGGCACGACCCAGCAGGGCCTGGTGCCCGAGGTTCGCACCGCCCGCCATCTCAACATCTTCCCCGGCACCCACCTCGCCCTGGTGCAGACCACGGGTGACTTCGTCAACGGCGCGCGCGAGGCGCTGCGCGTGACGTCGCGGACGCCGGCGCAGCTCGCCGGCGCGACCGTCACCTGCAAGACCTACAGCAACAACCGGGTGCTCCGGCGCACCGGGCCGACCCTGTCGGTCGTGAACGGGAAGCTCCACGCCACGACCTTCACCCACACCTTCGAGGACGGCGACGTCGGCGGCATGTGCATCGAGGGCGGCGAGCTGGTCGGGGTGATCGGCTGGATCGATCCGGCCAACCGCAGCGTCGCCGCGCTCATCCCGGTCCACGACACCGCCACCTGGCTCACCAACATGACCTTCCTCGCCGGCGTCCGCGACGAGGCCCGACGCGCCGGGAGCAGCAGCTTCGGTCCGCTGACGCTGTCGTTCATCGCGCCGAGCGGCACCCGCATGTGCCTCAACGTGCCGTGGGGCTGGGTCCACGCCCACGCCGCGGTCAACCAGTTCCCGTGCCAGGCGAACGACGACGCCAAGAACGAGCAGGTCTACCTGCGCGCGATGGGCAACGATCGCTACCAGATCGTCTTCGACCACAGCGGCCTGTGCCTCAACGTCCCCAACGGCTCGACCGGCGCGCCCGTCGACCTGCAGCAGTACCCGTGCCAGGCGTCCGCCACCAACGACCGCTGGGGCTTCGGCCTGCACCCCTCCGGCAGCGGCCTCCGCTTCTGGCCGCAGTCGGCGACCAGCCGCAGCCTCGGCGGCCGCGCCGGCGCCGCCGGCGACACGCCGAGCATCCCCGTCCAGCAGCAGGTGGCCGGCTCCCCGGCGCCGGGCAACCAGCGCTGGTTCATCACCTGGAAGCCGGTGCGCTGACCGCGCCGACGCCACGCGGCCCGCCTGACGCCGCGTCGCGCGCCGTCCGTCGGGGCTCGGCGCCGCACGCCCAAAGACGATGTAAGACCCGCGCCGCCGGCCAGGGCGATGCTCCGCGCCATGAGGATCCTGGGCCTGCTCGTGCTCGCGCTGGTGGTGTCGTGCTCGTTCCCGGGCGGGGCCGACGGTGACGGCGACGGGGATGACCGCGGCGACGGTGGCGGCGGCGGTGACGGCGGCGGCGACGGCGGCGGCGACGACGGGCCGTGCGTCGTCGGCGCGCGGAGCTGCGCCGGGATCGGCGTCGAGCGCGAGTGCCAGGACGTCGGCGGCGAGCCGCGGTGGGTCGAGGCCGCGTGCGGCGAGCACAGCTACTGCCTCGACGACCGCTGCGTCGCCGCCTGCCTCGACGAGTGCGCGCTGGGCGAGACCCGCGGCAGCGGATCGTCGACCGAGCGCTGCGAGCTGTACGCGGCGGCCACCGGGACCTTCGTGACCCCGCCGGCCGGCGGGCACACCCTGGCCCGCCGCCACCTGGCCTGGCTGCGCGGCCGCCACCTGGCCAACGGCTACGTCGCCAACACGCTGTTCACGACCGCCGGCCACCAGACGCCGCTGGCGTACACCGGCACCGTCGACGCCGCCGAGTGGACCGGGGTCTACCTGGCGGCGGAGTCGCTGCGCGCGCTGGCGACCCGCAGCCCCGACGCCATCCGCAACGTCGAGGCGATCACCGAGCGCATCTACCAGCTCTTCGACATCACCGGCGCGCCCGGCTACATGGCGCGGATCTGGGCGCCGCGCGACGGCGATCCGCTCCTCGCCGCGCTCTACGACCCCCAGGACTGGTCGCACTTCGCGGTCTCGTACGGCGGCGGCCGCGCCTTCTCCCACGCGTGGACCAGCCGCGACATGTACGCCGGCGTGGCCCTCGGCCTGGCCCTGGCCTACGACGCCTCGACCTCAGCCGCGCACCGGGGCCGGATCCGCGAGGTCGCGCTCGTCCTGGCCCGCGAGCTCGTCGTCGCTCGCCAGGCGGTGCCGGTGCGCGTCCGCTACCACGCCTTCGGCGGCTGGCAGCAGGCCGACCTCACCTTCGACATGCAGCACACGATCCTGGTGCCGAACGAGATGGTCGACGGCCGCGTCTTCATCCAGATCGGCAGCGAGGCCAGCCCGTCGGACTACAACGCCTCCGAGCTCCGCGGCGCGCGCGAGTTCCTGCCCGACATGCAGACCGTGCTCCGGCAGACGCCGATCATCGGCGGCCTCGTGCCGTCGATCCCGCGCCCGGGCAGCGCCCTCATGCTGGCCAGCTTCATGGCGCTGGCGCTCCACGTCACCGACGGCGTGCCCGGGACCGAGGCCGACCGCGCGCTGATCCGCGCCCACGTCGACGCCGGCAAGGCCGGCTGGCTCGCGATCATGCGCCAGTACGCCTACCACAACGCCGAGGAGTGCTGGACCCAGTACTTCGGGCTCACGATCGCCCACCACCCGGTCTACGCGCTGCTCCACCTGCCCGACCACACCGGGCTCGCCGCCGCGGTCCGCGACGACGTCCTGGCCGCGCGCATGCGCTCGTTCGTCGCCGGTCACCACAACGCCTACTTCGACTTCATCGCCGCCGCCAAGGGGCCGCCCGGCCTGGTGTCGGCGCCGACCGTGGCCGAGACCCGCAGCCAGCTCCTCGGCTTCGTCGCCCCGCCCAAGGCCGCGGTCGCCGTCGACAACCGCGGCGCCTACCCGGCCAACCCGAGCTGCGCCGGCCAGGCCTCGACGGCGGTCGCCGTCCGCGACCGCGTGCCCATGGACTTCCTGTGGCAGCACCACCCGTTCCGCCTGGTCAACCAGTTCGTCGATCCTCGCCACGTCTACCCCGGCGCCGACTACCTGATCGGCTACTGGATGGGGCGGCTGAACGACCTCGTCCCCGACGACGCGCCCGGGACCTGCACGCGCTGGCGGTGAGCGCGCGGCCGTCGGGGCGGGCCCGCGCGGTCGCCGGTCACAGGCAGGACCAGCCGGCGTCCTGGCAGCTCGCGATCGCCTTGCGCAGCGCGGTCCCCTGCTCGAACAGCGCGGGGTCGTGGATGCGCTTGAGGTGGCGCTCGGCGGCCTCGAAGTCGCGGATCATGAAGAAGCCGTAGGCGAGCGCGTAGCGGACCTGCGGATCGTCGAGGAGGCCGAGCCGCGACAGGCGGGCCTCCATCGCCGAGACCACCTCGTACTCCTGGAGCTCGAGGTGGAGCTGCAGGCGCTGCTTGATCTTGGCCTGCTGGTCGCCGATGCGGGCGTTGAGCGCCATCGCGCGGCCGAGGCGGCCGGCGCGGCGGTAGAGCTCGGCGGCCTCGACCGTGTACACCGGATCCCGGCGCGCGGCCTCCTCGAGCAGGATCGCGGCCGACAGCGGCCGCTCGGCGTCGAGGTAGAGCCGCGACAGCAGCACGGTCAGCGTCAGGTCGTCGGGGAAGCGGAGGCGGGCCTCCTCGACGAAGCGCCGCGCCTCGTCGAGCCGACCGCCCTTGCGCAGGGCCTCGCCCATCGCGGCCAGGTCGCCGGCCGCGACGTCGTCGCGCGCCAGGAAGCGGGTGCCGCGCTGGGCCAGCTCGCGGTAGAGCCCGAGCTCGATCAGGTAGAACATCTCGGTCCGCGGCAGCTCGGCCGCCGCCGGGAAGCGCCGCGCGCCCCGGGCGAGCGCGTCGAGGGCCGCGCCGTGCTCGCCGAGCTGCCAGTGGGCGCGCGAGCGGAGCAGCTCGAGGCGCGGGTCGGCGTGGGCCGCGTCGCCGGCGCGATCGAGGGCGTCGATCGCGCCGCGGTGGTCGTCGCCGCCGAAGCGGGCCTGGCCCAGGCTCACCCACAGCGCCGGATCGGTGCCGCCGGCGGCGATCGCCGCCTCGAAGCTGGCGGCGGCGGCGGCGTAGGCCTTGCCGTGCATCGCGATCAGGCCGCGCAGGGTGTAGAGCAGCTTGCGGTCGACGGCCGGATCGTCCTCGTCGACCTTGGCCAGGGTCAGCTCCGCGCGATCGTGGTGACCGTCCTTGACCAGCCGGGCCGTCAGCGCCAGGTAGTCGACGTCGTCGTCGGGCGCCGGCTTGCCCGGACCCGCCGCCGGCTTGCCGCCCGGCTTCCCGCTCGCGCCCGGCGCCGGCCTGGCGCTCGGGCCGGCGTGCGCGGACGCGGCCAGGCCCAGCCCCATCGCGAGGGCGAGCGCACCGACGACGGCGAGGGGACCACGCATGGCTCAGTTGAGGCGGAAGGGGACGCGCTGGATCACGTCGACCATGGCCACCGCCTGGCCCTTGTACGTGGCGGGCTCGAACGAGCACGAGCGCAGGGCCTGGAGCGCCGCGTCCTCGAACACCCCGGACGGCTCGGCCTCGACCACGCGCACGTCCTCGACCTCGCCGCGCTCGCTCAGCCGCAGCTTGAGGGTGACGTGGCCCTGGATGCCGCGCTGCCGCGCGCGGTCGGGGTAGGCCGGCGCCGCGCACGAGCGCCGCCGCGGCGGCGTGTCCACGCTGTCGGCGGTCATGATCATCTTCGCGCCGGCGGCGGCGCCGGCGAGCAGCTCGTCGGTGCCGACCAGGGCGTCGCTCTGGAACTGGGGCAGGCCGAAGCTCATCCCCGACAGCGCGGTGGTGAGGCTGGGCGGCGGGGCGTGGCGCACCGGCGCCGGGTTGCGCTGCGGCCGCGGCGGCGGCGCCGGCCGCTCGGGCGGCTTCTTCTCCGGCGGCTTGTCGACGTTGAACTCCGCGGCCTGCCGCGGCGGCTCCTTCTCGGGCGCGCGCCCGAGCTCGTTCATGGCGTAGACCAGCCCGAAGACGACGGTGCTGCCCAGGGCCATCGAGGCGACCCCACCCAGGTGACGAACGACGCGCTTCATGTCAGCCAGCCTCCTTCTCGGTCGCGACCCCGACGTCGGTGGCGCCGGCGAGCCGGCACTGGTCGACGACCTCGATCAAGCGATCGGCGGGGACACGGCGGTCGGTGATGACCAGCACGCTGCCGCCGCCGCTGCTCTCCAGGAACTCGCGGACCCGGCTCTGCACCATCCACGGCCGGACCGGGTTGCCGTCGATGTAGATGTTGCTGCCGGCGTCGATGTTGACCCGCAGCGCCTTGCTCGACGCGGCCTGCGCCGTCGCCGCGCCCGGGCGCTCGATGTCGAGCTTCATGTCCTTGACGAACGTGGTCGAGACCATGAAGAAGATGAGGAGGATGAAGACCATGTCGATGAGCGGCGAGATGTCGAGGTCCGCCCGCTGCTCCGGTCGCGCCCTGAGCTTCATCGCGCACCTCCCAGCAGGGCCTTGAGCTGGTCGAGCTCCTCCTCGAAGCGGCGCTGGCGGCGGTCGAGGAGGCGGCCGACGATCAGCCCGGGGATCGCCACGCACAGACCCATCTGCGTCGAGAACAGCGCCTCGGCGATGCCACCGGCGATGCCCCCCGACTGCGAGAACAGCGACATGTCGCCGAGGGAGTCGAAGGTCTCGATCATGCCGCTGACCGTGCCCAGGAGGCCGATCAGCGGCGCGATGCTGACGATGGCCATGATCACGGCCCGCCCCTTCTTGAGCTCCTGGTAGAAGGGGAAGAAGTGCTCGTCGAGCAGCACCCGGACCTGGGCCGGGTAGGCCTCGACGATGCGGATCCCGCGCGCCGCGGCCCGGGCGATGATGCCGCGGCCGGTGCGGGCGCGATCGCGGCGGAGCTCGGCGACCAGCGCGCGCACCGGCCGGGTGCTGCCGCGCTGCAGGGTCAGGACGCGGTAGCCGATGAAGTACCAGAGCACCATCGCCGCCGCGGCCAGCGGCATCATCACGAACCCGCCCTCGGCCAGGTAGCCGCGGAAGGTCTCGACCAGCGGCTCGTTCACGCCGCGGCCTCGCGGGCGGCCGGGTACGTGACCGGCTCGCCGTCGGTGGTGCGCGCGGGGCGGGGCGCGGCGGCGGGCGGCTCCAGCCCGGCGGCGCGATTGACCGCGGCCAGCGCGGCGGCGTCGAGGCTGTCGCGGATCCGCTCGGCCCAGCCGTTGAGGACGTGGCCGACGAGGAGCGCGGGGATCGCGACCACCAGCCCGAGCTCGGTGGTCACCAGCGCCTCGGAGATGCCGCCCGACAGCAGCTTGGGGTTGCCGGTGCCGAACTCGGTGATGATGTCGAAGGTCGCGATCATGCCGGTCACCGTGCCGAGCAGACCCAGCAGCGGGGCGACGGCGGCCAGCACGAGGATGGCGGAGCCGAAGCGGGCGAGGTGCGGCTGCTCGTGGAGCACGGCCTCGGCGACCCGGTCCTCGAGCTGCTCGCGCGGCCGGTCGAGGCTGGCGAGGGTCGCGCCGAGCACGCGGCCGGCCGGGTTGCGGGCGCGCGCCGCCAGCGCGCGCGCCGCCTCGACGTCCCCGCGCGACAGCGCGGCGAGGACCGGACGCAGCAGCCGCCGGCCGCCGCGCGACGCCCACGCCAGGAGCCCGGCGCGCGCCAGCATCATCAGGGCGGCGGCGAGGCCGAGGCTGACGATGACCCAGCCCACCGGTCCGCCGGCCTCCATGATCTGGGCCAGCGTCTTGCCAGCCTTGCGCTCGGCGCCCTTCTCGAGCGACTCGTAGAGGAACAGCGGCAGGGTGGCCGGGGCCTTGCCCTCGCGCAGCCGGGTCGCGGCCTCGGCCGCGCCCGGGGTCGGGCACAGCTTGAGGCGCTCCTCGCCCGCCGGGGCCAGCGGGCCGACGGCGCCGTCGACGAGGCCGAAGCTCGCGATCGCGCCGACGTGGAGGATGGGGCCCTCGACCCGCGCGCCGTTGACGTCGAAGTAGCCGCCGGCCTCGATCCGGACCTCGGCCTGGCGGGCGAGGACCGCCGGCGCCCGCTCGAAGATGAAGCCGAGCTGCTCGAGCTGGCGCGCCGGGTCGGGCTTGCCGTCGGCGGTGGTCGCGGCCTCCGGCAGCTTCACGCCGGCGCGGCTGAACGCGGACTCGGCCCGGGCCACGAGATCCTCGCCGACGTCCTCGCTCTGCTCGACGGCGTCGAGCTTGCGCTCGGCGTCGAGCAGGAGCTGCTCGAGCCGCTCGGCCTCGCTCGCCGCCGACACCACCCGGCCCTGGAGGGCGGAGATCTCGGCGCGGGCGCTCGCCTTGCGCGCGTCGGCGGCCTTGCGATCCTCGGCCAGGCGCCGCTCCAGCGCCGCCTTCTCCGACTCGAGAAAGGCGACCTCGCGCTTGTAGGCGTCGGTCAGGCGGGCGCCCGGGGCGGGCGGCCGGGGCTGCGCCGCCGCGGGGAAGGGGATGGCGACCGTCGCGGCGACGACGGCGGCGATGGCGGCGGCGGCGATGGAGAGGCGGGCGCGTGGCGACATCGTTACTGCCCGGTGGTGGGGAGCGGCCCGGTGGTGGGGAGCGCGTTGGGGAGGTGGAACAGGCCGGTCCGGATCTGCTTCTTGAAGCTGTCGAAGAGGCCGCGGACCTGCTTGCGCCCGGCGGCGCCGTCGACGCGGACGAAGCGCCAGCCGTCGGCGGTGAGGAGCGCGTGGCCGACGTCGCCCTCGAGCGTGCGGAAGAACAGCATGACCATGCCGACGCGGACGACGTCGGCGAGCCGCTCGGTGCCGTCGAGCTCGATCGTCTGCTGGAACATCGCGTTCTCGCGCGTCATGCGCAGCTCGTCCTCGACGAACCCCCACAGGCGCGCCAGGGCGCGCGGGGCGCTGAGGACGCCGCTGTCGCGCTGCGCCGCCAGCTTGTCCAGCTCGGCCAGGCGCTCGCGGCGGCGAAACGGCAGGCTGCGCTCGACGTGAGCGCGCATCGCCGCCAGGCCGGCGTCGAACACGGGGGCCAGGGCCGCGCCCTGCTGGGTGGTCTGGTCGACCTGCTCGCGCTTGCGCGCGACCGCGGCCCGCAGCTTCTCCAGCCGCACGCGCTCGCGATCGAGCTCGCCCTGGAGCTCGGCCTGCTGCCGGGCCAGCGCCTGCAGCTCGTTGCGGGCGTCCGCCTTCTGCGTCGTGAGCTGCTCGGACAGCTCCTCGACCTCACCGCGCAGGCGGGTGAGCTGGTCGGCGAGGTCGGCGGCCGACTGCGCGCCGGCGGCGCCGGGCACGGCCGCCACCAGCACCAGCAGCGCGAGGGCGAGCGGCCATGGGGAGCGCATGGCAAGGGGGTAGCGCCTCGCGGTGACAGGATGGCTTCAACGGCGTGACCGTCCGGGGAATTCAGCGGCCGGCGCCCGCCGAGCCAACGTCAGTCGTAGCTCCAGCTCAGCGACACGCCGAAGGCGCGTCCGCGCTTGTACTGGCGCACGACCCGGTCGGCCTGGGTGAAGGTCACGGCCTGGTCGAGGAGGTTGGCGGCCTTGAGCTTGAGGCGCAGGCCGCCGCCCAGCGCCTGCCCGTAGACCAGGTCGAGCTGATGGACGGGCTCCTCGAACACGTCGGGCGTGCCCAGGCGCCCGACGTCGCGGATCCGGGGCCCGGCGACGTTGTAGAGCGCGACCGCGCTGATCCGGCGCGGGCCCGGGTCGTCGTACCCCACCTGCAGGTTGAGCGCGTAGGGCGACTGGCCCTGCAGCGCGCGCTGGCGCGAGGTGCTGACGCCGGCGCCGTCCTCGCCGAGGTCGACCTGCGAGCGGATGACCGCCAGGTTGCCGGCGACGAAGAAGTTCTCGAACCGCTCGCCGAGGAGGTCGAGGCGGCGGCGGCCGTCGAGCTCGAGGCCGGCGTTGGTCGCCGACTCGGCGTTGTCCCAGCTCACGGTGCGGTCGACGCCGCCGAGGTCGATCTGCTCGATGGGGTCGGCGAACGACTTGACGAACGCGGCCAGCGACACGACCTCGTCGGTCGAGAAGTAGTACTCGGCGCGGAGGTCGGCGTGGGCGATCGTGCCCCGCACCAGCGCGGGGTTGCCGGTGAAGCGGGTGGCGGTGATGACGTCGCGGTACTGCGACCGCGACAGCTCGCGGAAGTCGGGGCGGGTCACCGAGCGGCCGAGGCTGCCGCGCAGGATCAGCGCCTCGCTCAGCGTCCACCGCGCCGCCAGCGAGGGCAGGACGTCGAGGTCGTCGAGCTCGGCCACCAGCGGCGTCTCGGTCAGCGAGAACGGCGAGAAGGTGACGACCCGCTGCCGCGATCGCTCGACCCGCACGCCGCCGGTGAGCTCGACGCTGGCGCGCAGCGGGACGGTCGCCATCACATAGCCGGCCTGCAGGCCCTGCTCGGCGCTGTAGGCGTCGGTCGGCTGCGTCGTGTCCTCGAGGATCCAGCCGGTGTCGGCGCTCAGGTTCTCCTCGGCCCACAGGTCGTCGGGCCGCTGGCGTCGCTCCTCGGCGGTCAGCATGCGCGGGGCGCGCAGGGTCAGGCGGATCGTGTCGGCGCGGCGCTCGCGCGCGAGCATGCTCGCCCCGAGCTTGACGGTGGCCTCGCGGCCGCCCCACACGGTGAGCGGCTGGCCGAGGTCGAACCCGAGGTCGTGGATCCGATCGTCGAGGTCGCTCCAGATGCGCTGGTTGCCGGCGGGCCGGGCCGAGATCTGGAAGTCGTGGGGGTCGACGCCGGGCGTCAGCGCCTCGTCCGAGTAGAAGTACTCGCGGCGATCGGGCTCGGCGCGGGTGGCGCGCGAGAAGGCGTAGCGCCAGCTCGCGGTGCCGCCGCCCAGGCCGCGCAGGAGGTGCTCGCCGGCGAGCTGCTGGGTCAGGAGCTGGCGCTCCACCCACTGCAGGCGGAACTGCTGGATGTCGCGCCCGAAGTCGTCGCTGCGGCCGGTCGAGATCCCGGTCTCGTCGTCGGTGATGCGCAGGAGCAGGGTGGTGGCGCGGACGTCGTGGCCGGCCGCCGGCTGCACGCCGGCCACCAGGATGGTGCTGGACGAGATCGTGTGGCCGGCGTCGCGCACGCGGAAGTCGTTGTTGAGCTCGAGCCCACCCGCGGCGGTGTCGGAGACCACGTAGCGCCGGCTGATCTCCTCGGTGAACTCCTGCTCGTTGCTGTACGAGGTCGACAGCAGGAAGCCGGCGCGCATCCCCCGCACGCGGTAGCTGTTGCCGGCGGCGAGGCCGAGGCCGAGGTTGGGCGGCAGCGAGGCATCGTCGACGTTGTAGGTCGCGGGCAGGAGGCGGGCGAGGTCGGCCAGCTCCTCGCGGGTGTAGCCGGGCTCGAACAGGTTGCCCTCGCGCAGCGGCGAGCCGGCGCGGATCGGGCCAGGGAGGGCGCGGGTGCCGTCGTCCATGCCGAGCCAGTCGCGGGCGCCGCCGCGGTAGGTGGGCCGAGCCTGGAAGGTCGCGGTGGACAGCAGCCCGGTCGACACCGAGGCGCTCAGCTCCAGCGCGTCCGGGAAGCCCTTGGTGCGGAGCTGGACCACGCCGCCGCCGAACTCGCCGGGGGCGTCGGGCGACGGGGTCTTCTGGATGACCACGCTCTCGAGCACGTCGGTCGAGAACAGGTCGAGCGGGATCACGCGCCGCTCCGGCTCGGGGCTGGGGATGGCCTGGCCGTTGAGCAGCGTCGAGGAGTAGCGTTCGCCCATGCCGCGGACGTAGACGTAGCGACCGCCGATGACGGTGATGCCGGTGACCCGCTTGAGGGCGCCGGCGGCGTCGCCGTCGCCGGAGCGCGACATCTCCTGGGCGCCGATCACCTCGTCGACGCTCGCGCTCTCGCGGCGCTCGGCGACCAGCGCGGCCAGGCCGCCCTCGCTGTGGGGCGCGGTCACCACCAGATCGTCGAGCACGGCCGTCACCGGGTCGACGACGAGGGCGAGGACGGTGGGCCGCGCCGGATCGGCGGCCACGTCCTTCTGGCTGACGGTGGTGAAGCGCGGGTGGATGATCGTGAGGTCGTAGCGCCCGGCGGGCAGCTCGAGCTGGAAGCCGCCGGCGTCGTCGGTGGCGCCTTCGACCGGCGCGCCGCGGACGTAGACCCGCGCGCCGGCCACCGGGGCCCGGGTGTCGCGCACCGTGACCGTGCCGCGGATGACGCCCGGCGGCTCCTCGCGGCGCCGGCGCTCGAAGTCGACGTCGCGCTGCCGGGCCTCCGCCCGCGACGTCGGGGTCTCGACGTCGAGCCGCGCGAGCGCGCCGCCGGGGCCGAGGGTGACGATGGCCTCGACCTCCTCGTCGCCGATGACCTCGAGCTCGCCGAGCTCGATCACGACGGGATCGGCGCCGGGCGGGGCCGCCGGCAGCGCCGCGCGCGGGAGCCGCAGCCGCACCGCGTGCGCGCCCTCGGGCAGGCGGAGCGCGGCCGCGCCGTCGGCGTTGGTCAGCGCCGCCGGCGCCGCGGCGGTCTCGACGGTGACGCCGGCGACCGGGCGGGTCGTGACGAACACGAGCACCCGCAGCGCCCCGCTCGGGGGTGCCGCGGGCGGCGGGTCGCCATCCGGCTGGGCGGGCGCCGTCGTCGGCGCGCCGAGCGCGGTCAGCGCCAGGGCGAGGGCGAGGGCGGCCCGGGAGGAGGTACTGCGCAAGGGTCAGTTTTCGGCGGACGTGGTCCAGCCCGCCGTCCAGTCGGTCGTGCCGTCGAGCGCGCCGGCGTAGGTCACCGCGGTGAAGAACGAGCCGGTCGGGCCGGCGCCGATGTTGCGGGCGGGCGACGAGGCGCCGGGCGCCCAGCCGGTCAGCATCGGGTCGGCGGTGACGACGTTGCCCGCGGCGGCGAGGTCGACGGCCGCGCCGGCGAGCGCCGCGCCGCAGTTGATGACCAGGTTGTTGACGGCCAGGGTGCCGGCGGTGACGTTGGCGATGGTCTGGTCGTTCGAGACGCGGAGGCAGGGGCCGCCCCAGCCGGTGATGATGCTGTTGTGGAGCTGGGCCCGGGTGCCGCGGCGGAACTCGACGCCCTGGGCGTTGTTCCCGGTGCGGCCGATCAGGGTGAGGTTCGACAGCACGGGCGCCGACACCGGGGTCGCGGCGTGGTTGCCCTCGAAGTTGTCGGCCTCGATGCCGCGCTCGGCCTCGAGCCCGCTGCCGGCCTTCTGCTCGACCACCGCGAACTGGACGTTGCCGCTCCAGCCGCCGACCCAGTCGATCGAGTCGTCGTCGGCGCCGGTCACCACCAGGTACTTGACGCTGACGGTGCCGCCGAAGAACTCGACGCCGTCGTCCGACGTCAGGTGGGTCTGGATGTACTCGACGGTGGTGCCGCTGCCGACGCCCTGGAAGGCGATGCCGTTGAGCTCGTTCTCGGCGTCGACCTTGTTGCCGGCGAACTCGACGCGGACGTAGTGGAGGGTGCCGCTGTTGTCGCTGGCCATGTTGCCGCCGTAGGTGCCGGTGCCGGCCTCGCCCTGGGCGGTGCCGCTGGCGTCGCCGAAGTTGATCGGGGCGCGGCCGTTGAGGATGAGGCCGCCCCAGTCCGAGGCGCCGCGCTGACCGACGGCCTTGGCCGAGGTCATGACGATGGGCGCCGCCGCGGTGCCGTTGGCCTCGATGCGGGAGCCGCGCTGGATGAGGAGGAAGCTGCCGTCGCCGCCGTAGATCGTGACGCCGGGCTCGATCGTGAGCACGGTGGTCGCGCTGTCGTTGCCGATGAAGACCGGCCCGGCGAGCAGGTACTGGTTGTTCGCGGTGAGGGTCAGGTTCTGGGTGATGGGGGCGGTGTCGGGGCCGGTGATCGCGCACACCGCGCCCATGTCGGTGACCGCGGGGTGATCGGGGCAGGTCGAGGCCACGGCGTCGATCGGCCGAGCGTCGGGGTTGTTGCCGCCGTCGTCGCCGTCGTCGCCGCCGCAACCGAGGCCGAGGAGCGCGGCGGAGCCCGCCGCCAGGAGGAAGCGAGTCTGGAACCTGTACATGGTGAGGACCTTCCTGGCCCGGACCGCGGGCCGACTGCTGGGGTTCGGGTCGGGCGCAGTCTGGTCCGCGTCGCGTGACAGGATGGCTTCAGCGAGGGAACAACTCATCCCGTCCGGGTGAGCCAGGTCGCCGATCCGGCGCGAGCCGCGCTCACGCGGCGGCCCACCACGCGCGGCGCGGACGCTCGCCACGCCGTCGCCACCGCCGCGCCATCGCGGCGACACGCGCGCCGGGCGGCGGGTCCGGCGCGCGGCCGTCGGC
>CAADGB010000093.1 GCA_900696455.1 uncultured delta proteobacterium
CCGCCGCCGCCGCCGTAGCCGCCGCCACCGCCGCCGTAGCCGCCGCCACCGCCGCCGTAGCCGCCGCCGCTGCGACCGCCGCCGCCGCCGCCGCCACGGAAGCCACCGCCGCCGCCGCCGCCACCGCGCGGGCGCTCGTCGGCCTGGTTCACGCGCAGGGGCCGACCGTCCAGCATCTGGCCGTCCATGCCCTCGATCGCCTTCTGCGCCTCCTCGGCGGTGCTCATCGTGACGAAGCCGAAGCCGCGGGGGCGGCCGGTCTCCCGGTCGGTGACCAGGTGGACGTCCTCGCCGGCGCCGAAGGACTCGAACGCGGCGCGGACCGCGTCGGTGGAGGTCTGGAACGAAAGGTTGCCTACATACAGTCGGTTGTTCATCGCAGTCTCACTCTTGGATCGGCCTCAGGTTCACTCGTCACCGCAGGCGATGGCCGGAAATTCGCGCGGTTTGCAGCCCTGCCGCTGGACCACTGCTTGCCGGAATTCCGTTCGCTCGCGTGTCGAGGACATCCCGAATCACTAGGAGGCAACCGAGAGACAGCCGACGTGCCGTGGGTATCTTTTTGTAACGTCATCGCGGCAACGATGCAAGATGGTTACAGTGGTCGGACCCGGGCGGTGGCTTGCACTCCCGCGAGGTTGCGGACATGCTCGAGGTCGATGCGTCGCGACACCGAGCCCATCTGATCCGCGATCCGTGGCCCGGGCGCCGCGCTCCGGGCGCTCCTCGTCCGAGCGGCCTCGCTGACGTGGCTGCTGCTGGTGATCGAGCTCATCGACGAGCTCAACGCCGGCGCATACTTCGTCGGCTCGGCCGCCATCGGGGCCTCGTTCGAGCTGTCCCATCAGGGGCTGGTGGCCGTGCTCTACCTGGCGCCGGCCGCGCTGGCGCTCGTCCTCGAGCCGGTGATCTTCCTGCTGGCCGACCGCTGGCCGCGCCGGGCGTTCGTCGCCGGCGGCCTGGCGACGATGGCGCTGGCGTCGCTGGCGTGCGCCCTGGCGCCGACGCCCGTGGCGCTGGCGGCCGCGATCACCGTCGGCGCGCTGGCCGGCTCGTGCGGGGTCGAGCTGGCCCAGGCCACCCTCGCCGACCTCCACCCCGACGGCCGCGAGCAGGTGCTGGCCCGCTGGACGCTCTTCGGCGCGGTCGGCGACCTGGCGGCGCCGCTCCTGGTCGCGGTCCTGGCCGGGGTCGGCCTGGGCTGGCGGACCGGCTTCGCCGTGATGGCGGCGGTGCTCGCGGCGTGGGCGGTGCTCGTCGCCCGCGCGCCGTTCCCCGCGCCGACGCGACCCGCCGCCCCGGACGCCCCGGACGCCCCGGACGCCCCGGACGGCGAGGCCGAGCCCAGGATCCTCGACGCGTTGCGCGCCGCCCTGCGCGAGCGGCGCCTCCTGGGCTGGCTGGCGGCGACGGCGCTGTGCGACCTGCTCGACGAGCTCCTGGTGCTGCTCGCCGCCGTCCACCTCCGCGATCAGCTCGGCGCCGGCCCGGTCGCGCGCAGCCTCGTCCTCGCCGGGCACGTCCTCGCCGCCATCGCCGCGCTCGCGGTGCTCGAGCGCCTGCTCGAGCGCCATCGCCCCGAGCGCCTGCTGGCGGCGGCCGCCGTCGCGTGCGCGGCGGCGCTCGTGGCCTGGCTGGCGACGCCCTGGCTGTGGCTGTCGGCGATCCTGTTCGCGGTGGTGGGCGCGACCGCGGCCCCGCTCTATCCGCTGGCGATGGCCCAGTCGTACGCCGCCCTGCCCGGCCGCTCGGGGGCGGTCCACGCCGCGGCCCGGGTCTTCACGCCCGGCAGCCTGGTCCTGCCCTGGCTCCTGGCCTGGCTCGCCGATCACGTCGGCACCCAGGCGGCGCTGGCGGTGATCGCGGCGGGGCCGGCGTCGATCGCGATCCTGGCCGTGGCCCTGACGGCGCGTGGTGGCGCGTCGTCGCCGCGGGTGTAGCATCGCCGGCGATGCGCGTCCCGTCCGTGGTGTGGCTCCTGGTCGCGGCGGCGGTGGCCGGCGGGTGCAAGCGGCGCGCGGCCGTCGCCGGGCGAGACGGCGGCGTGGCCGCGGCGGCGGCGGGCGACGCGGCGAGCCTCGCGCCGGCCGCGGACGCGGCGCCCGGGCCGACGACCCCACCGCTGGGCGCGGCGACGGTCGGCGTCCAGGTGCTCGGCCTCGAGTACGAGGGCTACGAGGCGCGAGGCCTGCCCGCGATCCGCGCCGACGGCGCGCAGATCGCCGTGGTGTCGGTGGGCGACGACGGCGGCCGCGGCTTCCTCGACCTCCGCTTCCAGGTCCTCGACACCGCGAGCGGCAAGCTGGTCGAGGACCGCGTCCTGGTCGATCCCGACGAGACCAACCAGGCGCTGTCGGCGGCCGGCGACGCCATCGTCGACGAGGCGCTGCAGGACGTCGTCCGCCAGCGGGTCGCCGGCGCCAACGCGTTCCTGGCCGCGGCGTCGTGGCGCCCGCTCACCGCCAGCCTCGCCGATCCCGGCGATCACGACGCGCCGGTGGTGGCGGGAGGCGTCGCCTGGTCGCTCGACGACCGCCTGCGCCTGATCGGCCGGCGCGGCGGCAAGCAGGTGTTCGAGCGCGGCTACGCCCAGCTCACCGGCAAGCGGGCGCCGGCGCCGGCCGCCGACGACGACATGTGCCCGGAGCTCGTCGTCCTCGACGGCCTGCACCTCGACGAGTCGACCGGCAAGCTGCTGGTGAGCTTCGGCCGCGAGTCGGGCCACAACTGCGGCGCCGCCGGCGCCGACCTGGCCGTCATCGACCTGCCGCGCTAGCGGCTCGACCCGGCGCGGGCGTATCGTCGGGGCGTGGTTCCTCCGGCCCGCGATCCCGTCCTCGAGCTCCTCCACGACCACGAAGATCTCAACGAGCTGGTGCGCTCGGTCGGCGACACGGTCCGCGCCGCCAACGACCCCGACGCCGCCGCGCTGGCGGCCCAGCTCGTCGAGCTGCGCGAGCAGATGTTCCTGCACTTCGCCCGCGAGGAGGAGGGGGCGTTCCCGTTCATCGCCGCCGTCCTGCCCGAGGTCGCCGACGAGGTCACGACCATGCTCCACGCCCACGACGCGGTGTGCGGTGCGGTGGCGCGCATGGTCCACGCCGTCCGCGCCGGCCAGGTCGAGCAGACCCGCACCCTCTTCGATCGCTTCGAGCTCGCCTACATGCTCCACGCCCGCGCCGAGCGGATCTTCCTGCAGGGCCTGGTCGGACGGCTGTCCCCCGAGGACGCCCGTCAGCTCGCCGAGCTGGTGGGCACGGTGTAGGGGCTCACGGGCGGCGGCGGGGCTCGAGATCGGCGATGACCGCGGTGTCGGACTGCGCCGGCGACCAGACCTGTCCCAGGAGGGTCAGGTTGCCGAGCGCGAGCTCGTCCGGGGTGCGGTAGCCGTAGACCTGGACCGCGACGCCGGCGGTGATCGGCGGCACGCCGAGGAGCAGGTAGCGGCCGTCCTGGTCGGACACCGGCTGCTCGGACGGGGGGGCCGGCAGGCTGGTCGCCCCGGCGGCGTGGTAGAGGCTCTGCACGCCGGTCACCGGATCGAACGCCGAGCGGGTGCGGCTGGCGATGACCACGGCGTTGCTCACGCGCCGGCCCCGGCAGTCGACGACGGCGCCGAAGACGGTGGCGGTGTTGACGGGGCGAGTGAGGCCGGCGGCCGCCGGGTAGCTCGCCAGCGTGGCGTGGGAGACGATCGCGAGATCGGTGGTGGCGGTGGGGCCCGGCGGCACGTAGCGCTCGAGGACGTAGGTGCCGACGTGGTCGAGGGCGCTCAGCACGAAGGTGTAGCGGCGCGAGGTCGCCGGCAGCATGGCGAGGGTCATCGCGTACTGGCCGCGGGTGGCCGCGCCCGACAGCGAGGTGCCCTCGCCGACGATCGCCGAGGTCGACGGCGCGTAGGCGACGATCGCGGCGGCGCCCACGCCCTCCTGCCGCCCCAGCTCGAGCACCCGGCCCGAGAGCTGGATCGAGCCGGTGGAGGGCTGGTCGCTGGTCGGCGTGTCGAGGCACGCCCAGTCGGCGAGGCCGTCGTCCTGCCAGGCGTCGCCGACCCGGCGGTTGGCGCGGGTGGGCGCGGTCGGCAGCGTGAAGCCCGGCGGCGCGTCGACGTCGCCGGCGTCGGGGAACGGGTCGCCGCCGTCGAGGGGCGGCGGCTGGTCGTCGCCATCGTCGCCCTCGCCGAAGTAGAGGTGGCAGCCGGCGGCGGCGGTCACGGACAGCGTGGCGAGGGACAGCGCGAACAGGCGAGCGACCCGCATGCCTCCAGTGTATCGCCACCGCGCGCCGCGCGCCGCCACGACCGGTGACGGCGGTCACGGCCGGCCGGCGCGCCGGCGGACCTCGCGGCCTCGTCGCGGCGCCGCCGTCAGCGGCAGCGCGGCAGGCCCTCGGGCACCTGGAGCTGGAACGCCGCGGCCGGCAGCGGCAGCGCCAGGCGGCGCTCCTTCCACTCCACGAGCAGGTCGGCCTTCTCGCCCGGCGAGCGGAAGCGCGACTTGCCCGGCACCCGGCGCTGGAGCTGGTGGTGGTCCTGGACCCCGCGGAAGTCGGTGTTGTCGATCCGCCACTCCTGGGTGCCGTCGGCGAGCTTGACCTCGCTCGACAGCACGTCGGCGCGGCCGTCGCGGGCGTCGAGCACGATGGTCTGGGTCCGGCCGTCCTCGCCGGTCAGCTCGAGGATCTCCTTGCCCTGCTTGCCGTCCCACCGCACCGTGCCGGTGGCGCCGGGGACGACGGGGGTGGCGCCGATCGCGAGCTGGACGAAGTCGTCGGGGGCGAGGGCGATGCTGAACAGGCTCGCGATCGTGTCCTTGCTGCACGGCCCGCTGAGCTGGCAGTTCTTGTTCTTGTCGATGAAGGCGTAGGCGGCGCCGTCGCACGCCAGATCGGCGATGACGTCGTTGCCGGCCGGCGACAGCGCGTTGATGCGGACCTGGGCGCCGGTGGTGCCCATGACCAGCACCGTGCCCTTCACCCGCTGGTCGTTCATCCAGTAGTCCATCGTGGTCTCGGCGCTGAAGCTCTGCACGCCGTCGCGGGTGGCGGCGATGCGGGCCAGCAGGTCGGCGACCGCGGGCTCGGCGTAGGGGCGAGGGCCGGGGCCGCGCGGGCAGCCGCAGGCCAGGACGCTCAGGGCGAGGGCCGTGACGGGGAGGAGGCGGGACATGTGCCCTGGTGATAGCACCGCTCCCGACCGCCTACCCGGGGCGCCGCGCGCGGCGTGCGCCGGTCACATCCCGAGCTGCTGGAGGAGGAAGGCGTAGAGATCGGCGTTGGCCTCGACCTGCTGCTTGACCAGATCGGCGCCGCCGTGGCCGGCGTTCTTCTCGATGCGGAGGAGCGCGGGGCGGTCGTCGCCGCTGGCGGTGGCGTGCTGGATCGCGGCGGTGAACTTGCGGGCGTGCATGGGATCGACGCGGTCGTCGTGGTCGGCCGACATCATGAGCAGCGCCGGGTAGGCGACGCCCGGCCGGACGTGGTGGTACGGCGAGTAGGCGAAGAGGGTCTTGAACTGCGCCGGGTCCTCGGCCGAGCCGTACTCCGGGATCCAGGTCTTGCCCGAGCCGAACAGGTGGTAGCGCACCATGTCGAGGAGCGGGACCGCGCACACCACGGCGCGGAACAGCTCGGGGGCCTGGGTCATCGCCGCGCCGACCAGGAGCCCGCCGTTGGAGCCGCCGTGGATGGCCAGGCGCTCGGGCCGGGTCCAGCCCTCGGCGATGAGCCAGCGGGCGGCGGCCACGTAGTCGTCGAAGACGTTCTGCTTGTTCGCGCCCATGCCGGCCTTGTGCCACTCCTCGCCGTCCTCGCCGCCGCCGCGCAGGTTGGGGATCGCGAGCATGCCGCCCTGCTCGATCCACACCGCGCGCGAGCCGCTGAAGGCCGGGGTCAGGCTGACGTTGAAGCCGCCGTAGCCGTAGAGCAGCACCGGCTGGTTGCCGTCCTTCGGCGCGTCGGCCTTGCGGATGAGGAACATCGTGATCTCGGTGCCGTCCTTGCTGGGGAAGCGCACCTGCTCGGCGACCATCTTCGAGGTGTCGATGGGCAGCGTGACCCGCGACCACTCCTTGACCGCGCCGGTCTTGATCGAGGTCTCGTAGGTGACCGAGGCCTCGGTGAACGACGAGAACCCGAAGTAGCCGGTGTCCTCGTCGGGGTTGCCGCCGATGCCGCCGGTGGTGCCCAGCGGCGGCAGCGCGACCTCGCGCACGCGCTTGCCCTTGAGGTCGTGGATCGCCAGCTCGCTGGCGGCGTGGCGGAGGTAGGTGAGCACGAGGTGCTCGCCGACGACGCGGGCGTCCTCGAGGGTGGCCTCGCGCTCGGGCACCACCTCGGTCCACGCCGCGCGCGCCGGCTTGCGGGGATCGACCGCGAGCACGCGGTAACGGGGCGCGCCGTGGTTGGTGAGGACGTAGAAGCGATCGCGCCAGGCCGTGACCTCGAAGATCGCCGGCTCGCCCACCACCAGCGGCTGCCACGCCGTGTCGCCCTTCTTCTTGAGGTCGCGGAAGTAGACGTCGGTCGAGTTCCAGCCGTGGCGGACCACGGCGAACAGCCAGCGCCCGTCCCACGACACCCCGCCGCCCAGGAACGTGCGCGGGTTGCGGGTCGCGGGGTGGACGACGGCGTCGGTCGCGGGGTCGGTGCCGACCCGGTGGTAGCGGAGCTCCGCGAAGCCGGGGCGGTCGGCGATCGTGACCTCGCCGCCGACCGGCGGCACCCAGGTGTAGTAGAAGCCCTTGCTGTCGGGGGTCCACGACACCCCGGCGTACTTGGTGCCGGGGATGACGTAGCCCTGGTCGCGGCCGGCGGCCACGTCGCGGATGTGGAGGACGCTCTCGTCGGAGTTGTTCTCCTTGCGGGCGTAGGCGACCAGCTTGCCGTCGCGCGACGGCCACCAGCCGCCCAGGCCCGACGAGCCGTCGGCCGACCAGGTGTTGGGATCGAACAGCACCTGCTCGGCGCCGGCCTTGCCCGCCTTCCAGTACACGACCATCTTCTCCTTGGTCGCGTGCTTGCGGGTGAAGAAGTAGCGGCCCTTGCGGTGGGTGGGCGCGCCGACGGCGTCGAAGTAGAAGACCTCGCGCAGCCGCGCCGCCAGCGCGTCGCGCCGCGGCAGCGTGGTCAGGCGGGCGCGCGCGAACGCGTCCTGGGCGTCCATCCACGCCTGCACCTCGCTCGCCTTCTCGTCCTCCAGCCAGCGGTACGGGTCGGCCACCCGCTGGCCGTGGATCGTGTCGACGACGTCCTCGCGCCGCGTCGCCGGGTACGGCGTCCGCGCCGGCCCCTCCGGCGGCGGGTCGGCCACGACCGGCGTCGGGTCGACGTCGCCGGGCGGCGGCGTGACGACGGTGTCGGCCGGCCGCGCCTGCGGCGGGCAGCAGGCGGCGACGGCGGCGGTGATGGCGGCGGCGGCGTACGGCGTGCGCATGGCCGCGTACGGTACACCGTCCGCGGGGCCGCGCGTGGGTCGGGGTGGGGCGGGTGGGCGGGGCGGGCGCGGGCGGCGGGCTCATCGCCTGGATGCGGGCGGGCGGCCGGCGCCGGGAGCCTGCGGTGCGCGCGGAGGGGCATGGGTGGTCCGCCGCCCGGCGCGAGATCGAGGCAACCCGGACGGTGGACGGTTGTCCTTCCTCGCGAGGACGGACACGACCCATGCAGCCGCTCGAGGGGACGCGAACATGGGGGTGTACGGACGTGCTCCGCCAGCCGCGCCGACGCCGAGCTCATCCGCGTGAACGGGGCCAGCCGCTCCGGACCGGCGTGCCTTCATCGGCGACGGCTCTGGCCGCGCGCTCGGCCGCGGCGCTCGCGCTCGCCTGTGCGGCCGCGTGCTCGTCGTCGCCGCGCTCCGTGGGCCACGCGCACGCGCACGGCCCGATGAACAGGCCCGCGCCGACCGAGGCGGCCGCGCCCGCGGACATCGTCCTGGTGCAAGACGACGCCCTGTGCGCGGCGCAGGCGACACGGCTCAGTCGACAGCTATTGTGAACTGAAAGCGACCTTGTATATCACCGGGCCAATCCTCCACCTGATTGTCTCTCAGGTATTCGGCCAGGCCCGCGAACTTCTGGGGGCCTTGGTCGATGACAGGCAAGCTCAGAAGGTACACTTCGAGAACGCCCGTTCCGGCTCTCCTTGTGTCAAGGACGCTGGTCAGTCCAATCGGCAAACCTTCGTCGTCCGAGTCGGCGTAAGCATGAGCGACGACGGGGTCAGCGGATGCGGAGCCGGGGCCCGTTACGCCCGTGCCCCGATAGAGAAACTGGTACGCCGACCCGCTTGCTCGAATGACATCAGTTTGCGAACCGTAACAGAACAGTTCGATATCGACCGACATCTGATAACTGACGCCATCGGCGAGATCGATCCCGATGACACGATCCGGAAGGCCATCCCCGGTCAGGTCTTCGGACACTGCCACATGTCGATCGTGTGTCGAGTCCATGGGGGTGAACCGCAACTCCATGGACGAGTAGTAGAGTACCGCCGGGCAATCATCGTCATGATCTGCGCTGCACCCGCCCCCCCCGCCCCCGCAAACGACAAGAATGGCGAGAGTATACAGGGCGACATCCCGTGCAGGGCGCACTCTGAGGCATCCCCTCATATGACGCCGAACGCTGTGCGGAAGATTTCGTGCGCGCGAACCTTGGCGTCGAACGCCACCATGAGCGGCGCGAGCTGGTCGTCGTCCATGCGCGGAATCTTGTCGTAGAG
>CAADGB010000094.1 GCA_900696455.1 uncultured delta proteobacterium
CTCCGCGCCGGCGTCCTCGCCGCCGCGCTGGCCGCCGTCGTCGCGTGTGGCCCGACCGCGCCGGCCAACCAGGACTGCCCCGACAAGAACACCAACAACGACCCGTTCAACTGCGGCGGCTGCGGCGTGGTGTGCGGCGTCGGCGAGGTGTGCGTGCGCGGCGACTGCTCGGGGACCTGCGACCCCGGCGACACCCTCGAGTGCTACGACGGCCACCCGCTGACCGAGAACGTCGGCCCGTGCCGGGGCGGCACGCGCACCTGCCTGCCGTCGGGGCAGTGGGGCCCGTGCAACGGCCAGATCCTGCCGTCGCAGGAGATCTGCGGCAACGGCATCGACGAGAACTGCTCGGGCGAGGCCGACGAGAACGTCGACATGGACGGCGACGGCTACACCACCTGCGACGGCGACTGCTGCGACTCGTCGGAGTGCGCGCAGCCGGCGCTGGTCAACCCGGGCGCGTTCGACGCCGCCGGCAACCAGGTCGACGACGACTGCGACGGCATGGTCGACAACACGGTGACCGAGTGCGACCTGGGCCTCATCTCGAACTCGGCCGACGCCGCCGACTACGCCCGCGCCATGGACATCTGCCAGTCCGCCACCGAGGCGTCGCGGCGGTGGGGGCTCATCGACGCCCGCTTCAGCCTGACCAACGGCGCCGGTACGCCGGCGCCGGCGTCGAAGTCGATCCGCTCGATGTTCGGCTCGGGGCTGGTGCCCCAGGCCGGCAGCGCGTTCACGCTCCTGGCGAGCGGCACCGCGGCCGCGCCCGGCCAGAGCAACCCCAGCCACATCGACTTCACGACCTCGGCCATGTTCGGCCTGTCGGCGCCGTTCCCGGCGGACTGGCTGGCCGCCCAGAGCCCGCCCGGCCAGCTCCCCAACGCCATGGGCTGCCCGCCGATCAACGGCGGCACCGCCGCCGAGGATCCGGTCATGCTCACGATGCGCCTCCGCGTGCCGTCGAACGCCAGGTCGTTCAGCTTCTCGAGCAACTTCTACTCGGCCGAGTACCCGGAGTGGGTGTGCAGCCCGTACAACGACTTCTTCGTCGTGCTGCTCGACTCGACGTGGAGCGGCCAGCCCGCCAACCCCGCCGACAAGAACCTGGCCTTCTATCGCAACCCGGGCGGCGTCATCTACCCGGTGGGCGTGAACCTCGCCCACGGCAACACCGGCCTGTTCACCCAGTGCGTCAACGGCCGCACCGGCTGCAGCCCGGGCGCCACCGCCGGCACGATCTCGACCTGCACCGGCACCGGCCACCTCACGGGCACAGGCTTCGACGGTCCCCGCTCGGGTTCTTGCGACACCAACAGCCTGTCGGGCGGCGGCACCGGCTGGCTGCAGACCAGCGGCAACGTGGTCGGCGGCGAGATCATCACCCTGCGCATCGCCATCTGGGACACCAGCGACCAGCGCCTCGACTCGCTGGTCGTCCTCGACAACTTCCAGTGGTCGGTCGACGTCTCGGACCCCGGCACCATCATCGGCAAGCACAACCCGGTGCGGCCCGCGGTGGTCCAGGCCGCCCTCGGCCGCTGACGCCGGTTCGGCGCGGGCCGAGCGCCTGAGATCGGAGCGCGGCCCGGGTCGCGCTCGCCGCGGTGCGTTGCCGCCATGCCGCGGTGCGTGATACCCATGGGGAACGGGGGGCGTCTCGCGCGTCCCCATGCGTGAACGCCCAGGAGTCACCCATGGCCGAGGCGCGGATCATCAAGCGGTACGCCAACCGCAAGTTGTACGACACCCAGCACAGCCGCTACGTCACGCTCGATCAGATCTCCGAGATGATCCGCGCCGGCGACGACGTCAAGATCGTCGACAACAAGACCAAGGAAGACCTCACCTCGGTCACGCTCGCCCAGATCATCTTCGAGGGGGAGAAGAAGCAGCGCAGCTTCCTCCCGCTGACGGCGATGCGCAACATCATCCAGAACGGCGGCGAGTGGTTCGCCGAGGCCCAGCGCCGCGTGTCGCGGGTCCTGCCGTTCAAGCGCGACGAGGACGGCGCCGAGGGCGAGGGCGAGGGCGAAGGCGCGGACGAGGCGCCGCCGCCCGAGGTCGAGGAGCCCGACGCCGACTCGACCTACGCCGGCAGCAAGAAGGGCGAGGGCCTGGCCCTCATGCGCGAGTTCCGCGAGTGGGTCACCGAGCAGCAGCACGCGCTCGAGGACTGGCAGAAGCGGGTCGACGGCCGGGTGCGCAGCGTCGTCGACAACATCACGCCGTTCGGGAGCCTGCACAAGGACGTCAAGACCCTGGCCGACCGCATCGCCGAGCTCGAGGCGCGGCTGCAGCAGCTCGCCGAGGACGAGAAGTCCCAGGATCGGTGAGCCGAGGCCGCCGGCGGGCGGTCACGCCGTCTCGAGCGCGCGCGCGACCAGCTCGGCCTGGTACTCGGCCAGCGCCCGGGCGTAGGGGCCGAACCCGTCGGGGCGCGCGGCCGCCAGCGCGGCCTCGAGCATCGCGGCCAGGGCCATGGTGCCGTGGCCGGCCGCGTGGAGCGCGAGGGCCAGGAAGGCGCGCAGGGCCGCGTCGTCGGGGTAGGCCGCGGTGGCCTCGGCCAGGCGCGCCACCGCCTCCTCGGCGCGCCCGACGTTGCGCAGGGTCGAGCCGAAGCCGACCAGGAACCCGGGCCGCTCCGGCTCGGGCACGCCCAGCTCCCAGGCCCGCTCGTAGTAGGCGATGGCCTCGTGCTCCCGACCGAGGCGATCGCAGGCGTAGGCGGCGGCCGTCTGCGCCCGCACGTCGTCGGGGTGGCCCAGGGCCAGGCGCAGCGCCCGGGCGTGGGCGGCGGCGTGGTCGCCGGCCTGCCGGAGCGCGGCGATGGCGGCCAGCTCGGCGTCGGGATCGTCGTCCGGGGCCGTCGGGTCGGTCGGGGCCGTCGGGTCGGTCGGGGCCGTCGGGTCGATCGGAGCCGTCGGGGCCATCGGGGCCATCCTACGGTTTCCGGACATCGCTGTCGCGGCGCCGCCGCGCACGGTCGACGACCGCGAACCGGGTCGCGGACTTGCGCTGGCGCGCTTGCTGCAACGGTCGCGGACGTGCTCCGCCGCGCCACCACCATGCTCCCGGGCCTGGCCCTCGCCGCGATCGCCGCCGGCTGCCTCACCCCCGAGGACGACGTGGTCCAGTTCGTCGACGACTTCGAGGCCGGCCTCGCGACCTGGGCGCTCGAGGGCGACGTCTCGATCGTCACCACGTATCACCCCGGCGAGCACGCCGCGCGCCTGGGGCCGGGGGCGCGCATGAGCCACGCCCTCGACGTCCGGCGCGCGATCGGCGAGGACGGCGGCTGGCGCGACGGCTTCTCGGACGGCAACTGGCTCGAGTACACGACCGACTGCGGCGGCCGGCCCACGCTCGCGCTCGAGCCGGCGACCTCGCCGCCGGGACCGCAGGTGCGGATCCGCCTCGGGCTCGACGCGCCGCCGGCGCCCGACCTCCTGCGCCGCAAGCACATGCTGCCGGCCCTGCCCGCCTTCGTCGGCGACGGCGACGCGAGCGGCGAGGTCCGCTTCACGGCGCTGGTGATCGAGGCCGGCGCGCGCTGCCACCTCGACACGCTCCAGCTCATGGTCTCGGGAGGCTCGATTGGCTACTGATCATCGCCCCGTCCACCGCGCGCGGTGGCGCCGCGGCCGCGCCGCGCGAGCCGCGCGGACCACGGTCGTCGTCGCGCTCGTCACCACGCTCGTCGTCGCCGGCGCTCGCGCCCGCGCTCGCGCCCGCGCTCGCGCTCCCCGATCCGCAGGATCCGTACGCGCCCGCCGAGCTCGCGCCGCCGTCCCTGGTCGCGCCCGCGCCGTGGCTCGACGCCGGGCCCGCCGCGCCCCGGCGCGCGCCGCGCCGCCTCCAGGTCGCCGCCAGCGCCGGGCTGCGCTTCACCGCCACCGACACCCACGACGCCGCCAGCGTCGATCGCCTCACCGCCTACGGCTGGCCGAGCGCGCGCTCGCCGGTGATGCCGGTGCTCGGCGCCGAGGTCCAGTACCTGCTCGCGCCCATCATCGACGTCGGCCTCGCCGCGAGCTGGGCCCGCGCCGATCACGCTGCCGGCCTGGCGTGGGCCGACGACCGCGTCACCACCACCACCACCCAGCTCGCGCTGGTGGCGCGCCTGCACTGGGCGATGGGCCAGCCGTTCATCCCCGAGCCCCGGGTCGACGTCGGCGTCGTCCGGCGCACCGTCGAGCTGCACGGCGTGCCCGCCACCGACTCCCTGCCCTACCTGCGCGCCGGCGTCGACTGGCGGCTGGGCAACCGCACCGGCGGCGTCCAGCTCAGCGCCGGCTACGCGCTCACCGGGCGGGCCGCGTCCGGGCGCCTCGACCCGGCGGTGGCGGGGCTGGACGTCTCGCTCGGGCCGTACCTGCGGTTCTAGCCGGCGCCCCGGCGCCCCGGGTGGCCGGCGTCGCGGCCGGCGCCGCGCGCCGCGCCTTCGCCACCACCGCCCGGTAGTGGGCCGGCGACACCGGCTGCACGCTCAGGCGCTGGCCGCGCTGCAGGACCAGCATGTCGCCCAGCGCCGGATCGGCCCGCAGCTCGTCGAGGGCGACCTGGCGCGGCAGGGTCTCGACGTGCTCGACCTCGACGCAGATCCAGCGCGGCGCGTCGCGCCGGGCGCCCGGATCGAAGTACGGGCTGGCCGGGTCGAACTGGGTCTCGTCGACGACGCCGGTGCGGGTGACCCGGGCCAGGCCGACCACGCCCGGCGGCTCGCAGCTCGAGTGGTAGAACAGGACCAGGTCGCCGACCCGCATGCCGTCGCGCATGTGGTTGCGCGCCTGGTAGTTGCGGACGCCGGTCCAGGGCTCGCGCCCGACCCGGGCCAGGTCGTGGATGCTGAAGGTGTCGGGCTCGCTCTTCATCAGCCAGTGGCCAGGCATCGCGCGCCGAGCCTACTCCGGCCCCGGACGGCGGTGGTAGCCTCCAGGCGTGCCCCAGGCTCCGGTCGGGCCGCGCCTCGCGGCCACCATCGACATCGCCGCCGACCTCGCCCTGTGCTGGTCGCTGCTCGCCGATCCGCGCCTGGTCCCGGACTGGATCGCGGCGGTGGCCCAGGTCGAGATCCTCGAGCGCGACCCCGAGGGCCGCGCGCGGCGGGTGCAGTTCATCGGCATGCCGTCCACCGGCAGCCTCGAGTACCAGCTCACCTACGGCTACGACGAGGCGGCGCGGCGCGTGACCTGGACCACCCACGGCGCCGCCGATCGCGAGCTCGACGGCGAGGCCCGGCTCGAGGACCTGGGCGGCGGTCGCTGCCGCCTGCACTACGCCCTGGCCAGCCGCGCCGGCCGCACCCTGCCGCCGTGGGCGCGCGACACCCTGGCCGACGACACCGCCGACAAGGTGGTGCGCGCCTTCCAGCGCCTGGCCGAGCGCCGCGCCGGCGCTACTTGACCGGGAAGCCGCGCTTGATCAGGAGCGCCGCCACGTCGGGGTCGCGGCCGCGGAACTGGCGGTAGGCCTCGGCGCGGTCGGTCGCGTTGCCGGGAGCCAGGATGAACGCGCGCAGCTTGTCGGCGGTGGGCGGGTGGAACAGGTCGCCGGCCTCGACGAAGGCCTGCCGGGTGTCGGCGTCCATCACCTCCGACCAAAGGTAGCTGTAGTACCCGGCCGAGTAGGCGTCGCTGGTGAACAGGTGGTTGAAGTGCGGCAGGCGGTGGCGCATCACCACCTCGCGGGGCGCGCCGTAGCGCACCAGGGTCTCGCGCTCGAAGGCGTCGGCGTCGACCACGCCGGCGGGATCGAGGTGGAGCTCCATGTCGACGATCGCCGACGACAGGTACTCGACGGTCTGGTAGCCGGTGTTGAACTTGCTCGAGGCCTCGACCTTGTCGACCAGCTTCTGCGGCATCGGCTTGCCGGTCTTGACGTGGAGGGCGAAGCGATCGAGCACCGGCCGCGACAGCACCCACATCTCGTGGACCTGCGACGGGTACTCGACGAAGTCGCGGGGCGTGACCGCCAGCCCCGGGTACTCGATCTCCGACAGCAGCGAGTGCAGGGCGTGGCCGAACTCGTGGAACAGGGTCTCGGCGTCGTCGAGCGAGATCAGCACCGGCTCGCCGGGCGCGCCCTTGACGAAGTTGTTGTTGTTGGTCACCAGCGGGGTCTGCACCACGCCGGTGAAGCTCTCGCGGCTCCGGAAGCCCGAGGCCCACGCCCCCGAGCGCTTGCCGGCGCGCGCGAAGTTGTCGCCGTAGAACAGGCCGACGAAGGCGCCGTCCTTGCCGGTGACCTCCCACACCCGGACGTCGGGGTGGAAGACCGGCACCTTGCCCGTGATCTCCACGAAGCGGAGGCCGTAGAGCTCGCCCGCCATCCAGAACGCCGCCGCCACCATGTTGTCGAGCTGGAAGTACGGCTTGAGCTCGGCCTGGTCGAGGTCGTAGCGGGCCTTGCGCACCTTCTCGGCGTAGAACAGGTAGTCCCAGGGCTCGATCGTGAGCTTGTGGCCGAGCTTGCGGGCCGTCGCCTGCATGTCCTTGACCTCCTGGCCGACGCGGGCGACCGCCGCCGGCCACACCCGCGCCATCAGCTCGCGGGCGCGCGCCGGATCCTTGGCCATGGTGTCGGACATGCGCCAGTGCGCGTGCGACGGGAAGCCGAGCAGCCGGGCGCGCTCGGCGCGCAGCGCGACGATCTGGGCGATGAGGCCGTTGGTGTCGGTGGCGCCGCCGTTGTCGCCCCGGCTCTTGAAGGCCCGCCACACCCGCTCGCGCAGGTCGCGGCGGGTCGACGACGCCAGGAACGGGTCGACGCTCGAGCGGGTGTTGACCACCGCCCACTTGCCGGCGAGGCCGCGCGCGTCGGCGGCGGCCTTGTAGGCGGCGACGAGCGACGGCGGCAGGCCGGCGAGGTCGGCCGGCTTCTCGAGCACGACCCAGGTGTTCTCGTCGGCGAGGACCCGGTTGCCGAACTCGGTGAAGAGCGAGGTCAGCTCCTGGTTGAGGGCGCCCAGCCGGGCCTTGCCGGCCTCGTCGAGGCGGGCGCCGCCGCGCACGAAGCGATCGTGGCGCAGCTCGACCAGCCGGGCCTGGACCGGGGAGAGCCCGGCGGTGGCGCGGGCGGCGTGGACCGCGTCGAGGCGATCGAACAGGCGGCGATCGAAGATGATCCGGTCGTAGGCGGCGGTCAGCTTCGGCGACCACTCGCGGTCGACGGCCTGGACCTCCGGCGTGTTGAGGTTCGACTCCATCACGCCGAACAGGGCCTCGGCGCGGCGCAGGTGGCGGCCGCTGTCCTCGAGCGCGGCGACCACGCTGGCGAACGTGGCCGGCGCCGGATCGGCCGAGATCGCGGCGACCTCGGCGGCCAGGAGCGCGAGCCCGAGCTCGAAGGCCCGGGGGAAGCCTTCGATCGTGATCTTGTCCCAGGGCGGCACCCCGCCGTAGGGGCCACCGAAGGGCGCGAGGATGGGATCCAGGTCGGCCAGCGCCCGCAGGCGGGCGACCTCGGCCAGCGCGGCGTCGCGCGCCGACGGGGCGGCGGGCGGCGGCTCGGTGCCCGGCGGCTCGGCGGGGCGGACGGTGGCGGGCTCGGTCGTGCGCGCGCCCGGGCAGGCGGCGAGCGCGAGCAGCCCGGCGGCGGCGGCGGCGGCGGGGAGGGTGGTGCGCAGCATGGCGGATGCTGTAGCACGTTCAGGCGGCGAGGCCGCGATCTGGCGGCGCGGCCGCGATCAGGCGGCGCGGCCGCGATCAGACGGCCCTGCCACGATCCCCGCGTGCGCGACCTCGTCCTGATCGCGGCCACGGTCGCCGCGGTGCTCGTGGTGGTGACCCTCCTGCGCGCGGTGGCGGCGCGCGGCCGCCGCCGCACCGCCCGCCGGCGAGCGCGGGTGGCCCTGGCCGGCGAGGCCCGCGCCGAGGCGCTCCTGGCCGACGCCGGCTTCGCGGCGCTCGACCGCCAGGTCGCCCACACCTGGCAGATCGCCGTCGACGACGACGTCCACGAGGCGGCGCTGCGCTGCGACTTCCTGGTCGCGCGCGACGGCCAGCGCTGGGTCGCCGAGGTCAAGACCGGCGACCTGGCGCCGAGCCTGACGACCGCCGCGACCCGGCGTCAGCTCCTGGAGTACCAGGTCGCCTACGCCGCCGCGGGGGTGGCGCTGGTCGACGCCAGCGCCGGCACCGTGCGCGAGGGCCGGTTCGCGCTGCCGCGGCAGCTCGCGCCGGCGGCCGACTGACGTCAGAGCGTATGAAGGAATCACACGCGCTGGTCGATCGGTCGGTCCCGAGGACGCCGGTGCCGACCTGAGTCGGAGCAGATCGCCTCGGCTGCGCCTCGGCTCAGCCGAGGTTCTTGGTCGCGAAGTCCCAGTTCACCTTCTTCCAGAACTCCTCGATGTACTTGGGACGGGCGTTGCGATAGTCGATGTAGTAGGCGTGCTCCCACACGTCGATGGTGAGGACGCAGGTCTTGCCGGTGGCGAACGGGGTGTCGGCGTTGGCGCTCTGCTCGATGGCGAGGCTGCCGTCGGCGTTCTTGACCAGCCACGCCCAGCCCGAGCCGAACTGGGTCGCCGCCGCCTTCGAGAACTTCTCCTTGAAGCTGTCGAAGCCGCCGAAGCTCTGGTCGATGGCCGCCGCGATCGCGCCGGTGGGCGCGCCGCCGCCGGTCGGCGACAGCGAGTGCCAGTAGAAGGTGTGGTTCCACACCTGGGCGGCGTTGTTGAAGACCGGCTTCTCCGAGAGCTGCCCGTGGCTGGCCTTGACCACGTCCTCGAGGGACATCGCCTCGTACCGGGTGCCGGGCACCAGGTTGTTGAGGTTGACGACGTAGGCGTTGTGGTGCTTGCCGTGGTGGTACTCGATGGTCTCGGCCGAGATGACCGGCGCGAGGGCGTCCTTGGCGTACGGGAGCTCGGGCAGCGTGAAGGCCATGGTGGGTCTCTCCTTTCGGCCCGAACCCTAGCACCGCCCTCGCGCGGGTGGCCGGCCCGGCCCGATCTTTCTCGGTATGCTGGGGCGATGCTCGGTCCCCTCGGCCACCTCGCGTCGCTGGCCGCCTACGCCGCGCGCCGCGGCGCCCGCGCCGCCGCCGACGCCGCGACCCACGCCGACCTGGCGTGGGCGCGCTCGCGCCGCGCCGGCGACCTGCCGCCCGGGCTCGAGCTGGCGTGGCTGGGCACCGCCGGCTTCCGCCTCACCTACCGGGGCCAGCACCTGCTGATCGACCCGTACGTCACCCGGCTGTCGCTGGGCGACCTGCTCCGCCGCCGCGTCGTCGCCAGCGATCCGGCGCGCCTCGCCGCCCTGCCCGACCCGCTCGCCATCCTGGTCGGCCACACCCACTTCGATCACGCCCTCGACGTGCCGGCGCTGGCGGCGCGCGCCGGCTGCCCGGCCTACGGCAGCGCGTCGCTGGCCCGCCTGTTCGCCCTGCACGGCCGGCCCGAGCTGGCGGTGACCGTCCTTCCCCACCGCCCCTACGAGGTCGGGCCGTTCACGGTCACGTTCGTGCCCAGCCGCCACTCGCGCCTCGCCGGCGGCCTGTGGACGCCGTACGACGGCGAGCTGACCTGCGAGCACACCGATCACCTCACGCCCCAGGCCTACCGCTGCGGCCAGGTGTGGGGCCTCCACGTCGCGGTCGCCGGCGTGAGCTTCTACCACCACGGCTCGTGCGATCTGCTCGACGACGAGGTCCGCCACCGCGGCGTCGACTACCTGCTCGCCGGCATCTCCGGCCGCCGCTTCACCCCGCGCTACTGGTCGCGCATGCTCCGCCGGCTCGAGCCGCGGGTGGTGGTGCCGCACCACTTCGACGACTTCTTCCGCCCCCTCGACGCGCCGCTCGCCTACTCGCTCAACGTCGACCTGGCCGGGCTCCCCGACGAGCTGCGCCGGGTGACGGCCGACGTCGAGGTGCGAGCCCTGACCGTGGGCCAGGCCGTCGGCGCGAGTGCATCATGAGCGCTACCTGGAGCCATGGACGGTAGACGAGATGTTCCATCATGAGGGCGACCCAGGTGCGACCTCATGGCCAGCGCGCTCGAGCACGACGACCTGCGGGACGCGTGCGCGTGACCGCGGCCCCGGTCGGGAGCGCGCCCGGCCGGCGGACGTCAGCGGACGCGGACGCGGCGCGCGGGCTGGGTCTCGGGCAGGGCGCCGAGCCTGACCTTGACCTGCTTGACCTTGCCGTCGCGGTGGACGTCGAAGGTCGCGGTCTGGCCGGCGCCCTTGATGGCGACGGCGTTGCGCAGCCGGCCGACGTCGCGGACCTCGGCGCCGTCGATGGCGAGGATCACGTCGCCCGGGGTGAAGCCGGCGCGGGCGGCCGGGGTGTCGTCGCCGACCTGGGCCACCAGCACGCCGCGGGCGGCGCCGAGGCGGGCCCGGGCCGCGGCGTCGGCGTCGAGGGGCGCCAGGGTGACGCCGAGCCAGCCCCGCGACACCCTGCCGTCCTTGATCAGCGCGTCCATGATCGGCCGCGCCATGTTGGTGGGGATGGCGAAGCCGATGCCCTGGTAGCCGCCGGTGCGCGACAGGATCGCGGTGTTGATGCCGACCAGCTCGCCCTTCAGGTTGACCAGCGCCCCGCCCGAGTTGCCGGGGTTGATCGCGGCGTCGGTCTGGATGAAGTCCTCGTAGTCGACGATGCCCATCGCCGCCCGGCCGGTGGCCGAGACGATGCCCATGGTCACCGCCTGGCCGACGCCGAACGGGTTGCCGACGGCGAGCACGACCTCGCCCAGGCGCAGCCGCGACGAGTCGGCGAACGGCAGCGGCACCAGCTTGCCCGGCTTGCCGGCGAGCTGCAGCACCGCGAGGTCGCTCTTGGGGTCGGTGCCCACCAGCCGGGCCTCGTGCTCGCGGCCGTCGTGCAGGGTGACGCGGATCGCGTCCGCGTTCCGGACGACGTGGGCGTTGGTCAGGATCTTGCCGTCCTCGGACACGATCACGCCCGAGCCCAGGCTCTGCGCCTTGCGCGCGTCGGGCGAGCCGAAGGAGGGCGAGCGCGGGTCGGTGAAGAACGGGTCGAAGACGAACGGCCCCTCCTCGACGCGCTGGGTGGTCGAGATGTTCACGACGCTCAGCACGGCCCGCTCGGCGACGTCGGAGAGCTGGGCCGTGGCGGGCAGCGCGGCCTGGGCCTCGGCCCGACCGGTCGGCTGGACGGCGACGCCGATCACGACGGCGACGAGCGCCGCGCACGCGCCGGCGACCGCGGCGTGCTGGAGGTGGTGGTCACGCTTCATCTCGACTGCTCCGGGGGGTTCGATCCAGGGACCGCCGGCGGGGTTGCCCGTATTCCGGACGCGTAACCACGCGGGCGGGCGGGTCAAGCCCACGGCCAGGGCCGCCCCCCGCCCAGCCCGGCCCCGGTGGCGCGGGCGGGCCCTTCGACGGCGGCGTCGGTCGCGTCGCTCCCTCCGCCTGGCTCAGGGCGAGCGGTGAGAGAGGCACCGGGTCGAGCTCGAGCCAGCTCCCCGGTGAGAGAGGTACCGGGTCGAGCACGAGCCAGCTCTCCGGTCGGCCTGAGCCCCTCACACCGGCCGCGGTCGAGCTCGCGGGCAACGAACGGCGACCCCACCTCTCCGGTCGGCCTGAGCCGCCCGAGCGCCAGCGAGGGCGTGTCGAAGGCCGACACGCCGCGGCCAGCTCGAGCCGGCGCCTCAGGGCGCCGGGAAGACCGTCGCGATGTCCGGCTCGATGCGCTCGGCCGCGACCCGGGGCACGGCGGCCGGGACCCGGGTGCGCTCGGTCAGGAGGTAGTACTCGACCACCGGCGCCGGCGGCGGCGGCGGTTCGGCCCCCGGCGCCGGCGGCGGCGGCGCCTCGCCCGGCTTCTCCTGCTTGAGCACCTGCATCGTGCCCAGCGCCTTGCCCTTGCCGTCGCGGTAGGTGAGCGTCACGACCGAGGTCAGCGCGCGGGCGTCGAGCTTGGCCTCGAAGCTGGTGGGGCGCAGCTTCTCGACCTTGTCGATGAAGTTGGCGGCCGCGGTGTCGGCGGTCGCGCCCTCGCCCCAGGTCTCGACCTCCTGCTCGGGCCGGGCCGCGGCGTGGGGGTCGGCGCCGTCGCCGGCCGGCTGCTTGACCTTGATGCGGTGGACGGTCTTCGTCTTGCCGCCGGCCGCGATCTCGACCTGCATCGCCGCCTTGGGGTCGAACGCGCGCAGGTCGAGCGGGCGCAGCGAGCCCTCGCCGCCCTCGAGCGGCGTGATCAGCGTGCCGGCGAGGACGAACCCCTTGCCGGTGTCGACGTCGAGCACGTAGCGGTCGCTGCCGCCGTGGACCCGGCCGCCGATCACCAGGGTCTTGGCGCCGTCGCCGAAGACCACGGCGATGGTCTTGGTGGTGTCGACCAGCTCGTAGTCCTTCTTGGCCTCGTCCTTGACCACGCCCAGCGAGCGGATCGCGCGCATGCGCGCCAGGTCCTTCACCAGCTTCTCGCCCGGCTCGCCGACCGGGAACTCGCGCACCGTGGTCTCGGTGATCCACTCGGGCTCGGGCGGCGGCGGCGGGGCCTCGCCGGGCGCCGGCGGCGGCGGCGGCTCGACCGGCTTCATCTTCTTGGTGGTGCGGGAGTCGATGCCCCACCAGTAGGCGGCCGCGCCCTCGCCCCGCCGCTCGAGGCGCAGGGTCTGGTCGGTGGCGGCGAGCTCGATCGCCTTGAGCTCGGGCTCGCCGCGGCTCCACATCACGACGTCGCCGGTGACGGTCGCCGCCGGCTTCTCCTTGGTCCAGGTCAGGTAGCCGTAGACCAGCATCACGGCGAGCAAGGCGCCGTGGACGATGACGCCCTTCATGGCGTGGACTCCTTGGCCGAGGCGGACGAGGGTGAGGCCGACGCCCGCCGGCGCCGCGGGCGGCCGAACAGCATGCCGGCGCCGAACAGCGCCAGCGGCGCGAGGATGGTCGTGGCCGTGAACCACGCCGCCTGCTCGCGCTTGGTCTGCTTGATCTCCTTGTCCTTCTCGTCGTTGATGATGCCGCTGATGGTCTCCTCGCCGCCCAGCCAGCGGATGGCGTCGATCGGCAGCGACCGGCCGTTGGTCTCGACGAAGATCTGGCCGGTGCGGGTCTGGACCATGCGGTCGGCGAACAGATCCTGATCGGAGAAGACCATCGCGCGGAAGCCGTCGGCCTCCCCGCCGTCGGCGGTCTTGCGCCTGGCGCCCTCGATGGCGGCGCCGACGTTGTAGCGGTCGCGCTTCTCCTCGGCGCCCGGCTTGAGGTCGCCGTCGTAGTCGACCCAGGCCTCGCCCATGGTGCGGATGACGTAGGTGCGCTTGGGCTTCTCGCCGGCGACCGTGAACTCGCGGTCGGTGAGGATGCCGGCGGTCTCGAGCAGGATGCCGTTGCGGGCGTCGCCGCGCGACAGCGAGGTGGTCGAGGCGTGGGAGGAGAACTGGTTGGTCAGGGCCAGGCGGCGATCGCTCTCGTTGCCGCGCTGGGGCAGGTAGTTCTTGTCGTCGGTGACGATGCCGATGCGGGCGTCCTGCCCCGGCCGCTCCTCGCCGAGGCCGGTGCCGAGACGGCCCTCGAGCGGGCCGAGGCGGAAGTCGCCCTCGGGATCCATCGCGATCAGGAGGCGGCCGCCGTCGTCGAGGTAGCGGGCCAGGGTGTCGAGCTCGGCCGGGGCGAAGGCCTGCTTGGGCCCGAGCACCATGACGAACGTCGCGTCGTCGGGGATCTTGGTCACCAGGCCGTCCATCGCCCCCAGGTTCTTCGACTCGTAGTTGAGCGCGGTCAGGATGTTCTTGATGACCTGGGTGCGGGCGTCGGGCAGGCGGCCGCGCATGTGCGGCGGCAACGAGTCCGGATCGTTGATCTCGCCGTGGCCGACGGTCAGGTACGCCTTGCGCTTCTCGCGCAGGATCTTGAGGAGCTCGGTGTTGACGGTCTGGTCGAGGACCCGCAGCTTGCCGTCGCGGCGACGGTGCTTCTCGATGTCGGTGTCGAGCTCGAACTTGCCGTGCTTCTCCTTGTCGTCGGCGCCCCGCACCAGGACCACGGTGCCGTCCTTGCCGACCTGGTACTTGCGGGCCAGCGTGATCGAGAGCCGGCGGTCGTGCTGCTCGACGACGACCTTGCCCTTGGTCTGGCGGGCCAGCTCCTGGAAGTAGGCCTTGACCTCGCCGCCGGCCTCGTTGAGCTCGGGGAAGAACAGGAGCGCCCGCACCGGCTCGCTCATGGTCTCGACGATCTTGCGCGTCGCCTCGCCGGGCTGCGACGTGCGCATGTAGCTCACGTCCTTGCGGATGTTCTTCTCGCGGGCGACGTTGCAGGTGACCATGAGGAAGCCGGCGGCCAGGGCGATGGTCAGGCCGGCCAGGCCCATCTCGCGGGTCCGGCTCAGCTCGACGGCGTCGTCGTCCTCGTCGGTGGTGACCTCGCCGACGGTGGCCTCCATGAGCAGCGCGGGGATGACCGCGCACGCGGCCAGGAGCGCCGCCAGCACGGTCATGACGACGTCGTAGCGGCGGGCGGCCTGGGCCGAGAGCTCGTCGAGGCCGAGCCAGCCCATGCCGGTGGCGGTGGTGAAGAAGTAGACGATGCCGGCGAGGATGAGCGCGCCGTAGCAGAGGAGCAGCGTGCCCTCGGCCCGCTTGCGCGCGCCCTTGCTCTTGCTCCAGCGCATGGCCTGCAGCGCGGTGCCGGCCAGGAGCGAGCCGGCGCCGACCACCAGCACCAGCTTCATCAGGATCGGGAACAGGGTCTGCCCCGAGGCCGGATCGCGCAGGAACCGGCGCGCGACCACGAACAGGCCGAGCGCGACCAGGAGCCCGATCCGGCTGATCAGGCGGGGTGAGCGGGTCATTGCCATCGCTTCGCCTCCAGCGTCTTCACCGACAGGAGCAGGAAGAAGTAGGTCACCGCGACGTAGTAGACGGCGTCCTTGAGGTTGAAGACGCCCTTCATGAAGCCCTGCTGGAAGTGGATCCACCACAGGTCGAGCTCGGCCAGGATGTCCTTCATCGGCGCGTCGAGCTTGCGGCTGAGCTGGTAGAGCAGGAGCATCAGCACGACGATCGCGGCGCCGGTGACGGCGGCGACGATCTGCTGGCGGGCCAGGGTCGAGGCGAAGACGCCGATGGCCAGGGTGGCCGAGCCGAGCAGGAACAGGCCGAGGTAGCCGACGAAGATCTGGGCGCCGGTGATCTTGCCCTCGCTCTTGATGAGCAGCGGGATGTAGACCGAGACCGCCAGGATGATCGCGAGGAAGGCGAGCGCGGCGAGGAACTTGCCGAGGATGATCTCGGTCTCGCGCACCGGCGAGGTGCTGAGCAGGACCAGCGAGCCCGACTGCCGCTCCTCGGCGACCAGGCGGACGCTGAGGATGATCGAGACCCCCATGACCACGCCCGAGCTGCCCCAGAAGAACTGCTGGAGCATCTCGCCCGAGAGCTGGGTCTTGGCGCCGAAGACCTGGAAGGCCACGCCCATGAGCAGGAGCGCCAGCGCGCCGGTGACGCGGCCGACGATCGACTGCAGGTAGGTGCCCATCTCCCGGCGGAAGATGATGGTGGCGGCTCGCATGTCAGGCCTCCGCGCGTTCGGCGCCGGTGTCGACCAGGCGCAGGAAGGTGTTCTCGAGCTCGCTGCGGGCGTAGTCGAGCTTGAGCAGGTCGAGGCCGGCCTGGACCACGGCCCGGCTGATCTCGGCGCGCAGGTCCTTGGTCGAGGTCAGGGACACCGCCCAGCCGTCGCCGCGCGACAGCGGCTCGCCGACCTGGGTGACGCCGTCGATCCGGCCCAGCACCGCGCTGATCGTCTTCCGGGCGTCGACCTCGCCGTCGCGGTAGGGCTCGCCCGAGGCCGCCGGCGGGACCCGCACGGTGATCGACACCAGCTTGACGTTGCCCTCGTGGGCGGCCAGCTCGGCCTCGGTGCCGGCGCCCAGGATGCGGCCCTGCCCCAGCACCAGCAGGCGATCGCAGGTCTGGCTGACCTCGGCCAGGATGTGGCTGGAGATGAGGACGGTGTGGCGATCCTTGAGGCCGTGGATGAGCTTGCGCATCTCCACGATCTGCTTGGGGTCGAGGCCGCGGGTCGGCTCGTCGAGGATGACCAGCGCCGGCTTGTGGACGATGGCCTGGGCCAGGCCCACGCGCTGACGGAAGCCGTGGGACAGCGTGTTGATGGGCTCGCCGGCGACGTCGCGGAGATCCGTCACCTCGAGCGCCTCGCCCACGAACGTCCGCTTGTCGGCCTTGGCCACCCGCCGCAGGTCGGCGGCGAACTCGAGGTACGAGACCCCCGTCATCTCGGGGTACAGCGGCGGGCTCTCGGGCAGGAAGCCGATGCGCTTGCGGACCTCGTGGGGGTCGCCGAGGGCGTCGATGCCGCCCACGTTGACCGCGCCGGCCGAGGGCCGGAGGTCACAGGCCAGGATGCGGAGCGCGGTGGTCTTGCCGGCGCCGTTGAGGCCCAGGAAGCCCACGGTCTCGCCGTCCTCGATCTCGAACGACACGGGGCCGAGCGCGCGCTTCCCACCGTAATACTTCGATAACTTGGAGACCTGGATCATCAGTCCGCCTCGTCGGTTCGGCTTTGTATCAACGGTGCCGGGGGTGTCAAGAGGTGCGACACCCGGTGCGACACGCGCTCGAACCGGGCGGGGGGGTGGTCGCATTCCCGCCGGCCGGCGCCGGGTGTGACGGGTGCCATGATCGGCCGCGCGGCCGGCCACCCGCGGCACCGGCGCTGGCGCCCACACCGGCACCGAGACTGCGCGCCGCCGGTGACACGGTGAGCGCGAGGTGGTGAGACGTGTCGAGGCGCCGACGCGTGACCGGCGGTGTCACCCACCGACGCTGGCCGATCGTGACCCGCGGTTCGCGGCACGCGCCGGCAGCGCCTGGCACTCGCGCGATCCTGCTGGGCGTTCGTGGCCGCCCGATCCCACCCGTCCGGCCGCGGCACGGCGCGTGCTCATGGCTCGGTCCGTCACACGCCACGCCCCCCGCCCCCCGACGGAGCCCCCACCATGCGCAAGCTCGCCACCATCGCCCTCCTCACCTCCTCCCTCCTCTTCACCGTCGCCTGCACCGACCAGGACGAGACCGAGCTCGACCTCGCGGCCGCCGCGGCCGACGAGCCGACCGACCTGGCGGTGGGCGACGGCGCCGACGTCCTCAGCCAGCGCGATCGCGGCCCGGCCGGCGAGCCCGCCGCCGATCGCGTGGACGCACCGGCGGCCAGCCGCCCCGCCCACGCCCCGACCGCCGCGCCCGCGCCGGACCGGCTCGGGGCCGGCGTCGCCGCCGCCGATCGCCTCGGCGGCGAGCCCGGCTCCGGCGTCATCGACTGCCGCATCGACCAGCGCTTCGGCGCCGACGAGCCGGTGATCGGCACGGTGTCGGACGCGGTGTCGAGCGACGAGGCCGGCCGCCGCGCCCGCGCTCGCCTCGACGTGCTCCGCCAGGCCAAGCTCGAGCGGTTCCGCGCCCAGCCCCGGCTCGACCGCGGCCCGCGCAAGCTCGACCGCTTCCACTAGCCCGTCAGCACGGCGCGCCCGACGCCCGCCGCCGCGCGCCGTCAGAACAGCGCGAGCTGACGCGTCGGCCGCGCGAAGGTGGTGGGCGCCGCCACGTCGCCGAGCGCCTCGCCCTGCGCGAGGCCGAGGCGGCGGCAGTGCAGCTCGAACAGGGCCTCGATGGCCTGCCAGCGCGGGCCCTGGCCGCGGAAGCGGGCGCCGAAGCGGCTGTCGTTCATGCGCCCGCCGCCGCCGCGCAGCTCGCGCACCGCGTGCTCGATCTTGCGCACCCGCGCCGGGTCGAGGGCGCTGGCGATGCGCTCGCGGAAGACCGGCAGCACCTCGCCGGGCAGGCGGAGCAGGATGAGGAACGCGCGCCGGGCGCCGGCGGCGTGGGCCCGCTCGAGGAGCTCCGGGATGTCGGGATCGTTGAGGCCGGGGATGACCGGGGCGATGGCGACGCCGGTCGGCACGCCGGCGTCGGTCAGGAGGCGCAGGGTGTCGAAGCGACGCGACGGCGCGCTGGCGCCGGGCTCGAGGGCGCGGGCGAGGTCGTCGCGGGCGAACGGGATGCTGAGCATCACGCGCACCCGGGCGCGGCGAGCCAGCGCGGCCAGCACGTCGACGTCGCGCCGGATCACCGCCGACTTGGTGATGACGCCGACCGGGTTCTGGAACTCGGCGCAGATCTCGAGGCAGCGCCGGGTCAGCCCGTAGCTGGCCTCGAGCGGCTGGTAGCAGTCGGTGTCACCCGAGAACGCGATCAGCTCGCCCTCCCACGACGGCTTGCCGAACCGCTCGCGCAGGAGCTGGGGCGCGTTGACCTTGACCACGAGCTTGCGATCGAAGTCGGTGCCGGCGCCGAAGCCGAGGTACTGGTGCGAGGGCCGGGCGTAGCAGTAGGCGCAGGCGTGGAAGCAGCCGCGGTACGGGTTGAGGCTCCAGCGGAAGCCGACGTCGGGCGAGTCGTTCTCGGCCAGGATCGACCGCGCCTCCTCCTCGTGGATCTCGAGCTCGGCGGCCGGGGGCGCCTCGAGCCACTCGACGTGCGCCGAGGCCCACGGGTTGGGAGGGTTGGAGACCGGCCGCACGGCGGCGCCGAGCGTAGCGCCACCCGGGCAGGATGAACAGACGTTCAGGTCGCCCGCGACGTGGACGGGATCGGACGGACTTCTCGCGTATGCTCGGGCCGCGGCGCGCAGCGGCGCCGGAGGAGGTGCCATGGCCAGCCCTGCGGAGACGTACGAGTCGTACTTCGTCCCCAGCATCTTCGCGCCGCTGGCGCAGGTGGTGCTCTCCCGCGCCGCGCCGCGGCCCGGCGAACGCGCGCTCGATCTGGCGTGTGGGACCGGTGTGCTCGCCCGCGCCCTGGCGCCTGCGGTCGGCACCGCCGGCCGCGTGATGGGGATCGACCTGCGCCCCGGCATGCTGGCGGTCGCACGCGACCGCGCCGTCGCCGACGGCGTGACCGTCGACTGGCGCCAGGCCGACGCCTGCGCGCTCGACCTGCCCGCCGGCGAGCTCGATCTGATCGTGTGCCAGCAAGGGCTCCAGTTCTTCCCGGACCGCGCCGGCGCGCTCCGCCACGTCCACCGCGCGCTCGCGCCGGGCGGGCGCGTCGTCTTCGCCTGCTGGCGCTCGATCGAACACCAGGCGCTGTGGTGCGACCTGCTCGAGGTCGAGCGACGCCACCTCGCCGCCCTCGGCGCCGACGCCGACGACGCGGTCGCGCCCTTCTCGCTGGGCGACGCCGCCGCCTTGCGCACGCTCCTGAGCGACGCCGGCTTCACCGACGTCGAGGTCGAGGCCCACACCCTCGACGTCGCCTTCCCGGCCGCCGGCTTCATCCGCAGCCAGTACCAGGCCTACGCCGCGGTCATGCCCCAGCTCGCCGACGACCCGGACGCCTTCGAGGCCTTCGTCGCCGCGATCGAGGCCGACACCCGCGCGCTCGTCGCGCGCTACACCCGCGGCGGTCACGTCCGCGCCCCGCTGCACACCCACGTCGCGGTCGCCCGGCGCTGATCCACGGGTCGCGGCGTCGTCGGGCGCCACCGATCGACGAGGCGGCGCCGCCCGCGCGCCCGGACCGTCAGCGCCGGAGCTTGGTGCGGTCGGCGGCGCGGAGGCCCAGCGCGAGGCCGAAGGTCCACGGGTCGGGCGCGCCGAGGTGGCCGATGACCTCGCCGCGCAGGTAGAAGGTGGGGCCGATCGGGCTGGGCAGCTCGAGGGTGGTGACCCACGGGACGAAGTGGTAGGGCGCGCCGTCGCCGCCGAGGCCGTTCTTGACGCGCAGCCAGTTGATCTCGACGCCGGTGGAGAGGAGGAAGAACGTGGTGCCCATCGACACGACCACCGGGGTCGACAGGTGGCTGTGGCGCTCGTCGCCGGCGCCGAACTGGCGGCCGCCGCGCAGGCCGGTGTGGCCGATGAAGGTCTCCTCGCTGAGCGGGAACGGCACGCGCCAGCCCAGCGCCCAGCCCCGGGCGTCGCCGCCGAGCCACGTCCGCTGGAGCTCGCCCGAGAGCTGGACGAACGGCCCGAGGCCGAGCTGGAGACCGACCCCGTGGGCGCGGTCGACGCTGGCCAGCGGCGAGGCCGCGACCTGGAACGACGCGCCGAGCTGGGAGCGCACCAGGTCGAAGGGTCGGCCCTCGGCGTAGACCCGGGTGCGATCGCCGTAGCGCCGGCGATGCGCCTCGAGCGCCTCGATCGCCGGCCCGGCGTCGCGCTCGGGCAGCGCGAGCTTCGGCACCACCAGCGGCGGCAGGGTCGGCGCGTCGGCGACGTAGAGGGCGGTGGCCGCGGCGTGGTCGAGCCCGTACAGCCGCTCCAGGCCGCGCGGATCGGCGTCGAGCAGCCACAGCACCGCCGCCGCGAGGTCGCGCTCGCGCCAGCTCGGGGCGTCGAGGCGGGCGGCGATCGTGTCCTTGATCCCTGGCAGCGCCCGGGTGCGGCCCTGGCCGAGCGCGTCGTGCAGCCGGGAGCCGGCCTCGCGCCGCGCCGCGCGCAGGCCGTTCACGCCCTCGTCGGTCCGGACCAGGCCATGGCGGCCGACGTCGTCGATCTGCTCCTCGACCCGCTCGCCGAGGACCTCGACCACGGCCTTGCCGCGGATCGTGAACTCGTAGCCGTAGCCGCTGAGCTCGCGGCCATCCTCGATGATGCTGCGGCGTCCGCCGTCGGCGGTGCACGTGAGGTCGAGGCGGACGTGGAAGGCGAGCGCGAGCTGGACCGGCTGGAGCGCCGGGTTGCGATCGCGCAACCCCTGCATCAGCTCGTCGCAGCCAGGGCCGCCGCCGGAGACGTACAGCGGCATGCCGCGGGTGCCGACCACGAGCGCGAACAGGGCGCGCAGGTCGTCGCTCACCGGCATGCCGAGGGCGGCGGCGACGCGGGCGTGGAGATCGGCGAGCAGCGGGGCGTCGTCGGCCTCGCCGGCGCGGCGGACGTGGGTGGCGCGGACCTGTTCGACGGCCCCGGCGACGCGGGCGTCGAGCTCGGCGTCCCGCGCGTGCGGCGCGAGCAGCGTCACCACCCGCAGCATGCGCAGCGTCTTGCCGGGCTCGCCGCCGAAGGTGGCCTGCTCCGGCGCGGTCAGCTCCGCCACGACGCGCGCCCGCACCTGGGCGCGCACCGCCGGGGTCGGCTCGATCTCCCGCGCCGCCAGCGCGTCGAGCACCGCCAGCGCCCGCAGCGGCTCGGCGGACGCCAGCGCGTGGGTCGCCAGCGCGAGCGCGGCCTGGTCGCGGCGCGCGCGGAGCTCGGCGGACGGCGGCGGGATCTCGAGCGCGACCTCGAGATCGACGAGCGCCTGAGCCGGCGCCCCCTCGGCGAGGCGGCGGTCGGCGGCGGCCAGGAGCTCGGTCCGGGCCGGGGCGTAGGGCGGCGGGCCGCACGCGGCGAGGACGAGCGTCGTCAGCGCCGCGCTCGCGCGGCCGGATCCCACCATCGCGACATTGGACCACGACCGCCGGCGGCGGCTGGAGGCGCGGTGGGGTAGCGGCGCGCGCGCGCGCGCAGGAACTGCGTGGGCGGCGGTCGGCCGCTCGTCGGCGGCGCGTCGGCGCGGTTCTCGTCGCGGCGCGACTGCGATATCATGATCCGATCGCTACGGGGGAGATGACCATGCGCGCGCGACGACGACGGCACCGTGGGGCGGCGCTCGCCGGGCTCCGGCACCGGCTGCTCGGCCTGATCGTGATGGTGTTCCAGCCGGGGTGCGCCGCCGTCCCCCTGGCAGGGGGGCTCGGGCTGTGCTCCACGCAGGATCCGGACATCCAGGTCACGCTGCTGGCGCCGACCGAGGGCGCGATCCTCGATGGCGCGGCCTTCGACGTCACGTTCGAGCTGTCGGAGAACCCCGCCGGCGCCGGGGTCGACGTCTACCTGAGCGGCCTCGAGGTCGCGAGCCTCCGGGTCCCCGCCGGCCAGCTCGTCATGACGACGTCGATCTTCCCCGCCGACCTCGCCGGGGTGCCGCTGCCGTCGGGGACCTACACCCTGGAGGTCTTCCATGGCGTGAGCGACGGCCAGCAGGACCGCGCGACCGTCCAGTGGATCGCGCCGTGGCGCGTGGCCGACGCCGAGCTGTGCTCGCCGCACCGCCTCGGCTGCGGCCCGCTGTCGTCGATCGCCGGCGCCGCCGGCCAGGTGACCGTGACGCCGCGGCTCGAGAACGACGGCGCGCGGCTGGTCCGCGCCGAGCTGCGCCTCGACGGCCAGGCGGTGGCGCAGGCCACCGCGCCCCCGTTCGCGCTCGCCGTCGATCTCGACGCCTACCCCGACGCGCCGTCCACGATCGCGATCGTCGCCGAGCGCGATGACGGCCGCCTCGCCACGCTCGAGCACACCCTCGACATCGAGAACTGCCGGCGCCTGCCGGTGCCGTCGGAGTGGCTGGTCGTCTACGGCGACGACGCCACCCGCTACCAGGCGACCCTCGCCCTGAGCGCGACCGACCTCGTCGCCGGCACGACCCGCACCGTGGCCGCCGCCGGCGCCGGCCACTTCCAGCGCCTGCGCTACGACGGCGCCGGCACGCTCCACGCCGGCTACATGGAGGGCTCGACCTGGGTGCGCGCCTACGACGTCGGCGGCAGCGGCGAGGTCACGGCCAGCGTCGAGCTGCCGTCGGCCAGCGGCCTCTCCGGCCTCGACCGCGGGCCGGACGGCGCGCTCTACGTGACCGTCGGCCAGGTCCACCACGGGCCGTCGGGCAAGGGCGTCTTCCGCATCGCCGGCGGCCAGCTCACCACGGTCCTGACCTCGCCGCTGGCCGCCGACGACGTCCTGGTCGACGACGACGGCACGCTCCTCGTCCCCGCCGGCGAGGACCTGTGGCGGCTGACCGTGACCGCCGGCGTCGAGACCGCGCGCGCGCGCGTGCTGACGCGCCCGGGTGGCCAGCTCACCCAGGTCGGGCTCGACGAGCTGGGGCGGCTCTACCTGGTCGACGTCGCCGGCGACGGGGTCGTGGTGCGCTACGAGTCGCCGGCCAGCGCCCCCGAGGTCCTCCACACGGCGGGCGACTGGACCCTCACCGCCGCGCCGCGCTCGATCTCGTTCGTCCGCTACCCGGCGCACTGCTTCGGGCTGTCGGTCGACGGCGCGCCCGGCTTCCCCGGCCCGTCGTCGGTGATGGTCGACGTCGGCGACGTCCGCGGCCGGCCATAGCCGGGCGCGGCGCGGCACCCTCGCGCCGCTCAGTACAGGTGTCCGAGCTGGAGGTAGAGCTGGGGCGCCCAGCCCTCGTGAGGGCTGAGGCCGACGTCGGCGCGCAGGATGAACGTCTGGTGCTGGACGAAGCGGACGCCGGCGCCGGTCGAGCCCAGGACGCGCGCCGGGTCGCCGCCGACGTCGGCGAGGTCGACCGCGATCCAGCCGGCGTCGACGAACGCGATGGCGCCCCAGCGCCGACTCAGGTCGGCGCGCAGCTCGAGCTGCCCGAGGACCTTGATCCGCCCCACGTAGCGGTGCTCGCGGACGCCTCGGCCCATGGCCTGGCCACCGAACGCGACGTAGGTCTCGGCCGCGTTGACCAGCCCGAGCTCGGGCAGCGGCAGCGCGCCGGCGGCGACGTCGGTCACCTGCCGCGTCGCCAGCACCAACCAGGGCGCGAGGCGCTGGTAGGCTCGCGTGGTGACGTTGACGCCGGCGAAACGCCAGGCGCTGCCGGTGGCGGCGTCGGCGACGCGCAGCGACACCTCGACCCACGCGCCCCGCGCCGGCGTGCCCTCGGCGTCGCGGCTGTCGACCATGACGCCGAGCTGGGGCACGCTGGCCAGCCCGGCCTCGCCGTCGGGATGGGCGCGGGCGTAGAGGCTGCCTGGGTACGGTCCACGCTCGCGCAAGGTCCCCGGGCGGTAGTCGTAGAGTCGCCACTGGCCGAACGCGCTCAGCCGGCGCCCGAGCCGCCAGCGGGCGCCGACCTGGGCGAAGGGGTTGACGTAGCGCACCTGATGGAAGTGGCGCACCAGCTCGACGCGCTCGGGCGAGCCCGGCGCGAGGCCGGCGGCGTCGGCGGCGGCCTCGGCCTCGGCGGGCGCACACTCGACCTCGTTGCCGAGCCCGCAGTGGTTGCGGTTCACGGTCGCGAAGTAGCCAACCCGGCCGAACAGGCGGAGCCGTCGGTGACCGACGCCGACGACGTCCCACCGCAGCTCGTGGCCGTGGACGCGCTCCGAGGTGACGAACACCTGGGCCTGCAGCGCGACGCGGTAGGGACGGGCGTCGGGGTCGTGCCGCGCGAGCGTGCCGATCGCTCCCAGGCCGAACCCGGCGTCGGCGTCGTAGTTCAGCACCGGCACCGCGCCCCCGGCCCACCCGGGCTCGCCCTCGGCGTGGGCGGGCGGCGGGGCGAGCACGAGCACGAGCGCGAGCGAGGCCGCCCCGGCCGCGGCGCGCGCGACGCGGACGTTCACTCCGCCGCCGGCAGCGTGACGACGACGCTGGCGCCGCCGCCGGGATGGTTGCGCCACGACACGCTGCCGCCGCTGGCGCGCACCAGGCCATCGACGAGCCCGATGCCCAGGCCGCTGCCGACCGCCTTGGTCGAGACCGCGTCCCCGACGGGCGCAGCCAGGACGTGGGCCGGCAGGCCCGGCCCGTCGTCGCGGATCTCGATGACGACGCCGGGAGCCACGCGCCGCGCCGAGATCGCCACCCGCTGCGCCGCGCGGGCGCCGTCGCCCTCGCAGGCGTTGACCACGACGTTGGCGAGGATGCGGCGCAGCGCCGGTGGACCACCCGCGACCAGCGCCGGCGGCGCCGCGGCCGCCGCGGCCGCGTCGAGCTGCACGGCCGGGAAGCGCGGCCGCAGCGCGGCCACGACCTCCGCGCTCACCTCGTCGATCGCGGCCGGCTGCCGGGCCTCGAGCCCGGCGAGCTCCTCGACCACGCGACCCTTGACCTGCTCGAGCTGGTGGCGCAGCTCGTCCAGGTCCTCGCGCAGGTGGTCGACCTCGTCGCCGCGGCGAGCGCCGCCGCGCCGGACCAGGAGATCGACGTTGAGCTGCGCCGAGGTGACCACGGCGCGGAGGTCATGGTGCTCGCGCAGGACCGTGCGCAGCCCGTCGCCGGCCTGGCGCGCGTTGCGCGCGGCCCGGGCGCCCTCGGCCGATAGCCTCCGGCCACGCATCGCGATCACCACCGCGATCGCGACGGCCGCGCCCAGGAGGATGGCGTACATGGCGTGCGCGCTGGCGGTGTGGGCGGGCAGCGCGGCCGCCGACACGTGTTGATCCGTCACCGCGAGCGCCGTGTACCCAGCGGCGTGCAGCGCGCCGGCGAGGAGCGCCGCGGTCGGGACGTGGCGCAGCCCGGCGGCGACCGCCAGCGGCAGGACGACGGCGGTGTCGATCATGAACGGCGCGCCCTGGTAGCCGTCCCCGGGCCACAGGACGTTGGGCAGGAGGACGACGAAGGCGACCACGGCGTCGATCGCCACCGACAGGTGGAGGACCAGCGCGGGCCGCCGCCCACCCGCGCCGGTCAGGACCGCGATCGAGAACCCGATCGCGATCGCCAGCGCCGGAAACGTGATCCAGGCCCGGGCGGCCTCGTGCCCCGCGGCGATCGACGTCGCCGCCCACAGCCAGCCGGCCCGGACGCCGACCGCGACGCAGAACAGGAGGCGCGCGATCGACACCGCGCGCTCCCCGGCCAGCGCCGACGTCGTGATCGCCCGCTCGACGACCTCGTCTCGAGCTCCTGGTCCCATCGCCCGGAGCGAGCATAGGCGATCTTTGCGGCTGCAAGCATCTTTTCATGGGAATCGTTCGCAGTATCCTCGGCCGGTGCCCCGGGTGGTCGAGCGTGCGTTGATCGTGGAGGACAACCGGTCCCTCCTGCGCACGCTGGTGTCCACGCTGGAGCGCCGGTTCGGCGAGGTGCGGTCGACGCGCACGGTCGAGGGCGCGCGCGCGCTACTCGAGGGCTGGCGCCCCGAGCTGATCGTCCTCGACGTCATGCTGCCCGACGGCGACGCGCTGGCCGTGCTCGAGCTCGCCGCCCTCCGCGAGCCGGCGCCGGTCGTGATCGCGATCAGCGGCGAGGCCGACGCCGCCCAGACCTTCGCCCTCGCCCAGCGCGGCGTGCGCGCCTTCCTGCCCAAGCCCCTCCGCCTGGCCGAGCTCGAGGCCGCCATCGATCTCGCCGTCCGCACCGCGCCCGATCTCGAGCCCCACCTGCGCCAGACCGTCGGTCACCGTGGCCTGCAGGAGGTCGGCGCCCAGGCCCGCGACGTGATGATCGACGAGGCCCTGGCCCGCGCCGTCGGCAGCCGCCGCGCCGCGGCCCGCATCCTCGACACCTCGCGCCAGCTCCTGCAGTACCTGCTCCGACGACGCTAGGCGACGGGCCCGCGCGCCGCGCACGAACGAAGCGCGAGGGGGCAAACATCCTTGCAGTTCCCGGCGCCGGTCCGGGCGTGCGATCCGGTGGGCATGAAGCGCGCGCTCATGTTGACGCTGGGGCTGTTCGCGAGCTGTGGCCCTCCGGTGGTCTCTCCGGACGCCGCGGTCGACGCCCCGGACGCCCAGATCGATGCCCCCGACGCCATGGTGGACGCCCCGGTCGACTCCGGCCCGATCGAGCTGACCCGGCCCACGATCCTGGGGACGAGCGGGCAGGCCCAGGGCGCCGGCTTCACGATGGAGTTCCAGCTCGGACACCCGCCGGTGCACGCCCCGGCCGGAGCAGGCTCGACGCTGCTCGAGACCGCGGCGCCCATCGCGCCCTGAGCTGTGACGAGCTGTGACGAGCTGTGACGAGCTGCGACGAGCTGTGACGCCGTCGGCCCCCGACGTGTGAGACCCGTGAGAGAGACCAGGAGGAAATCGATGAGAGCGATCGTATTCGTGGTGTCGTGCGCCGTCGTGGCGCTCGGTGGCGAGGCCACGGCCCAGGCCGTGCCGGAGACCGTGGCCTTCTCGGGGCGGTTGTCGAACAGCAGCGGCCCGGTCGACGGCACCGTCGCGCTGCGCTTCCGCCTGTTCACCGCCGCCACCGGGGGCACGGCCGTGTGGGACGAAGACCACCCCACCGCGACCGCCTACCAGGGCCTGGTGCACCTCGCGCTCGGCGGCACGACGCCGCTCGACGCCGCGGTCTTCGACGGGACGGCGCTCTACCTCGACATCTCGGTGAACGGCAACAGCCTGACGCCGCGGTCGCCGATCCACGCCGTCCCCTACGCCCAGCGCGCCGCGGTCGCGGCCACCGCCGAGGCGGTGGGCACGCTCGCCGCCGCCGACGTCCAGCGCCGCGTCACCGGCTCGTGTCCCGGGCAGGTGATCACCGCGATCAACGCGAACGGGACCGTGACCTGCGAGGCGGACGACAACGCCGGCGGCGACATCACCGGCGTCACCGCCGGCACCGGCCTGACCGGCGGCGGCGCGTCGGGCAGCGTGACGCTCGGGATCGCGGCCGGTGGCGTGGGCACGACCGAACTCGCCAACCTCGGGGTCACGAGCGCCAAGCTCGCCGATAACGCCGTCACCGGGGCCAAGATCGCGAACCTCGCCGTCACGAGCGGCAAGCTCGCGAACGACTCCGTGACCACCGCCAAGCTCGAGGACATCCTGCCGGGGACGCGGTTCGTCGTCCTCAGCCCGTTGGCGCTGAACGGCACCACGACGACGGCGGACGCGGCCGCCGCGACCTACGACCTCTGCGTCCTCAACCACGTATCCACCCAGGGCAACAGCACGTGCAGCGTCAGCTTCGTCGGCGCGTCGTCGGTGTGGCGAGTCACCGCCAGCACCAGCGCCGGCGTCTCGAACATCGCCATCTGCGGCATGCACTGCTTCGCGTGGTGAGCGACCTGCAACGAGGAGGCCCACGATGAACGTCCTGAAGGAGCTCGAACGCGCTGGCGGCTGCGAGGGAGGGAGACTCGTCTACTTCCTCGCCAAGCCGCTGGTGGAGGTCGCCAACCTTGGCCGCAAGCACATCACCCTGTGGCCGGACACCAAGAAGATCATGCGCCGCTTCTTCCCGAAGCTCGATCTCGATCAGGTCAGCTTCCAGAACAACTGCGAGCTGCCCGGCAACTGGTTCACGCCGGCCAAGAACGTGGCGGCGATGACCTTCGGGAACCGGATCTTCTTCAAGGGCAAGGACATCCAGAAGAGCTGGGCGAAGCTCGAGCTCCTGATGCACGAGCTCGTCCATGTCGACCAGGTGAGGCGGTACGGTGGCGAGTGGAACTTCGCCTGCGCGTACGGCAAGGGCTTCCTCGCGGCCGGCAACTACCGCGACAACAAGCTCGAGAAGGAGGCGTTCGACTTGGTCGCGAAGAACCCCTTGCCGGCGTCCCTGCCGGCGTCGCTGCGCAAGCTGCCGCGCCAGCCCTGAGCGAGCGCGACTGATCGCGACGGCGGTCACAGCCGCGAACGCCCGCACCGGCGCTCACCGCGGCCCGGCGTCGAGGATGAGGAACTCGACGCGGCGGTTCTTCGCCCACGCCGCCGCGGTGTCGCGGTCGTCGAGGGGGCGCGACTCGCCGTAGCCCTCGGACTCGAGGCGGCGCGGGTCGATGCCCTCGTCGACGAGGAACCGGCGGACGGCGGCGGCGCGGGCGCGGGAGAGGCGGAGGTTGTAGGCGGCGGAGCCGCGGCTGTCGGTGTGGCCGCCGATCTCCATGCGGCGGATGTGGCCGTGGGCGCGCAGGGCCTCGGCCACCGCCCGCACCACCGGGTAGGACGCGGGCTCGATGACGGCGCTGTCGAACTCGAAGTGGATGGGCTGGAGGGTCTCGAAGCCGCCGTCGGTGAAGGTGATGAGGTCGGTGTCGGGGCAGCCGTCGTCGTCGGCGACGCCGTTGCGGGTCTCGGCCCGGGTCGGGCAGCGATCGAGGTGGTCGAGGATGCCGTCGTGGTCGGCGTCGGTCTCGGGGCAGCCGTCGTCGTCCTCGATGCCGTCGGGGTCCTCGGCGACGAGCGGGCACAGGTCGACGACGTCGAGGACGCCGTCCTGGTCGGCGTCGTCCTCGGGGCAGCCGTCGTCGTCCTGGATGCGGTCGCGATCCTCGGGGTCGTCGGGGCAGCGGTCGAGGTGGTCGAGGATGCCGTCCTCGTCGCGGTCGAGCGGGCCGCCGGCCGGCCGCGGCGCCGGCGCGTCGGGGATGGCCACGGCCGCTCGCGCCGGTCGGCCGGGCTCGAAGACGATGGCCAGGAAGGCGCGGGCGTCGGGGTTGCCGCCGGCGGGGCCGACGCCGAGGCCGCCGCCCAGGGTCAGGTGCGAAGCCGGGGCGAGGTGGACCTTGAGCCCGGCCAGGGCCTCGACGGGCGCGTAGCCGGCGCCGTCCAGCGGCACCAGCGCCCAGCCCTCGATCAGCGCGTCGAGCTTGCCCGGCGCCAGGGCGTAGGCGAGCGCGCCGCCGACCGGCAGGCCGGCGCCGAGGGCGACCCGGGCGCCGGTGCCGGGCATCGCCGCCGGGGCGTCCATGAACTCGGCGGCGCCGCCGGCGCGCACGCGCACGCCGGCGTTGACCGCGCCGCGCAGCCGGCCGCGGCGCTCCTCGACGACCAGGCGGAGCTGCCCGCTGGCGGCGCCGGCGCCCAGCCAGGCGTCGGCGGTCGCCGTCGGCAGCCACACCGACGCCGCCAGCGCGGCGCGGCGGCCGAGGCCGAGCTTGGCGTGGACGCCGACGTCGCCGGTGCCCTGATCGCCGGTGCGGTAGCGCTGATCGTCGGTGGGATCACCAGGCGTGCCGCCGTCGCTGTCCGGATCGCGGTCGGCGGCGACCACGCCGAACGGCAGGCTGAGGCCGAACGCCAGCGGCAGCCGCGGCACGCCGGCGGCGGCGACCAGCGTCGGCGTGAGCGTGTCGCGCACGCGGTAGCGGACGCCCTGGCCCTCGAGCTCGAGCAGGCCGTGCGCCCAGGTCGTGTAGAGGCCGAACGCGACCTGCCCCGGCGGCGTCAGCCCGGCGCCGTCGACGGTGACGTAGCCGTTGGTGTCGAGCGCCGGCCGGAAGCCGTCGAGCGCGATGTCGCCGCCGCTCTGCGCGGTGGCGGCGGCGGGCAGGCCGAGGGCGAGCCCCGGGCAGACCAGGAGCAAGGCGAGCGGGCGGGCGCGCATGGGGACCTCCTCGCGCCCGGCGCGACGGCGGCGAGCGGCGACGGGTGACGGGTGACGGGTGACGGGGCGCGCGCCGAGGGCGAACGCGCGAGCAGAACGGCTGGTCCGGACAGTGGACGGCGCCCCGGCGGTGGTTACAGGCCGAGCCCGCTCTCGGCGTGGCGGCTGGCGGC